>NZ_JAFKHD010000354.1:0-17024 GCF_017307565.1 Devosia sp.
TGCGCAAACCCCTGCGCTTCGACAAAGGCGATCACCTCGCCCATGGCGCGCGCACCGGCCTCGGCATCCGTGACAATCCCGCCCTTGCCGACGAAATCGCGCCCCACCTCAAACTGCGGCTTGAAGAGAATGACGGCGTCAGCGCGCGGCGCGCACAGCCCCAGCGGCGCCTCCAGCACTTTCGTCACCGACACAAAGCTCACATCCGAAACCAGCAGCTCCACCGGCTCGGGAATTTCCACGCGCGAAATCTCCCGCGCATTGAACCCTTCAAGGCTCACGACCCGCGGATTGCTCCTCAGGCTCTCATGCAACTGGTCATGCCCCACATCCACGGCAAAAACCTTTGCCGCACCGCGCTCCAGCAAAACCTGCGTAAAACCCCCGGTCGACGATCCGACATCGAGGCAGGTCTTGCCCGCGACAGCGATTCCGCCCGCATCGAGCCCCGCCAACAGTTTCAGCGCCGCCCGTGACACATAGCGCGCCGCCGGATCATCGAGCACTATCGCGTCGTCCGGCCCCACCATCTGATTGGGTTTCTTGGCCGCTTCGCCATTGATGCGCACCGTGCCGCGCAAAATGGCGTCTCGCGCCCGCGCGCGGCTCGGCAACAGGCCGCGCTGCTCAATCGCAAGATCGAGCCGGATGCGCTCGCTCACCGCTCGACGAGCCGCTTGACCTTGGCCAGCGCCGTATCCCGCGCCTCTTCATAGGCCACGGTGCCCTGGAAAGCGCCCGCGCGGTCGATCAGGAAGGTCAGCGCCGTGTGGTTGACGAGATAATATTCGCTCTCCACATCGCCCGCCTTTTCCGAAAACACGCCAAAGGCCGTTTTCACCTGCGCTGTCGCCGCCTCGTCGCCAACCAGCCCGATCACCGAAGGATCAAAGGCCTCGACATAGTCCTTCACCATATCAAGCGTGTCGCGCTCGGGGTCGACGGTGACGAAGACGATGCGCAGGTCCTCGGGCGTCAGGCCCAGTTCGCTGCGCCAGGCCATGGTTTCGGCCAGCGTCGTCGGACACACATCCGGGCAGAACGTATAGCCAAAGAACAGCAGCGTCGGCGTGCCGACGAGGTCCTTTTCAGTGAAAACGCCGCCCTTGGTCGAGTTGAGCGCAAAGCTCTGCCCATTGAGCCCCAGCGGCCGCTGCGGCGGACGATAGATGTAAAGCCAGGTCGCCCCGATGGCCGCCACGGCCACCAGCACCCAAAGCACAATGCGGAAATTGCGCAGCGTCTTGTTCGTCGTCATTCTTGTGGATTTCCCGGGGAGCCCCGGCCCCCTCCAGTTGTCGTCATTGCCCGGCTTGTCCGGGCAATCCATGTCCCGGCGCGCTCCGAGGCGAGGATCACCGGGACAAGCCCGGTGATGACGATCGTCGAGATGGCGTCAGTTCGCGTCGAGCGGCTCGGTGCCCACGGCCTTGCCTTCACGGCTCAGCGTAATCTTCTCGATCCGCGCTTCGGCCGTCTTCAGCAGCATTTCGCAATGCGCCTTCAGCGCTTCGCCGCGCTCATAGATGGCAATGGATTCGGCCAGCGGGGCGCGGCCGCTTTCGAGCTTCTGCACGATCTGTTCGAGCTGCTCCAGAGCTGCCTCGAAGCTCAGGGCTTTCACATCGTCGGCAATCTCGGCCATGGCGCAATCCTAAAAGTTGAGAGAACTGGTCGCCCCGTCCATCAGCATGGCCACGTGCTGGCGCACGCCTCCGGCAAGGCCCTTGAGGTCATAGCCACCTTCGAGCAGCGACACAATGCGATTGCCGCAACGACGTTCGGCGACATCCATCAACTTTCCCGTGACCCAGGCATAGTCGCCGTCTTCCCATTCAAGCTGCGCCAACGGGTCGCGCTTGTGGGCGTCAAAACCCGCCGAAATCAGGATCAGGTCGGGTCCGAAATTGTCGAGGGCGGGCAGGATGACCTGGTTATAGGCCTCGCGCATTTCCGAGCCATCGGTATGCGCCTTGAGGGCGGTGTTGACGATATTGCCCACCCCATGTTCGCTCGGGTGCCCCGTGCCCGGAAACAGCGGCATCTGGTGGCTCGAGGCATAGAACACGGTCGGGTCTTCGTAGAAGATATCCTGCGTGCCATTGCCGTGGTGTACGTCAAAATCCACGATGGCGACCCGCTCCGCGCCATACTTCCGTTGCGCCTCGCGCGCTACGATCGCGGCCGTATTGATCAGGCAAAAGCCCATCGGCCGGTCGATTTCGGCATGGTGCCCTGGCGGGCGAATGGCGCAGAAGGCATTGTCCACCTCGCCCATCACCACCGCATCCAGTCCCGCCAGCGCCCCGCCCAGTCCGGTCGCCGCCACTGAAAGGGACTGGTCGGAAATAAACGTATCGGTATCGATCTGCCCGATGCCCTCGGCCGGCCGCGCCGCCCGCAGCCGCGCCATATAGTTGGCGTCGTGCACGAGCTCTGCCAGAGTTATGTCGCCATAGGGCGCTTCGCGCCGCACCAGCCGATCAAAATTCTGCGCCGCAAGCGCTTCTTCGACAGCAGCGATCCGGTCGGCGCGCTCGGGGTGGCCGGCCGGCGTCCGGTGATCGGCAAAATTGGCTTGGCTGACGAGCAGCGTGGTCACGGGTGGCTTCCGAGTGGGTTCGGGAAAAATGAATACCACTTTTCTAGGGCAAATGCGCAACAAACGAAAAATGCCTTGCGCGCCCTTGTGTCTTGACGCGGCCAGGGCCGCTTGTCAAACACCGCCCATGAGCACATTTCCCGATGATCAGGCCATTGCGGATGCCGCCGCCTCGCTGCGCGCCGGCAATCTCGTCGCCTTTCCCACCGAGACCGTCTATGGCCTCGGCGCCGACGCGACCAATCCCGATGCCGTGCTCTCGATTTACGAAACCAAGGGCCGTCCTCGTTTCAATCCTTTGATCGCCCATGTGGCCGATCTCGAAATGGCTGAAAAGCTCGCGATCTTTTCTCCCCTGGCGAAGGCCCTCGCCGAAAAATTCTGGCCCGGCCCTCTCAGCATCGTCGTGCCGCTGCGCCCCGGCCATGGCCTTGCCGATGTCGCGACCGCCGGGCTCGACACCGTCGCCCTGCGCATGCCCGATCATCCGGTTGCCCTCGCGCTCCTCCGCGCCACCGGCCGCCCGCTCTCGGCGCCGTCCGCCAATCCCTCCGGAAAGCTCTCGCCCACCACGGCCGAACAGGTCCGTCGCGGTTTTTCTGGCAAAGTCCCGGTGCTTGATGGCGGCGCCTGCAAGGCCGGCGTTGAATCGACCATCGTGGCCGTCGATGGCGAAACCATCATCCAGCTCCGCGCCGGCGCGCTAGCCCGCGAAGACATCGAAAAAGCCTTCGGACGCAAAGTTGCCCGCGCTGCCAAAGGCGCCAAGATTTCCGCCCCCGGCATGCTCTTGAGCCACTACGCCCCCAACGCCGCCATGCGGCTCGACACGACGCCAAACCCCGGCGAAGCCTTCTTGGCCTTTGGCCCCAAGGGAAATTTTGTGGGCGAAACGCGAAACCTCTCCCCCTCGTCCGACCTCCACGAAGCCGCCCGCAACCTCTTCTCGATGCTGCACGAACTGGACGCCACCGGCGCTCAAACGATCGCCGTGGCCCCCATCCCCCACGAGGGCCTGGGCGAAGCCATCAACGACCGACTGCAAAGAGCCGCCGCACCGAGGGAGTAGGGTGGCCAAGTCACCAGCGTTCATTCCCACCCACCGCATCATTCCCGCGAAAGCGGGAATCTCGCATGCGGCTCAGACGCCGTGCGAGGTCAAAACCCCTAAAAACTCAACCCCACCACAACCGCCAGCGCCCAGAGATAAACCCCGCCAACGACCCAGGCCGTAGCCTCGAGCCAGCCGGCAGCCGGCCGCAGCCAGCCCAGCAGCCATACGGCGAGCGGCAGCGCCGGCGGCACCGCCAGGGTCATCACGATGGCCAAGGGCCAGGCCCGGTCACCAGTAAGCAGGCTCCCCGGCGGCAGGCCGCGCAACAGTTCGGCGAGGGGCGCCGTCACGCTGGCATAGACGGCACCGGGAATGCCCAGCACCACCAGCCCGCCCACCATCAGCACGGCCGCTACAATCAGTGCAACGACAAGGCTTCCGGGCAAGGTTTAGCTCTCCCGAACCTTGTAGGGCTTCTGGTCGCGCATGAAACGCGCGAGCGCCTCGAGATCGGCATCACCACCGGGCGGCAGCACTACGCGGATGTTCACGTAGAGATCGCCATCGCCATAAAGGCCCTTGCCCTTGAGGCGTAGCGCCTTGCCCGTATCGACGCCCGGCGGCAGGTTCAACTCCACCGAACCATCGAGCGTCGGCACGCGCACCTTGGCGCCCAGCACGGCCTCATAGAGCGTCACCGAAACGTCGGTGCGCACATCATGTCCATCGCGCCGGAACACTTTCGATTTCTCGAAGCGCACCGTCACCAAGGCATCGCCGGCCTCGCCAAAGGCATTGGGCGAACCCTGGCCCTTGAGCCGGATCTGCTGACCTTCTTCCACCTTCTCGGGCAGTTTGACGTTCAGCACCTTGCCCGTCGGCATGCGCACCGGCACGGAAGCGGCCTTGTGCGCGTCTTCCAGCGATACGGTGGCGTTGACGACCACGTCCTCGCCCTTCATGCCGCCACGCGCCTGCGCGCCAGCACCCGCGCCCATGCCACCGGCAAAGGGGTCCCATTGCCCGCTACCGGCACCGCCACCCGGGCGCGCGCCGCCGCGCGGCTGGCCGCCAAAGCCGCTCATGAATTCCTTCAAGATGTCTTCGGCCGAAAACCCGCCCGCGCCACCGGCGCCCGGCCGCGCACCACGGCCCGCGCCGCCGCCACCAAAGCCGGCAAAGCGCGGATTGCCTTCGGCGTCGATTTCGCCGCGGTCAAACTGGCCGCGCTTTTCCGCGTCATTGAGCAGGTCATAGGCATGCGTCGCCTCGGCAAATTTTCCGTGTGCCGAAGGGTCGTCGGGATTCTGGTCGGGGTGATACTTCTTGGCCAGCTTGCGATAGGCGGACTTGATGTCCTTCTCGCTTGCGGACCGCGGCACCCCGAGCACGGTGTAAGGATCGCGCATTTGGTCCAATCTGTTTGGGTCGGGCGTTGCTTCGCCCACAATTCGAGTCCTATATGGCCACGCACCCCCTGCTTGTCCAGTTTGAGAGGGGCGAAAGCGCGGGAAATATGACGATGCTGCAGACACTCACCGAACGCCTTTTCGATGATGGCGACCGCTCGAACCTCGATCCTTTTGCCGTGTTCGAGGAGTGGTTTGCCCTGGCCAATGACAGCGAGCCCAACGATCCCCACGCCATGGCCCTCGCCAGCGCCGATGAAGCGGGCATGCCCGATGTCCGCATGGTCCTGCTCAATGCCCGCGATGCCAGGGGCTTCTGCTTCTTCACCAATTTCGAGAGCGACAAGGGCCGCGAGCTCCTTGCCAATCCGCAGGCCGCCGCCGTCTTCCATTGGAAGTCGCTGCGGCGCCAGGTTCGTCTCCGTGGCCCGGTAGAAGTCGTCAGCCCCGCCGAGTCCGACGCCTATTTCGCCTCGCGCCACCGCGGCAGCCAGATCGCCTCGTCGGCCTCGCTCCAGTCCCGCCCGCTCGAAAGCCGCGCAGCCCTCATTGCGCGCGTCGATACGCTCACCGCCGAGATCGGCGATGCCCCCGTCATCCGCCCCGCCCACTGGGCCGGTTTCCGCATCAAACCGACCATGATGGAATTCTGGAAGGACGGCGAATACCGCCTCCACGACCGCGTCCGTTTCACCCGCGAAACGCCCGATGCCCCCTGGGAGAATGCGCGGCTCTACCCGTGAGCACGGCCCCATAAGCCGGCGCCTTGCTGGATAACATTCGTTTAAACAATCCCAAGACCTTTGACGTAAAACAGGCGCGAGCAAGGGAAAAGCCTCTTCGTGCGCATACTGATCAGAACGTCGAAAACGGCCATTTGGGCCGGCCGGATTGGCAGGATCGCCATTCCGCTCGTCATTCTGCCCGTCGGCATGCACCATCTGGGGCTCATCGACTCGCCGAGCTTCTTCATCGTCGCCATGCTGGCGCTCGGCGTCTCGGCGCTGGCGGTGCTGGTGGCGCTGCTCGCGCTCGCCCGCCTCTGGTTTTCCGGCGATCAGGGCTGGGGCAAGGCGCTGTCGGGCCTTTTCCTCGGCCTCATCTGCCTCGCGCCCTTCGCCTATTATGGCTACTACGCTTGGCGCTATCCGCCGGTGACCGACATTGCCACCGTGCCGCGCGGCGAGCTGCCGCTGCTGTTCCTGCCCGATACGGCCAAAATGCCGCCGCCCAAGCTCGTCACGCCCGAGGAGCAGGCGCGCATCTTCCCCAATGCGACCACCCGCACCTATCCGCTCGATGTGGTTTCCCTGTTCGGCGTGGTCGAGCGCCTCGTCGAAGCCGAAGGCTGGAATATCCGCCTCAATGTCGGCCCCGGCCTCGATGGTACCCCGGGCCGCATCAATGCCCGCATCACCACCATTCCCGGCTGGCGCGAAGAAGCGGTCTTCCGCGTCTCGCCCACGCCCACCGGCGCCAAGGTCGACATGCGCTCCGCCTCGATCAACGCGCCGCACGATTTTGGGTCCAACGGCACCCGCATCGAGCGCTTCATGGTCAACCTCGACAATGAAGTGACAACGCTCCTGCGCGACAATCCCAACGTCAACCAGCCGACCTCCGAGGAAGACGACGAACCGGCTCCGTCAGTCGAAGGCGAATAAGGCTAGGCGGTCAGCACGCGCTGCACGGCGTCGTCCCAACCGGCAACCTTCGCATCGCGCACCGCCGCGTCCATCGCCGGCTCAAACCGCCGATCCCGCGCCCACCCGGCCGCAAATTCGTCCATATCCGGCCAAACCCCAGCCTTCATGCCCGCAAGCCAGGCCGCACCCAGCGCCGTGGTTTCAAGGATAGTCGGCCGATCCACCGGCGCATCGAGCACATCCGCCAGAAACTGCATCGTCCAGTCCGAAGCGACCATGCCGCCATCAACGCGCAGCACCGTGTCGCCCTTAGCCGTCCAGTCTTTCCGCATCGCCTCCAGCAGGTCGCGTGTCTGGTAGCAAACCGCCTCCAGCGCCGCCCGTGCGATCTCGGCCGGCCCGGTATTGCGGGTAATCCCAAAGATCGCCCCGCGCGCCTCCGCGTCCCACCACGGCGCCCCAAGCCCCACAAAGGCCGGCACCATATAGACGTTCTGGCTCGGGTCCGCCGTCTGCGCCAGCGGCCCAGTTTCGCTGGCGTGCTTCACCAGCTTCAGCCCGTCGCGTATCCACTGCACCGCCGCGCCGGCAATAAAGATCGAGCCCTCGAGCGCATAGATCGTCTCGCCATTCAGCCGATAGGCGATGGTTGTAAGAAGCCGGTTCTGCGACCGAACCATGTCCTTGCCAGTGTTCAACACCGCAAAGCAGCCCGTGCCATAGGTCGATTTGACCATGCCCGGTGCAAAGCACGCCTGCCCAATCGTCGCCGCATGCTGGTCGCCCGCTAGACCCAAAATCGGGATCTCGGCCCCAAACAGCGCCGTCACCCCAAAATCATCGGCGCAGTCTTTGACCTCCGGCAACAGCGCCTTCGGCACGCCGAGAATACCAAGTAGCTCATCGTCCCACTGATTGCGCCCGATATCGAACATCAGCGTCCGCGCCGCATTTGTCGCGTCGGTCGCATGCACCTTGCCGCCCGTCAGCCGCCAAATAAGGAACGTATCAATCGTCCCAAACGCCAGCTCACCCGCCTCGGCCCGCGCCCGCGCCCCCTCGACATTGTCGAGCAGCCATTTGACCTTCGTGCCCGAAAAATAGGGGTCGAGCAGCAAGCCGGTCCGCTCGGTAAACAGCGCCTCATGCCCCGCGCGCTTCAGCTCCGCACAAGTCGCCGAAGTCCGCCGATCCTGCCAGACAATCGCATTGTAGATCGGCTTCTCCGTCGCCCGATCCCACACCACCACCGTTTCGCGCTGATTGGTAATCCCGATCGCCGCAATGTCGCTTGCGCCAACCTTGGCCTCGCCCAGCGCGGTCTTGATGGTTGCAACCACACTCTCCCAGATTTCCTCCGGATCGTGCTCCACCCAGCCATCCTGCGGAAAGATCTGCGAAAATTCCTTCTGCCCGACCCCGACCACCTTCCGGTCGCCATCGAACACAATCGCCCGGCTCGACGTCGTGCCCTGATCGATCGCCAGAATGAAATTGCTCATAAAACTCTCCTCCGGAACTCTGTGGTCCCTCGATATTTCCATTCCGTCGTCATTGCCGGGCTCGTCCCGGCAATCCATCTTGCCTCGGCGTGGACCACCGGGACAGGCCCGGTGGTGACGACCACCAAGGATTTAGTACCGAAGGCTACTTACTTGCGACTAGCCAGATAACCCTCAAGCCGCGCCACATCCTCAGCTCCAACCCGCAGCCCCAATTTCGTCCGCCGCCACAGCACGTCTTGTGCCGTGTGCGCCCATTCATGCTCAACGAGATAGATCACCTCGCGCGCATAAAGATCAGCGCCAAAGTTCTGGCCGAGATCCCCCACGCTCTTGGCATCCCCCAGGACCACCCGCGCCTTGCTTCCATAAAGCCGCATCAACCGCTTGAGCAACGTCCCCGGCAGGTCCGGATAATCGAGCCCCAGCCGCCGCACTTCCGCATCAAAACTCAGCGGCCCGAAATCGCCGCCGGGCAGGGTGCTGACCTTCGTCCACGCGCCCTTCTTCTTGCCAAGCACCTCTTCGATCTTTTCGAGTACCGACTCGGCCAAGCGCCGCGACGTCGTCAGCTTGCCGCCAAACACATTGACCACAGCGCCCGTCGCGGCATCGCCCTCGACCTTGAGCACATAATCCCGCGTCGCCTCCTGCGCCGCGCTCGCGCCATCGTCAAACAGCGGCCGCACACCCGAATAGGTCCAGACAATCTCGTCTTTGGTGACGGGCTTGGCAAAATACTCGCTCGCCGCGCTCAGCAGATAATCCGTCTCTTCCTGCGAGATTTTGACGTCCTTCGGATCGCCCTTGTAGTCGCGGTCCGTCGTGCCGATCAGCGTAAAATCGTCCTGATAGGGAATGGCGAAAATGATCCGCCCATCGCCGTTCTGGAAAATATAGCAGCGATCGTGGTCATAGAGCTTCTTCACTACGATATGGCTGCCCTGAACGAGCCGCACATTATGCGCCCCGTTCTTGCCCATCACGCCATTGATGACATTGTCGACCCACGGCCCCGCCGCATTGACGATCATCTTGGCGCGCACGGTCTGCGTGCCACCTTCGCCCTCAAGCGAAATCGTCCAGGCGCCATTTTCCTTCCGCGCCGAAGTCACCTTCGTGCGAGCATAGATCTTCGCGCCCTTGTCCGCCGCATCGCGCACATTGAGCACCACGAAACGCGCATCATCGACCCAGCAATCCGAATATTCGAACCCCAGCCGATAGCCGGGTTTTAGCGGTTTCCCGGTGACATCGCGCGTCAGGTCCAGCGTCTTGGTTGCCGGTAGCAGCTTCCGCCCGCCCATATAGTCATACATGGCCAAACCGGTGCGCAGCACGAAGGCCGGCCGCAGCCCCTTGTGATGGGGTAGCACGAAGCGCAGCGGCCGAATGATATGCGGTGCCGCGGCCCACAAGATCTCGCGCTCGGCCAACGCCTCATGCACCAGCCGGAACTCGTAGTGCTCGAGATAGCGCAACCCGCCATGGATCAGCTTGGTCGCGGCCGAGCTGGTGCCGGAAGCAAAGTCGTTCATTTCGGCGAGGCCAACGGAAAACCCGCGCCCCACCGCATCGCGTGCCACGCTGGCCCCATTGATACCGCCGCCGATGACGAACAGATCCAGCACTGACTCACTCATATCGCTTCGCTCCAAGAATAGTTCGTATGTAAGTCATTTGTTTTCGTTTTGAAACTATCATTGTTTCGTTTTGGCGACCCACATTGCGCGGTGGCTTAGCGCTTTCACAACACGGTCATACGACACTGTGGAGTTGAAAACTTCCATACAAGATCATGGTTGACCCCGTCGCGCCAAGGGTCTAGGCCTGCCTTTCCCTTCCGGCCCGGATCCTCGGCCAATGCTCGACATCATCTACGTTATTCTGCCCATCTTCGGTCTCATGGGCCTGGGCTATATCGCCGTGCTCAAGCGCCTCTATCCGGCCGAGGGCGTCAAAAGCCTCATCGCTTTCGTCAACAACTTTGCGACGCCGTGCCTGCTCTTCCACTCGATCTCGACGAGTGATTTTCGCGCGGCCTTCAATCCGTCGATCATCGGCCCGTTCTATTTCGGCGCCATCGTCTGCTTCATCATCGGCATCGTCATTGCCCAGCGCGCCTTTGGCAATCGTCCGGGCGAAAGTGTCGCCGCCGGCTTTTCCGGCACTTTCACCAATACCGTGCTGGTCGGCTTGCCCATCCTGACGCGCGCCTATGGCAGCGATGCACTGCCGGTGACTCTCTCGATCATCGGCCTCCATGGCGCGATCCTCCTCACCGTCGGCATGATGACCATGGAACTGGTCAAGCGCGACGGTCAGCCACTCGGCAAGACGCTCGTCGTCGCCGTTCGCCGCATCGCATCCAATCCCCTGATATGGGGCATTGTTGCAGGCATCATTGGCTCTCTGCTCGATATTCAGCTGATTGAGCCTGCCGAAGCCTTCTTCGTCATGATGAGCCAGGCTGTCGTCCCCGCCGCCCTCTTCGGCATCGGCGGCGCGCTGGTCGAATTCAAACTTTCCGAAAACTGGAAGCAGGCCCTCGTCGCCTCGCTCATAAAACTGATCCTGCACCCCTTCATCGCCTATGTGCTGATGGTCTGGGTGCTCCACGTGCCGCTTGAAATGGCCCGCTACGGCATCCTGCTTGCCGCCATGCCGGCCGGGGTGAACATCTATGTGTTCGCGACCTACTACGATCGCGGCATCAGCGTCGCGACCAACACCATCCTCATAGCCACGGTGCTATCGGCCGTGACGATTACGGGGTGGCTGTATATTTTGTCTCTTTAGGGTAGGGCCGGGGCCAAGCCTCAAGTCCATCAAACACCCACGGTGTCATTCCCGCGAAAGCGGGAATCTCTGTTGTCCGTGTACTGGGACTCCCGCTTTCGCGGGAATGACGCGGTGAAAAGGTGAGGGGGCCTTACTCCGCCTTCAGTGCCGTCTCCGCCAGGCGCACCCAATAGCTCGTCCCAACCGGAATGGCCTCGTCATTGAAATCATACGTATCCGTATGCAGCTCCGACGAATTCCCGTTGCCGATGAAAATATACGCCCCCGGGCGCTCGTTGAGCATGAAGGAGAAATCCTCCCCGCCCATCGACGGCGGCGTATTCCGGTCCACCCGCTCAGCGCCGACAACTTCGCTCGCCACATCAGCGGCAAAGTCGGCTTCATCAGCCGAATTGACCGTCACCGGGTAGCCCCGCGCATAACGGATTTCAGCGCTCGCCCCAAAGCTCCGGGCAAACTGCGGCACGATCTCATTGAGCCGCGCCTCGATGAAATCCTGCACATCACCATCGAGCGTGCGCACCGTGCCGGTGATCTTCGCCGTCTGCGAAATGACATTGTCGGCCTCGCCCGCCTCGATCATCGTCACCGAAAGCACCGCCGATTGCAGCGGATCCAAATTGCGCGAAACGATCGTCTGCAGCGCCGTCACCATTTGCGCCGCGACAATGATCGGATCGATAGTCTGCTGCGGCCTAGCCGCATGCCCGCCCTGGCCGGTAATGGTGATGTAAAACCGGTCGGTCGCCGCCATGATCCCGCCATGGCGAATACCGAAATGCCCGACCGGCATTCCCGGCCAATTGTGCATCCCGTAAAATTCCGAAATGTCGAATTTTTCGACGAGGCCATCGTCGAGCATGACCTTGCCGCCGCCGCCGCCCTCTTCCGCCGGCTGGAAGATCAGCGCAATGCGCCCATCGAAATTCCGCGTCTCGGCCAGATACTTCGCCGCGCCCAAAAGCATCGCGGTGTGCCCGTCGTGCCCACAGGCATGCATCTTTCCCGGAATGGTCGAGGCGTAAGCGGCGCCGGTCTTTTCGGTGACCGTCAGCGCATCCATATCGGCGCGCAGCCCGATGGTCTTGCCGCTGGTATTGCTCTTCCCATTGATGATGCCGACAACGCCGGTGCGACCGAGCCCGGTCACGATCTCGTCGACCCCAAAGGCCTTCAGCTTTTCCGCCACGATCCCGGCGGTCCGATGCACGTCAAACAGCACTTCCGGATGCTGATGCAAATCCCGTCGCCAGGCGGTGATTTCATCATGAAATTCGGCAATGCGGTTGAGGATAGGCATGAGACATCCGAAGCAGCTGGCAAGAGGCTGCAATGTCCATGCCCGGCTCTCGCTCGTCAACTGCTTGCACCGTCGCACGTTTTTTCGGCCTGCCACGAAGCGTTTTTTGCCCCGGCGCTACACATTGCGGCAATGACCACCTATATGGCGGATAACGCTATTTCACGGGTCCGCTATATGTTTGCTTCCAAGACCGTCCGCTTCGCCAGTCTCTTCGCTTGTCTGGTCATGGCATTCTCCATGATTTCGGTCAGCGATGCCGAAGCGCGCCGTGGCGGCAGCTTTGGCGGCCGTGGCATGAATACGTTCAATTCGCCCGCCCCCACCAATACCGCGCCCAATCAGGTTGCCCCGGTTCAGCGCACCATGACGCCCGGCCAGCAGCCCTCGGCCGCTCCCGGCGTGCAGTCCGCACAGCCGCGCGGCTTCATGAACGGCTTTGGCGGCTCGCTCCTCCGCGGCCTCGCGCTCGGTGGCCTGCTTGGCCTCTTCTTCGGTGCCGGCTTTGGCGGTTTTGGCGGCATCTTCGCCATGATCGTGCAGATCGCCCTCATCGGCGGCGCCATCTGGCTGGCCATGCGTTTCTTCCGCGGCCAGCGCCCGGCAACGGCTGGCGGCCCCAATGCCGCGGCCTATCAGGCCCAGCCCAATAACAACCGCCCCAATGATTTCGGCCAGATGTTCGGCGGCGGTTCTGCCGCACCGCGCGGTCCAAAGCCCACCCCGGGCAAGAACGAACTCAATATCGGCATCGAAGACCTTGAGCTGTTCGAGCAGATGCTGAGCCGCGTTCAGGCGGCCTTCGCCGGCGAAAACTATGCGGCCTTGCGCACGCTCACCACGCCCGAAGTGATGGGCTATCTCTCCGAAGAGCTGGCCACCAACGCCACCAATGGCGTCAAGAACCACGTGTCCGACGTGCGCCTCCTCCAGGGCGACCTCGCCGAGAGCTGGCGCGAGGGGCGCGACGAATACGCCACCGTCGCCATGCGCTATTCCTCGGTCGACTATACCGCTGATCGCAATACCGGCGCCGTGGTCGAAGGCGATGCCGAGAACGCGACGGAATCCGTCGAGATCTGGACCTTCAAGCGCACCTCCGGCGGCGACTGGCTGCTCTCCGCCATCCAGGAAGCCTGATCCCTTTCGCTCAGCAGATTTCGGCCCGCGCTTTATGATGAAGGCGCGGGCTTTTTGCTGCCTAAGCACCCCTTTCTAACATTCGCCCCGCGGCCGAACCGAATTTCCCTCCGCGCGCCTTGCCCGCTTCGGCTCAACCTGCCATTGAACCCCCAAATTCGGAGCCGCCCATGAAAATCCTCGTCGCCGTCAAGCGCGTCGTCGACCACAATGTCCGCATCCGCGTCCGTCCCGATGGAACCGGCGTCGAGACCACTGGCGTACGCATGTCGATGAATCCCTTCTGCAAGCACGCGGTCGAAGCCGCCGTGCAACTGGTCGAAAAGGGCCAGGCCAGCGAAGTGGTCGTCGTCTCCATCGGCCCCAAGCAAAGCAACGACGTCATCCTTACCGCCCTCGCCATGGGCGCCCACCGTGGCGTGCTCGTCGAAACCGACGCAGCCCTCGAAACCCTCACCATCGCCAAGCTGCTGGCAAAGGTCGCCGAGGAAGAACAGCCCGACCTGATCCTTCTGGGCAAGCAGGCCGTCGACGACGATTCCAACCATGTCGGCCAGATGCTGGCCGCCCTCACCAATCGTCCCCAGGCGACCTTCGCGTCGGAAATCGTGGTGAAAGGCTCTGAACTGGAAGTCACCCGCGAAGTCGACTACGGCCGCGAAACCGTGGCCCTGCCGCTCCCCGCCGTCGTCACTGCCGATCTCCGCCTCAACACCCCGCGCAATGCCGCCCTCCCCATGGTGATGAAGGCGCGCTCCAAGCCACTGGCCGTGCGCCCCGCCGCCGATTTCGGCGTCGACCTCGCCCCGCGCCTCGTGGTGGAAAAGATATCCCCGCCCGCCGAACGTGTCGCCGGCAAGACTGTCGGCTCCGTTGCCGACCTCGCCAGCGCCATCGCCGCTGAAGTCAATGAGATGGAGGCGCTCTGATGTCGGTTCTTCTGCTTGCCGATCACGACAAGGGTGAACTCTCGCCCGCCACCGCCCGCCTCGTCGCCGCCGCGAGCCAACTCGGCCCCGTCGACATCCTCGTCGTCGCCGAAAACCCCGCTGCGATCGCTGCCGCCGCGGCTCAAATTGCCGGTGTTCGGATAGTCCAAGTGGTGAAGGCGGCCGAGACCGCCGAATCCATCACCAATTCCCTCGAAAGCCTAGCTCAACGCTACCAGTCTGTTAGCGCGAGCGCCTCGTCGGTGGGCAAGGATGTCATCCCGCGCCTTGCCGCAAAGCTTGATATCCAGCCGGTTACCGACGTCGTCGAAATCCTCGGCCCCAACCGCTTCACTCGCCCGATTTACGCCGGCAACGCGCTCGAAACGGTCACCGACCCCCAGCCAAAGCACCTGCTCACCTTCCGCGCCTCGGCCTTCCGCCCTGCCGCCTCGGGCAATGCCGCTTCGGTCGAAAGCCTTGATCTTTCAGTCACTTCCGCCGCGCGCTTCCTCGCCGCGCACCGCACCGAAAGCGACACGCCCGATCTCGCCACGGCCCAGATCGTCATCGGCGGTGGCGTCTCCGTCGGCTCTGCCGAAGGCTTTCAACTGATTGAAAAGCTTGGCAAAACCCTTGGTGCCGCTGTCGGCGCCACCCGCGCTGCGGTCGATGCCGGCTATGCCCCCAACGATTGGCAGATCGGCCAGACCGGCAAGATCATCGCGCCCGATCTTTACATCGCCATCGGCATCTCCGGTGCGCTGCAGCACCTCGCCGGTATCCAGGGCGCCAAGAAGATTTTTGCCATCAATACCGATGCCGAAGCGCCCTTGGTCAAAATCGCCGACGTGGCCCTGATTGGCGATCTCTTTGAAATCGTTCCGCAATTGATCGCCGAGCTGGAAAAGAGCGGCATAAAACACTGATCTCCCCCAGTCCTCGATTTGTCACCCCGGCGAAGGCCGGGGCCCATCCTGAAATCTCAAGATGAATCCCGGCTCAAGGCCGGGATGACAGCCGGAGGAGGGGAGGCTTCAAAGACTACCAAAACACCCACTTCCAATTGCAAAAATCCCCCAGCCGCCTATAAAGGCGGCGCTTCCCTCACCGGACTTCCAACAAAATGTTCGAAACTCTCTCCAAGGCCCCTGGCGACAAGATTCTTGCGCTCATGGGCGAATACGCTGCTGACCAGCGTTCCACCAAGATCGACCTCGGCGTCGGCGTCTACAAAGACGAAAAAGGCGTGACCCCGGTCATGACCTCGGTGCGCAAAGCCGAAGAGAAAATCCTTTCGAACGAAAAAACAAAGACTTACCTCGGCATCGCCGGCAATAAGGGTTTTGGCACGGCCGTGCTCGACCTGGTCCTCGCCGATAGCGTCGACCGCTCCCGCGTGCGCATCGCGCAGGCCCCGGGCGGCACTGGCTCGCTCTGGGTGCTGATGCAGCTGATCAACCGTGCCCGCCCCGGCGCCACGGTTTATGTGTCGGACCCGACCTGGGCCAACCACAACCCGATCGCCATCAATTCCGGCCTCAAGGTCGCGACCTATCCCTATTTCGATACCGAAACGCGCGGCGTCAAATTCGCCGAAATGCTGGCAGCGCTTGATAGACTGGGCGCGGGCGATGTCGTGCTGCTGCACGGCTGCTGCCACAACCCGACCGGCGCCAACCTGTCCAACGACCAGTGGGACCAGGTTGCCGCAAGTCTCCTCCGCACCGGCGCGCTGCCCTTCGTCGATCTCGCCTATCTCGGCTTTGGCGATGGCATCGAAGCCGACGCCTATGGCACGCGCAAGATTCTCTCCACGGTCCCCGAGGCTCTGGTAGCATTCTCGGGCTCGAAGAATTTTGGGCTCTATCGTGAGCGTGTTGGTGCCGCCATCCTCATCGCCCGCGATGAAAAAGAAGCGGATATTACAAATTCGCAGCTCTTGAACATTATCCGCGGCGCCTATTCCCAGCCACCTGATCACGGCGCGGAAATCATCCGCACCATTCTCGAGGACAAGGCGCTCCGCGCCGAGTGGGAAGAAGAACTGGCGCTTATGCGTAACCGCATGATTTCATTGCGGAAAAAGCTTGCAGATGCGATCCGTGAGCGCTCGAACTCGTCCGATTTCGACTTCGTCGCCGATCACCGCGGCATGTTCTCGCTGCTCGGTCTGACCGTTGCCGGCGTCGATCATCTCAAAGCCGAAAACGGGGTCTATATGACGTCCGATACCCGCATCAACGTCGCCGGCATCCCGGAAGATCGCGTCGGCGATCTTGCGACGGCACTGCTCGGCGCTGTCAGCTAACCCCATATGGGGGCACGGAGACCGTTTTTGTTTCCGAGTCCCCGCCGATCTGCTTGCGGTACCGTACCGCCATGCTACACCTTGGCCCGAGGCCATTCGCTCGAGACTTTTAGGAGGGAACGATGAAGTTCTTCGTCGATACTGCAGATACCGCCGCCATCAAGGAACTCTATGAAACCGGTCTCCTCGACGGCGTTACCACCAACCCGTCGCTGATCGCCAAGTCCGGCCGCGACTTCAAGGAAGTCATCGCCGAAATCTGCGCCATCGTTCCCGGCCCGGTTTCCGCCGAAGTCGCCAGCCTTGAATATGACGGCATCGTTGCCGAA
>NZ_JAFKHD010000354.1:17055-18261 GCF_017307565.1 Devosia sp.
GACGGCATGGTTGCCGAAGGCGAGCACCTCGCCAAGATCGCGTCCAACGTCGTCATCAAGCTGCCGCTGACCCTTAACGGCCTGAAGGCAACCAAGTATTTCAAGGACAAGGGCGTCAAGACCAACGTCACGCTCTGCTTCTCGGCCAACCAGGCCCTGCTCGCTGCCAAGGCCGGCGCGACCTATATCTCGCCCTTCCTTGGCCGTCTGGATGACATCAACCTCGATGGCGTGCAACTGATCGAAGACATCCGCACCATCTACGACAACTACCAGTACGAGACCCAGATCCTGGCCGCCTCGATCCGTTCGCCCAACCATGTCACCCAGGTGGCTCTGGTCGGCGCCGACGTTGCGACCATCCCGCCCGACGTGATCAAGAAGCTCGCCAACCACCCGCTGACCAATGCGGGCATTGACGGCTTCCTCAAGGACTGGAAGGCCACCGGCCAGTCGATCCTCTAAGGACCGACAATCCCAATAGACCTCATGGTGAGCTTGTCGAACCATGGGGGCGTGCCTCAGAAGACCTCGCCCTTCGACAAGCTCAGGGCGAGGTCTTCTTTTTTGTGAGACCGAAATGGCCGATACCGAACTTGCCACACGCATCAAAGCCGCCCTCAACGCCGTGGAAATCCCCGGCGGCGGCGACCTTGCGAGTTTCTCCGGCCTTTCCGAGATCATCGTCACCCCCAGCGCCGTCGCCTTCGCCATCGGCGTGGCCCCCGGCATGGAAGCAGCCTTTGGCCCGGTCCGCGAGGCCGCCATCGCCGCAGCCCAGGCTCTCTCCGGCAGCCGCAAGGTGATGGTCTCCATTACCTCGCAAAAGCAGGCGGGCCCGAAGTTCTCTCATGGCTCCCCGCAGCCGCAGGGCAAGACCAGGGTCGATGGCGTCCGTCGCATCATCGCCGTCGGCTCGGGCAAGGGCGGCGTCGGCAAGTCGACCACTTCGGTCAATCTCGCCCTGTCGCTTGCCGCCGAAGGGCTCAAGGTCGGCATGCTCGATGCCGATCTCTATGGCCCGTCCGTTCCCAAGCTGCTGGGCATCGAAGGCCGCACGGCCCTGCGCGACGACGGCATTTTCCAGCCGCACGAAGCCTTTGGTTTGAAGGTCATGTCCATCGGCTCGATGCTGGTGCCCGGCCAGGCCGTCGTCTGGCGCGGTCCCATGGCGACTTCCGGCCTCCGCCAGCTCCTGCGCGAAAC
>NZ_JAFKHD010000008.1 GCF_017307565.1 Devosia sp.
TACGCACCCCCTTCTGAAGAAGACAGTGCGTCGTTCCAAGAAGTACCACGCCCACGATGAAGCTAATGTGGCTAAAGTCGGTGACGTGGTGTGGATCGAAGAGACCGCGCCGATCAGCAAGAACAAGCGCTGGACGCTTGTTCCGTCTGCGTAAGAGAAATTGAAATTAGGTCGGCGAGCCGGATGACGGTGCAGCCGGTTCAACTAGAAGGCATCCAGTTATGATCCAGATGCAGTCCAATCTCGACGTCGCGGACAACTCCGGCGCTCGTCGTGTCATGTGCATCAAGGTGCTGGGCGGCTCGCATCGCAAATACGCCTCGGTCGGCGACATTATTGTCGTTTCGGTCAAGGACGCTATTCCGCGTGGCCGCGTTAAGAAGGGCCAGGTAATGAAGGCCGTGGTGGTTCGCACCGCGACCGACATCCGTCGCCCCGATGGCACCGTCATCCGTTTTGACAAGAACGCCGCGGTTCTGATCAACAATCAGAAAGAGCCGATCGGCACCCGTATCTTCGGACCGGTTCCGCGCGAACTCCGCGCTCGCAACCACATGAAGATCATCTCGCTCGCCCCAGAGGTGCTATAATGGCCTCCAAGATCAAGAAGGGCGATAAGGTCGTCGTCCTGGCCGGTAAGGACAAGGGCAAGACCGGTCAGGTCCTGCAGGTCATCCCGACCGAAACCAAGGCTCTCGTTCAGGGTATCAACCTTGTCCGCAAGCACCAGAAGCAGACTGCCTCGCAGGACGCCGGTATCTTCACCAAGGAAGCGCCGATCCACCTGTCGAACCTGGCCGTTGCTGACAAGGCTGGCAAGCCGACTC
Organism: Devosia sp.; assembly: GCF_017307565.1. Lineage (GTDB taxonomy): Bacteria > Pseudomonadota > Alphaproteobacteria > Rhizobiales > Devosiaceae > Devosia. Next base: position 828 of record NZ_JAFKHD010000008.1, read on the forward strand.
GCGTCGGTTTCCAGATCAAGGACGGCGTGAAGACCCGCGTCGCCAAGTCGACCGGAGACCAGATCGATGGCTGAGACCGTCTACATTCCGCGCCTGCGCACGTACTATGACGAGACCATCAAGGCCGAACTGACCAAGCAGTTCGAGTACAAGAACGTCATGGAGCTGCCCAAGCTCGACAAGATCGTCCTGAACATGGGCGTTGGCGAAGCCGTCAACGACACCAAGAAGGTCAAGTCGGCTGCTGCTGAAATGGAAAAGATCGCTGGCCAGAAGCCGGTTATCACCCATGCCCGCAAGTCGATCGCCGGCTTCAAGGTCCGCGAAGAAATGCCGCTCGGCGTGAAGGTCACGCTGCGCAAGACCCGCATGTACGAGTTCCTGGATCGTCTGGTGAACATCGCACTGCCGCGTGTCCGCGACTTCCGTGGCCTTAATCCGAACGCCTTCGATGGTCGTGGCAACTATGCCATGGGCATCAAGGAACACATCATTTTCCCCGAGATCAACTATGATCAGATCGATCAGGTCTGGGGTATGGATATCGTGATTGCCACGACGGCCAAGACGGATGATGAAGCCCGGGCTCTGCTGCGCGCTTTCAACTTCCCGTTCCGCCAGTAAGCGGGCAGGGAAGGGATAAAGGATCAGAACATGGCAAAGACCAGTTCCATCGAAAAGAACAACAAGCGCGCCAAGCTTGCAAAGCAGTACGCTGAGAAGCGTTCTGCTCTGAAGGCGACCGTCAAGGACCAGAACCTGTCGATCGAAGAGCGCTTCAAGGCCACCCTCAAGCTGGCCGAACTGCCCCGCAACTCCGCAGGCATTCGCGTGCGGAACCGTTGCGAAGTCACTGGCCGCCCGCGGGCGTTCTACCGCAAGCTGAAGATG
>NZ_JAFKHD010000355.1 GCF_017307565.1 Devosia sp.
TCTTTCAGGCTGGCGGCTCCCCCGCCGGCATCGATCTCGCCGGCCGCCACGCTGATGCAGTCTTCGCCAACGCGATCAATATCGAGGAGAACCGCACCCTCGCCCAAAAGCTCAAACAGGGCGCCCTCGCCCATGGCCGCGGCGCCGAGGCGATAAAAATCCTGCCCGGTATCGGCGTCATTGTCGGCTCGACCGAGGAAGAGGTCGAGCGCAAATACCAGGAGATCGCCAACCTCGTGAACGTCAAGGAAGCGCTCAACTACCTAGGCCGCTTCTTCGATCACCACGATTTCAGCCAATACGATATCGACGCGCCCTTCCCCGAACTGGGCGATATTGGCCGCAATAATTTCCAGTCCGGCACCGACCGTATCAAGTCGCGCGCCAAGCAGCGCAGCCAGACCTTGCGCGAAGTTGCGCTCGAACAGACGACGCCGCGCAGCGATTTCCATGGTACGCCCGAACAGATCGCCGACAAGATCATTGAATGGGTCGATGCCGGCGCCGCCGACGGTTTTGTCCTCGGCTTCCCCGTCTCTGCCCAAGGCTGGCAAGATTTTGACGCGCACGTCCTGCCCATTCTCGAAAAGCGGGGTCGCCACAGCCGCGAACAGATCGGCTCGACGCTACGCGATCACCTCGGCCTGCCCTTCCGCGAAAGCCGCTATGCGCTGCCGCAAGAAAAGGCCGCCGGCTGATGGGTTTTGTGGCGCCCCTAAAACCTGAAACGGTGGAGGACTTTAGGAACCTGCGCCGCTATCTCCACACACGCCCGGAGCTGGCCTATGCCGAGCACGAGACCAGCACCCTCGTCGCAAACTATTTGCGAGATTGGGGCTTTGATGTCGAGACCGGCATCGGCGGCACCGGCGTCGTGGGTTCTCTCACCGTCGGCCCCGGCGAAAAAACCGTCGGCATCCGCGCCGATATGGACGCCCTCCCCATCGAGGAAGTCACCGGCCTTGCCTATGCGAGCCAAACGCCTGGCAAGATGCACGCCTGCGGCCATGACGGCCACACCACCATCCTTCTTGCCACCGCGCAAAAGCTGGCTGCCACCCGCAATTTTTCCGGCACCGTCCGCCTGATCTTCCAGCCCGCCGAAGAGATCGGCGGCGGCGCCCGTACGATGATCAATGACGGACTCTTCGAGCGCTTTCCGGTCGACACCATCTTCGGTCTTCACAACTGGCCCGGCATTCCCGCCGGCCAGTTCGCCTTTCTCGAAGGCCCGGCCATGGCCTCGGTCGACATGGCAGTCATCCGCATTCAGGGCAAAGGCGGCCACGGCGCCAAGCCTCACCTTTCCATCGACCCCGTCGTCGTCGCGGCGAGCCTCATCCTCGCCCTGCAGACGGTCGTCTCGCGAAACATCGATCCGCTGCAGGCCGCCGTTGTCACCGTCGGCTCCATCCATGGCGGGAGCCTGCCCAATGTCATTCCGGACAGCGTCGAACTGCAGCTGACGGTCCGTTCCTTCGACGAAACCGTGCGCCAGTCCGTCCGAGAGCGTATCACCGCCCTCGTCCATACCCACGCCGCCTCCTACGGCGCGACGGCGGACCTGCGCTACCCCACTGGCTACCCTGTCCTCGTCAACGACGCGGCGCAGACCCACTTCGCCCACAACGTCGCAAAGCGCCACTTCGGCGCTGACCGCGTCGACCCAACCCTACGCCCGATCACCGCCAGCGAAGATTTTGCCTTCATGCTCGAAAAGCGCCCAGGCAGCTATCTCTTTCTCGGCAATGGCGACAGCGCGGATCTCCACAGCCCCCGTTACGATTTCAACGACGCCATCATTCCCGACGCCGCCCGGTACTGGGTGCATCTCGTTGAAGACTTCCTTTCCGGCAATACCCTTGCTGAGGCCACGCTATGACTGACCGTTTCCTCTACACGCTACCGACTGATCCGGTCGCCCAGCCGCTCGTCGAGCAGCTCACCGACGAGTATCAGACGCGCTACGGCAACTATTTTGAGGAAGGCGGCGCCGTTCAGGAAATGAACCGCTACCCCGCCGAGCGTTTTGCTGCCCCGGATGGCGCGTTCGTCCTTCTTCTTCGCAATGGTCGCCCCATCGCGGGTGGCGCTTTCATGCGCTATGACGAGACCACCGCGGAGTTCAAACGCGTCTGGACCGATAGGGACTTCCGCCGTCAGGGGCTCGCCAGGCGCGTCCTCATCGAACTCGAAGAACAGGCCGTCCGCCAGGGTTATGAGCGCGTCTATCTCACCACCGGCTTCCGTCAGCCCGAAGCCCGTGGCCTCTATCTCACCACTGGCTATTCCGCGCTATTCGATCTCGATGCCAATCCGGAGGACATCCAGATCCTCGCCTTTGAGAAGCCACTAGCGCCCCTTGCCGGCATTCTATTCGGCCGGAACAGTGATGCGAAAGTAGCGTCGACGAAGGACAAATAGTTTCTCCACCCGTCAAAAGTAAGAAAGACAAACACTTATTGAGAGGCCAGTCATCACATAATATCCACTAAATTGATAGAATAGGTTCTAGAATGGCATCGGCAGCGAATATTGATTCTGGCGCCCCGACACAAAAGGGTGCGCGCGATCTGCACCAGCTCCACATAGTTCCGGCAAGGCACCCCTGGCGCGTTGCCGGCAGTTTGCTCGCCGCCACCGTCATCGCCATATCGTTGCATTCCATTCTCACCAATGAGCGCTGGGGCTGGGCGCTCTTCGCGCAATATTTTCTCTCCGAACCGGTCATCGCCGGCCTGGACCGCACCCTGCTTCTGACTGGCATTTCCGCAATCCTCGGCTTCATCCTCGGCGGTCTCCTCGCCTTCGCCCGAGTGTCCCAATCTCCGCTGCTTTCGGGTCTCTCCTGGGGTTACATCTGGCTCCTGCGCTCCATTCCGCTAATCGTGCTGCTACTGGTCCTCAACAATCTCGGCTACCTCTATGCCAGCATCAATCTTGGCGTCCCCTTCACCGACATTCTCTGGCTTCAGTTTGATACCGTCCAAACGCTGAGCCCCTTCACCGTTGCCATTATCGGCCTTAGCCTCAACCAGGCGGCCTTCTCCTCCGAAATCATCCGCGGCGGCATTCTGTCAGTCGATCAGGGCCAGCACGAAGCCGCAGCTGCTCTTGGCCTTAGCCGCTGGCGCCAAGCGGTCCACATCGTCCTGCCGCAGGCCATGCGCGCCATTCTGCCCTCGGGTTTCAACGAGATCATCGGCCTCGCCAAGGCGACGTCCATCGTCTACGTGCTCGCCCTCCCCGAACTCTTCTACACCGTGCAGGTCATCTACCGCCGCAATCTGGAAGTCATTCCGCTGCTGATGGTGGCGACCGTCTGGTACCTCATCATCATGATCGTGCTCTCGACGATCCAATACTTCATCGAGCACTACTATTCCCGCGGCGCCCGCCGCGAAACACTCCCCCCATTGGTCGACAAGCTCTTCCGGCTGATCAGCCGCAACGCGCTTCAGCCTCGGGCCACCGAGCCCACCTCGATCATTTCCGACCGCAAGCCGATCGCTGGCTTCGAAACCGGTCGCATTGGCGGTGAAATCGAGATCCACGGCGTCAACAAGTCCTTCGGCAGCCTGAAAGTGCTCGATAGCGTTGATCTCACCGTTGCGTCGGGCGAAGTCGTCGCCATCGTCGGGCCCTCCGGCGCCGGCAAGTCGACCCTTCTGCGCACCATCAATCACCTTGAGCGTGTGAACACCGGCATCATCGCAATCGATAGCGAGCTCATCGGCTATGAACGACACGGCGATGCCCTCCACGAGTTGAAAGAGCCCGCCATCCGCCGTCGCCGCGCCGGTGTCGGCATGGTGTTCCAGAATTTCAATCTCTTCCCCCACCTGACCGCCCTCGAAAACGTCATCGAGGCCCCCATATCCGTCGCCGGCCTGTCGCGCGAAGAGGCCATTGCCCAAGCCCGCGATCTCCTCGCTCGCGTTGGCCTCGCCGACAAAGCTGACGCCTATCCGCGCCATCTCTCTGGCGGCCAGCAGCAGCGCGTTGCCATCGCCCGCGCACTAGCGCTCCGCCCAAAGGTTCTGCTCTTTGACGAACCCACCTCGGCCCTCGATCCCGAATTGGTTGGCGAAGTGCTCGACGTCATCAAGGAACTCGCCAAGTCCGGTACGACGCTGGTGATCGTCACCCACGAAATCGGTTTTGCTCGTGAAGTCGCCGACCGCATCGTCTTCATGGAAGCCGGCAAGATCCTCGAAATCGCGCCGCCTGAGCGTCTCTTCAGCGCCCCTTCGCATTCCCGAACTGCAGAGTTCCTCGCCAAGGTTCTCTAGCCCTCAACCCCTCGCCGTCCTCCCTCTTTCCATGCCTCGACGGGCTATGCGTGGACAAGTTGGGCAATGACGACGACGGGCCCTTGGGATCGTTCGGCCCCAACGACCGGCGATCTCTAGCGCGGGCGGTGCTTCTCCCTCCTCCCTGTCCGCCCGCGCCCTTCTCTTCTGGAATGACGAGCATGACCCAACACATCAAAGAGATCGGTTTTCTGACCCCCGGCAATTTCGTCGATGCCGCCCCCTTTGCCGGCATTGACGAAACGCTCGACATAATCGTCTTCGGCGAAAAGCTCGGCTTCGACAGCGCCTGGGTTCGTCAGCGGCACCTCGAACCTGGCATCGGTTCAGCTGCCGTCTTCCTCGCAGCCGCAAGTCAGCACACCAGCCGTATTCAGCTCGGTTCGGCCGTCATCCAGATCGGTTATGAAAGCCCCTTCCGCCTCGCCGAAGACCTTTCCATGGTCGAGGTGCTCTCGCGCGGCCGCCTCAATGTCGGCCTCAGCGCTGGCATCCCGCCCCATAGCCATCTCATCGCCCATCTGATCCACGATGGTGACTGGAAACAGCACGACCTCAGCCACGAGCGCATCAAGCGTTTTCGCGACAATCTTGACGGCGATTATCTCGGCGACGACGACACCTTCGTCGCTACCCCCTTCGGCCCGCAGCGCCCGCGCCTCCAACCCTATGCCGAGGGTCTGGTCAACCGCCTCTGGTATGGCGGTGGCTCACAACGCTCCGCGCGCTGGGCCGGCGAAAACGGCTTCAATCTCCTCACTGGCAATGTCATTTCCGGCGAAGGCACCGACGATTTCCACACAGCTCAGGTCAATCTGATCAACACCTGGCACGCAGCCCTCAATGGCCACCCCGCCCGCGTCGCGCTCGGCCGCGTGATCGTTCCCACAGACTCCGCGCCGCCGTCGCGCATCGCCCGCTACCAAGCCTATGCCGCCTCACGTCTCGAACGCACTTTTAGGCCGCAAGGGGAGCGCCGCACGCTTTTTCCGCGCGATCTCGTCGGCCCCGCGGAACAGATCGTCGAATGGCTGCTCGATGATCCGGTCCTCCCACTCATCTCAGAACTGCGCATCGAACTTTCCTACGAGTTCAAGCGCGAGGAATACGAACAGATCCTCACCGACACCATCACCCGCATCGCCCCAGCCCTCGGTTGGCGAGCCAAGGCCGCAACACCACTGGCGGTCGAATGATCTTCGCTCCAGCGCCCGCGCGACGTTGGAGACATTTCCCTAGCGCATCCCTCAGAACCAGGAAGACGACATGAAACTCAAACCCCTTCTCACCGGCGCCGCCCTGCTGACGCTCATCAGCGCCGGCCATGCTGCCGAATTCGACCTCAGCCCCGAACAGCCCGGCCGCCTCAAGGCCGATCCCAATCAGGCCGCCATCGCCGCCATCCCGGCCGGCTACAAGTTTGCCGCTGATGGCAAATTCACCGTCGCCGTCTCCCCCTGGGATCCGCCGATCGCCACCTATGCCACCGATGGTCAGGCGCTGGTCGGCTTCGACCCAGATCTTGCCTCGCTAGTCGCCGACTCCCTTGGTCTCAAACTCAATCTCGTTGCTACCGCCTGGGCCGATTGGCCGCTGGGCGTCAGCTCTGGCAAGTATGATGCGGTGTTTTCCAACGTTACCGTCACCGAAGAGCGCAAGGAAAAGTTCGATTTCTCGAGCTATCGCCAGGACGTTCTGGGCTTTTATGTCCGCAAGGATAGCCCGATCCAGTCGATCACGGAACCGAAGGACATTGCGGGCCTGAAAGTCATCACCGGCGCCGGCACCAATCAGGAAAAGATCATCCTCGAATGGGATCGCCTGAACAAGGAAGCCGGCCTCGCTCCTATTGAAGTCCAGTACTACGACGACTCCGCCGCCAGCACCCTGGCCATCCAGTCTGGTCGCGCCGATGTCGAGTTCAACCCCAACCCGACCCTCTCCTATTCCTCCGCGGTGACGGGCGGCACCCGCCTCGTCGGCGTACAGAGTGGCGGCTGGCCGGTGAAGGCCGAAATCGCAGCCACCACCCGCATGGGCGCAGGCATTGCCGACGCCATCACCATTGCCATCAACGGCCTGATCGAAAACGGCCTTTACGCCCAGAGCCTCGAACGTTGGAACATCGCCGCCGAAGCTGTCGAAGCCTCGCGGACCAATCCGCCAGGGCTGCCCAAGACCTGATCCACGGTAAGATCACAGAAAGTAAGCCTCGGGCAGGCGCAGCCATCAAGTTCTGGCTGTGCCTGCCCCAAATCGTTACGGACTCGATATCCGGTAAGTATCTGCCCCGGACACCCCATTCGATTGCGTTGCTAGTCGACAGGCATCGCCAATCGAATTATCTATAAATTTATGACAACCGCCAAATCAGACGTGATCGCTGCGCAGATCAGCAAAACCCTCGCCAGTCGCATCATCGCTGGCGAAATAGAGCCAGGCACAAAACTGCGGCAGGACCACCTTGCCGAAGAGTTTGGCGCCAGCCATGTGCCCGTCCGCGAGGCGTTTAGGCTGCTCGAGTCCCAGGGACTGGTCGTCAGCGAGCCCCGCCGGGGCGTGAGGGTTGCGGGCTTTAGCCTGGACGAGGTGCGCGAGGTCGCAGAGATGCGCGCCGCTTTGGAGACACTGGCGCTACGCAATGCAGTTCCGCACCTGACCAGGGCCATCCTCGATCAGGCCGAAGAGGCGAACAAGGCGGGTGATCGCGCGCAAGACGTTCAAACATGGGAGGAGGCCAATCGCGCGTTTCATCGCATCATCTTGGCTCCATGCGGAATGCCTCGGTTGCTCAAAGCAATTGATGACCTGCATACCGCAAGCGCCCGGTTTTTGTTTTCTGGCTGGCGGGCCGAATGGGAGGCTCCGACTGACAGAGATCATCGGGCAATACTCGACGCCCTGAGAGCAGGCCAGGCCCAAACGGCGGCGTCAGTGCTCGCGCGGCACGTCCAGACGATTGGTCAGAAAAGGCCCAGATAGGCCTCTGCCCCCGCAATCTCACGACTAAAAATCGTCTCCCAAGCATGGCTATTGCCGTGATCGCACTTCTATGGATATTTTTTAGCGATAGATTCGCATAATTATCTATAATATTCTATCACGGAGATAAGACATGGACAACGCCACTCCCGGAGTCCCTCAAAGGCAACACAGCCTACCAATGCCATGGGCCTTCATCATCGTCATCGGCGCAGCCGTGATGGTGGTCGCCGCAAAGGTCCAAATTCCATTTTGGCCTGTGCCCATGACACTTCACACTATGGCCGTTATGGGCTTTGCCGTAGCATTTGGCCCGCGCATCGCGGTTTCGATCTTCATCACCTATCTCGCGGCCGGCGCGGCAGGTCTGCCGGTCTTTTCCGGCTCGCCGGAACGTGGAATTGGCCTCGCCTACATGGCCGGCCCCACCGGCGGCTATCTACTCGGTTACCTAGTAGCCTCATGGCTCGTTGGCACTCTAGCGGCCGGCAAGGGTTTCATTTGCCGGGTTGGCGCGATGCTCGTCGGCATGATCCCAATCTACGCTATGGGCGTGGCTTGGCTTGCCATCTATGTCCCAGCAAGCCAATTGCTTGCCACAGGAATAGCCCCGTTCCTCCTGGGCGATCTGGTGAAGATCGGCATCGTCGCAGCCTCCAGTATCGCATTTCCGATCAGCATCCTCTGGCGCTGGAGCAATCGCAAGTGACGGCGGCGGATGGAACGATCAGACACGACTGGACCGTCGACCAAATAGCTGACCTACACGACTTGCCTTTGCTTGAGCTGGTCGGCCGCGCAAACTCGGTACACCGTCAAAATCACGATCCGAACAACGTCCAGAAGGCCAGTCTGCTGTCGATCAAGACGGGCGGCTGCCCGGAGAATTGCGCCTACTGCCCTCAATCGGCCCACCATCGCGAGGTCAACTTGACTCGAGACAAACTAATGGACCCGACAAAGGTCCTCGCGATAGCGAAAACTGCCAAGGCGGCCGGAGCCGAACGTTTTTGCATGGGCGCAGCATGGCGCCAGGTGCGCGACGGAGAAGAATTCGACGCCGTTATCGAAATGGTCGAGGGCGTACGCGCCCTCGACATGGAAGCCTGCGTCACCCTTGGCATGCTTAAACCGCACCACGCCGAGCGGCTCGCGGCGGCGGGCCTAACCGCTTACAATCACAACCTCGACTCCAGCCCCGAGTTTTACGGCGAAATCATCACCACCCGTACCTACGAAGACAGGCTGGACACCCTGTCCATTGTCCGCTCTTTCGGTATTGATCTGTGTTGCGGCGGTATTATCGGTATGGGCGAGTCCACGCGCGACAGAGCCTCGATGTTGCAGGTCCTTGGATCTATGAGCCCTCACCCCGAAAGCGTCCCGATTAACGCACTCGTACCGATCAAGGGCACGCCGTTGGCAGACCGCCCACCCGTGGATCCGATCGAGATTGTACGAATGGTCGCAACCACGCGGCTCGTCATGCCAAGCTCGACTGTGCGCCTCTCGGCCGGACGGTCCTCGATGAGCCGCGAAGCGCAAGTACTGTGTCTGGTGGCCGGCGCAAATTCGGTGTTTTATGGCGATACATTGCTCACAACCCCAAATGCCGGGATCGGCGAGGACGCAGAACTTTTCTCCATGATAGCCTAGCTGCGCGGGTATCATTGCCGCCGGCAAAGAAGCGAGGACTCATGTCGGCGAACACCCAAGGCAGGACCAAACGCTCCCCCTCGCGCACCCGCACTATTCTTTGGCAGCAACGACAATTCACAGCACGGGGTTAACCTGCCCAGCCCCCGTGCAACCGCCTCCACCTCACTCCACAAAACGGTTCAGTTCGGCTTAGTCGGCTCCACCTATATCTGGCGGCAGGATTCTCGCACCTTGAGGCCGGGCTGCACCCTGATCAGACGCGGCTCACCCACAAGCGTTCCAGATATCCGGGCAAGAAGGAGCTCCGCAGCCTGTTTGGCAGTAGTAGCGATGTCCTGGCTGAGAGATGTAATGCTCGGAGCCCAACCCTCCGCAGGGTGGAAGCCATCAAAGCTAATGACGGAAACATCCTGCGGGACCCGTAACCCCATATTCTTGAGGCCAGCCATCGTTCCGAGCAATTGGGCGATATTTATGCAAACAATCGCTGTCGGCGGGGACGCCCGCGTCATCAGTTGCTGGACGGCACTGAACGCATGATCTTGCTTGTAGACCTCTCGTCGCACCAGGTCCTCCCGAACCGGAATGCCTGCTTCCGCCATCGCCGACTGGAACCCACCAAAGCGCTCGTCCGACGGAGAGATACCCGGGCGTCCAACAAGGAATGCGATATCCCGGTGGCCGAGCTTAAGCAGATAGCGAGTGACGAGCTGGGCTCCGAGGAGGTTATCATCGGTCACGGCGTCGAAGCGGCTGCCCTCGAGGATACGATCAACCAGAACCGCTGGCGTGCGGATGGATTCCGAAAGCCGCTCCATGTAACGCTCCCCATGGCTGGTTGCAGCGATTATGAGGCCAGCAACCCGATGCGACGAGAAAAGGTCGATCTCTCGAAGCTCTCGTTCGGGATCATCTTCATTGCTGGCAAAAAGCATATTGTAACCGCGCTCGGACAACGCCGTCTGCATAGCCTTGGCCAGATGAGCCGCCCAAGGCGTGGCAATATCGGGAACAATCAAGCCAACTGTCGTTGAAATGCCTTTCCGCAAATTCTGCGCGAGCGGATTGGGATGGTATCCAGCTTCTTCAACTGCCGCCCAAACACGCCGCTGAAGCTCCTCGCTGACCGGCGCAGTTCCATTGATAGTCGCCGACACCGTCGTTATCGACACCTTGGCGATCCGCGCTACGTCCTTGATAGTAGGCAATTTTTAGCTCCCATTGCTTCTACAAGAGCCAACACGAAACGTTTCGTCAATATCGAAACCACGGCCCTGACTCCAGATCGGCCATTCGCCCGACGTGCCCATGTGACGTATTTTGTATCTTGTCGCATGCAAAGGCATTGGATAAACACAAATCGTTTCGTGCAAACGCAACGACCTACGAGAAAGAGCGTCCAGACCAATGAAGGGACCTCAATGCGTAACGTTTTGCGCGACTAATGCGGTCGGGAGGAGACCAAATATATGCGAATGAGATCGCTCATCTCTGCGGCGGTGACCACTGCCCTATTGCTCGGTAGCAGCGCCACTGCACACGCGCTTGAAGTGTTGAAATTGCGCGTAAATGGAGACGTCAACACGATGGATCCAATCGCCACGACCAATTTCACCATCCGTAACGTGGCTTACCTTGTCTACGACACACTGTTCGCGCTCGATTCAAACTATCAGGTTCAGCCGCAAATGGCCGAGGGTTACACGCTCTCGGACGACCAGCTCACCTACACGATCACACTGCGTGACGGCCTCAAGTTTCACGACGGCGCACCCGTAACGGCTGCCGACGCCGTCGCTTCCCTGCAGCGCTGGGGCAAGGTCGACGGCCTCGGCAAAATCCTGTTTTCCAAGACGGAATCCTTAGCAGCCAAAGATGAAAAGACGCTTGTCCTCAAGATGACAGAGCCGTGGGGCCAGGTTTTGCCCGCGCTCGGCAAGATCTCGTCCAACGTGCCGGTAATCATGCCGGCGCGCCTGGCGGCACAGGATCCGGGTGATCCTGTCAAGGAGATCATTGGCTCAGGCCCCTACCGCATGGTCGTCGACGAATGGGTTCCAGGCAGCGTCGCCGTTTACGAGAAATTCGAGGACTACGTTCCGCGCGCCGAGCCAGCGAACATGGCTGCCGGTGGCAAGGTTGCCTATTTCGATCGCGTCGAAGCCCACTATATCCCAGATCCGGCCCAGGCGGCCGATGCGCTGGTCAATGGAGAAATAGACTGGGTCGAAGACGTTGGCGCCGACATGATGCCAGTCATTGAGGAATCCACGACCGCAAAGGTTCTGATCTCGCCTCAGGCCGGCAACAGCCTGCAACTCGTGGTCAACCATCTCAACCCGCCGTTCGACAACCCCAAAATTCGCGAGGCTCTGCAGTGGTCGCTTGAACAGGCGCCCTTCATGCAGGCCATCTACGGCGACCGTACGGACCTCTACCAGCTCTGTGCCGCCGTGTTCTTCTGCGGCTCGCCGTTCGAGAGCGAGGTCAACACCGACCGCATCGTAAGACGCGACCTCGACAAGGCGAAGGCTTTGCTTGCGGAGGCCGGCTACGATGGCACCCCCGTCCTGCTGCTCCATGTCACCGAAAATCCGTTCCATGATCGCGCGTATTCGGTCTTGAAGCCCATGCTCGAGGAGGCCGGTTTCGTCGTAGACGAGCAGATGACCGATTGGGCCACGGTGTCCACACGCCGCACCAGCAAAGAGCCCGGGGATAAAGGTGGCTGGAACGTCTTCTTCACCGGCTGGGGGTTCGTGGACCAGTCCAACCCGATGACGAATGTCTATGTCGCGGGTCAGGGGCTGAACGGCTGGTATGGTTGGGCTGACTCTGCCGAACTCCGAGACCTGCGGGTGAAATTCGCTGCCACCTCAGACCTTGCAGAACAGAAGCGTCTTGCCGAGGACATGCAGCGGGTTGCCTATGACCTGGTGCCCTTCGTGCCCCTTGGGCAAGCCTCGATCGCACAAGGCGTCGCAACCAACCTGGAGGGGTTCATTGACAGTCCTGTGCCCTTCTTCTGGAACGTCAGGCGCAAGCACTAGTCCGTGTAGCGGCTGCCCGGTTCAGACCGGGCAGCCACCGTCGGGGGGAGACCATGCTGACCTATCTTGCCGGCCGCATAGCATCGGCCGTTCCGATCGTGCTTTTGGTCGCGATCTTTATCTTTTCACTCGTCAACCTGACCCCAGGCGATCCAGCTGTCCTGCTTGCCGGCGACAACGCAACGCCCGCACAAGTCGAGGTCATCCGTGAACGACTGCACCTGGATCAACCGCTGCCTACGCGGTTCGTGGTTTGGGCTGGAAATGCGCTTAGGCTCGACCTGGGCGAATCCATCTATTCCAACCAGCCGGTGACCAAGCTAATAGCTCAGCGCCTTGAGCCGACCTTCGTGCTCGCCATCGCCACGCTGATCCTTACCGTCGTTATTGCCGTCCCGCTGGGTGTCATCGCAGCATGGAAGGTCAATACCTGGATCGATCGCGGCATAATGGCATTCGCGGTGTTGAGTTTCTCGGTCCCGGTCTTCGTCATCGGGTACCTGCTGGCTTATGTATTTGCCGTGCAGCTAAAGTGGTTGCCAGTGCAGGGATATGTCCCGCTCGCAGACGGAATCCTCGCTACTTTGCGTAGCGTTGCGCTGCCAGCAATGGCTCTGGCTCTCGTTTTTGCTGCCCTGATCGCTCGCGTCACTCGGGCCTCTATGCTGGAAGTGCTGAGCGAGAACCATATTCGCACCGCGCGCGCCAAGGGTCTGTCGACCCGGCGTATCCTGGTCATACACGCGCTGAAAAATGCCGGGGTACCGGTCATCACGGTGATCGGTATCGGCTTTGCGACGCTGATTGGCGGTGTGGTCGTAACCGAGTCTGTATTCAACATACCAGGCATTGGCCGTCTGACCGTCGACGCGATCACGCGTCGTGACTACCCGGTGGTTCAGGGCGTCATCCTGTTCTTTTCGGTGCTCCTCATTCTCATAAACATCGCAGTGGACATGAGTTACGCGCTCTTTGATCCGCGCGTGAAGGGCTAACCTGTGGCCATCATCGAATCCGCTGTTCCATCACACCCCGTGGGCCCCCTGCTGCGCCATATGGGACGCAACCGAGCGATCACGCTCTGCTGCCTGTTCCTGATAGTCTTGGTGCTCCTGGCTATATTCGCACCAGTTGTTGCCGGCGATCCGCTCAAAATCGATCCGGCCCATCGTTTGAGTTCTCCGGAAGCGGGGGCTATCTGGGGGCGAGACCACCTTGGCCGCGATGTCTTCGCACGTGCCGTATATGGGACACGCGTCTCCCTGCTCGTCGGTTTTTCGGTGGCTATCCTGACGACGGTCTTCGGTGTTGCGATTGGAGTTTATGCCGGTCTCTCCCGTATAGGCGGGGCGATCGTCATGCGTCTCACCGACGCGATGATGGCGATCCCGGCTATCCTGCTCGCGATCGCCTTCGCCTCGATCCTCAATGCAGGATTGCTCACGGTCATCATCGCCATTGCTATCCCAGAGATTCCGCGGATGGTGCGCCTTGTCCGCTCCGTAGTCCTCGGCGTTCGTAGTCAACCTCATGTCACGGCGGCAATTTCTATCGGCACGTCGGGCCTTGCCCTGATCTGGCGTCACATCCTGCCCGGCACGATGGGCCCGGTACTGGTGCAAGCCACCTATGCCTGTGCATCGGCGATCATCGCTTCGGCCGTCCTGAGCTTCCTTGGTGTCGGCATCTCTCCTGAGGTTCCCAGTTGGGGCGGCATGATGGCTGACGCCCGCTCAACCTTCCGCGTGCAACCGGTACTTATGCTTTATCCCGGCGTCCTGCTGTCTCTCCTCGTCCTTGCAGTGAACATCCTTGGGGACCGGCTGAGCGACACCCTTGATCCACGCAAGAGCCGGAGAACGAGCCTGTGACCGACACGCTTTCAGTCGAACACCTAAATCTCACCTTCGAGAACGAAAACGGGGCCGTTCTCGCGCTCGACGAGATCTCGTTCTCTCTCGCCAGGGGAGAAATACTAAGCCTCGTTGGTGAATCCGGTTGTGGCAAGAGCGTCACGGCGATGGCGATCATGGGTCTGCTGCCGCCTGGCTCCGCTAAAATTTCGGGCTCAATCCGGCTTGGCCCGACTAACCTGCTCGATCTCAACGAAGCCGAACTCCGCAATGTGCGCGGAAATCGCATTGGCATGGTGTTCCAGGACCCGATGACGTCGCTCGATCCTGTTCACACCGTCGGCATGCAGATCGCCGAAGTCGTTCAGCGCCATCGGGGCGCGGACGCAAAAGCCGCTAGGTCAAGGGCGCTTGAGATGCTCGACCTTGTCCGTATCCCCGACGCCCGGAACCGTCTTCAAGCCTACCCCCATGAGCTTTCTGGCGGCATGCGCCAGCGTGTCATGATCGCTATGGCTCTCGCCTGCAATCCGGAAGTTCTCATCGCCGACGAACCGACAACAGCACTCGATGTGACGGTGCAGGCCCAAATCCTGGAACTCATCGGCGAACTCAAATCCGAGTTATCGATGAGCGTGATCCTGATCACCCATGACCTGGGCGTCGTCGCCAGCACTGCCGATCGAATGATGGTCATGTACGCCGGCAGGATCGTCGAAGAAGGGCCCGTTGAGCGTGTCTTCTCCCGTCCGTCCCACGGCTATACTGCCGGTCTGCTGCAATCCCTGCCTGGATATGGCTCGACGCTGCGCAGCCATCTCACCGAAATCGCCGGGTCGGTCCCTCGTCTTGATCACCGGAACCCGGGTTGCACCTTTGCTCCCCGTTGCCGCTTTGCGACGGGCCATTGCAATGCCCCCCTGCCCGACGCCCATGAAATCGGCGCGAACCACCGATCGCTCTGCATTCGTGACACGGCCGTCTTCGAGGCGATAAGCAACCATGAGATCGTAAGGGCCTGGGCATGACCGGCAAACCTTTCCTGTCACTGCGCGGGATCAGCAAGACTTACGCAATGGGCCCCGCGCGGCTCGGCGGCCCCGTGCGAAATCTTCACGCCGTCGATGACGTTACTCTCGATGTGCTGCCCGGCGAAACCCTTGGTCTCGTGGGCGAGAGCGGATGCGGAAAATCGTCACTCGCCCGAATGATCATGCAACTTGAACCACCCACGTCTGGAACGATGGTGTTGAAGGGTCGCGACCCGGCCGAGCTCGGGAACGCTGCGCTCAAGGAGGCGCGGCGGGACTTCCAGATGGTGTTTCAGGATCCATATGCTTCGCTCAACCCACGAATGCGGGCACGGGCGATCATCGCTGAAGTGCTCCGCAACTACCGGTTTGGGACACCTGACCAGATTAATGCGCGCGTTGAGGAGCTGGCGCGTCAGGTCGGGCTCTCCGCTCACCTGCTCGATCGGTTCCCGCACGAACTTTCGGGGGGGCAGTGTCAGCGGGTCGGTATTGCTCGGGCCATCGCCCTCAAACCGCGCCTCATCGTTGCCGACGAGCCCGTTTCGGCTCTTGATGTGTCGATCCAGGCCCAGATCCTCAACCTCATCGTCGAGCTGCAGAGCGAGATGGGCCTGACCCTGGTCTTCGTGTCGCACGATATGTCCGTTGTTGCGCACGTCGCTGACCGCGTTGCGGTCATGTACCTCGGGCGGCTCGTTGAGATCGGGCCTTCGAGCGACATTTTTTCGAGGCCGCTGCACCCCTATAGCCGAACCTTGCTCGCCGCGGTGCCGAGGCCCGTCCCCGAAGCTCGTCAACGCCATGCATCGGCGAGAGGCGAGCTCCCCAGCCCGCTCAACCCGCCAAGCGGCTGCCACTTTCGCACGCGCTGCCCTCTGGCCACCGAGCGCTGCAGCGCCGAACGCCCACAGCTCCGCAGCATCGAAGGGGCTCGTCAGGTCGCCTGTCACCATGCCGATGCCGATGCGGTGGGCGTCCATGTCACCGAGAACCTCCATGCTTGATCCACTCGTTCTGCTGCCCGGTTTGCAGTCGGATCATCGCTCCTGGCACTACCAGATCCAGCATTTTGGCGGGAAACGCCCGCTCATCGTGCCGGAAGGCCAGCAATACTGCGACTCCATCGAGGCCATGGCTGATGTGGTCCTTGAGCAACTCCCCGCTCGCTGCCACCTGGCCGCTTGGTCTATGGGCGGGTATATCGCGTTGGCTGCCATGCCGCGTTTTCGCGAGCGGCTTATTAGCCTAATTCTCGTTGATACCTCTGCCCGCCCCGAAGACCCCGCCAGTACGAACCGTCGCAAAAGCTTGCTTGAACTGGCGGAGCGCGAGGGCATAGTTGCCGCTGCCATCGTGAATTCGACCCAAAGCGCCTTGCATGCAGGCGCACTGCCGCTGGAGTTACGACAAAGCCTTGTCAGTGCGTGGGACGATTTCGGGGTGGAGGCCTATCGGGGGCAGCAGAATGCAATAATGCAACGTCCGGATACGCGAGCGAACCTGGCGCTGATTGACTGTCCGACACTTATTGTTGTGGGGGAGGCCGACACCACCACCCCGCCAGAATGCTCCTATGAGCTTCAAGCGGGCATTGATGGGTCAGAACTTCATGTCATCGACAAGAGCGGCCATTGCGTGCCTTATGAGCAGCCGCACGCCTTTAATGTGCTAGTGGAGCAGTGGCTAGCACGGCACCAGAGCAGAGCTGTGTGACGTCGAGCCGCCGGCCCCAACTTTGCTCAGGAGCGCGTGTGTCCGGTCAAGCTATAGACCGGAAGAGGGGGCCGACAGGCTTCGAAGCTTATCAGGAAAGCCGCTAATGGCACTGTTGCGGTCATTTCGCGTGCTTTGCGTTCTGTTCTGGTTTTGGTGTGTTTGTCCGTTGCGTTTTAACGCAAAAAGCCCCGGTTCTTATGAACCGGGGCTTTTGTTATGTATCGTGAAGAGGTTACGTGTTTTTGGCAGACCTTGCAGTGACCTACTCTCCCAAGTCTTAAGACTTA
>NZ_JAFKHD010000356.1:0-6115 GCF_017307565.1 Devosia sp.
GTACTGATCAGCACCAGTCGCGACACCCCGGCCAGCGCCGGCCCCAACGATTGTGGATCGTCAAAATCCGCAAAGCGCTTCTCGACGCGCTCATCCCCGGCAATCCTCTCGGGGCTCCGGCTCAGCGCCACGACATCGCGCGCACCCCGCTCCAACAGCGTTGCGACGACAAGCTGGCCCAGCCTTCCGCTGGCACCAGAAACTGCAATTTTGGTCATTTCGATTTCTCTGAATTTTGGATGCAAAACATCGCCCTGCCCTTGGGACAGCCAGCGATCAGCGCTTGGTCAGAGAAAAACCCTTGTCACATCACCAGCTTCCGCCGTCACACGGAGATTGTCAATCGGCCCGTTGTGCCTGCTCACGTCCCAGCCTATAGAGACATCACCATGAAGCTCACAGACCGAAGCAGCTCCATAGCGTTCCTGCGCGCCTGACACGCGCCGAGGGAACGCCTTTCAAACCGGCTCCACGCGCCGGCGCATGCTGCTGCGCGCCCGCCCGGTTCCCCAAAAACAGTCTGTAAATCGCGCGCCCCAAAAGGCCGCGCACCTTCATGGAACAATCATGTCCAACTATTTCGAAAGCCCGTTCCTCGGCATTCCGCTCGACCGTCAGGTCACCAATCCCAACATCGTCGTCGGCCGCTACAGCTATTATTCCGGTTACTATCACGGCCACAGCTTTGATGACTGCGCCCGCTACCTGATGACCGAACCCGGCGTCGATCGCCTCATCGTTGGCGCCTTCTGCTCCATTGGTTCCGGCGCCGCCTTCATCATGGCTGGCAATCAGGGCCACCGGAACGACTGGATCAGCACATTCCCCTTCGCCTTCGTTCCCGAGGCGCCGGAATTTGCTGATGCCCAAAATGCCTTCCAGCCCGCTGGCGACACCGTCATCGGCAACGACGTCTGGATCGGCTCGGAAGCCATCATCATGCCCGGTGTAAAAGTCGGGCACGGCGCCGTCATCGGCACCCGCGCCTTGGTGACTAAGGATGTCGAGCCCTACACCATCGTCGGCGGCAACCCGGCAAAGCCCATCCGCAAGCGTTTTGCCGATGAGGACATTGCCCTGCTGCTCGAAATAGCTTGGTGGGATTGGCCGGTAGAAAAACTCTCGGCAGCCATGTCGCTCCTCACCTCTGCCGACATAAAGGGCCTCTACGCCTTCTGGCGGCAGGGCTGAAAAGCAAAGCGCCCGGGTCTCCCCGGGCGCTTACCTCAATTGGCGAAAAACGCGTCGACCAGCGCCAGCGCGCCCTCGACATCCTCGTCGGTGACATCGAGATGCGTCACCCAACGCTGTTGCCCATAGCGGCCGATCACGCCGATCCCCTTCTCGGCCATATAGGCATCAAACCGCTCGGCGATGCTGCTGTCTGCATCGACCCAGAGTATATTGGTCTCGGGCGCGCTCACCTTCAGCGCGCTGTGCCGCCCCAACCCCTCGGCCAGACGCTTCGCCCGCCTATGATCATCGGCCAGCCGCGCCACATTGTGCTCCAGCGCATAAAGACCCGCGGCGGCCAGGATGCCCGACTGGCGAAGCCCGCCGCCCAGCATCTTGCGGTGACGCCGCGCCGTATCGATCAAATCCTGCCTACCAATCAGCACCGACCCCACGGGCGCCCCCAGCCCCTTGGAAAGGCAAATCGAAACCGTGTCGAATGGCGCCGTAAACGCGGCGATATCGACGCCCAGTTTCACCGACGCATTGAATGCCCGCGCACCATCGAGATGCAGGCCCAGTCCACGCCGCTGGGCGATATCCGCCACGGCGAGCATGTAGTCCATCGGCAGAACCCGACCGCCGAACGTATTCTCCAGCGCAATCACCCGCGTCCGCGCATAGTGGCTGTCATCAGGCTTGATCGCGTCTTCGATATCGTCCAGCGCCATCGTGCCATCGGCCTGATGAGAAATCGGCTGCGGCTGGATCGACCCCAACACCGCGGCACCACCAGCCTCGTTGACATAGAGATGCGCCTTCTGCCCGGCGATGAATTCATCCCCGCGCCCGCAATGGCTCATCAGCGCCAGAAGGTTAGACATGGTCCCCGAGGGAACGAAGAGAGCCGCTTCCTTCTTGAGAAGCCCGGCCATCTTCTGCTCCAGCAGGTTGACCGTCGGATCATCGCCAAACACATCGTCGCCCACTTCGGCCGCGTTCATGGCCGCGCGCATGCCGGCGCTCGGCCGCGTCACCGTATCGGAGCGAAAGTCGTGGCGGATCGTATTCATCAAAGAAGTCTCCTGTAGAGACGTCTTTGTGCCTTGCCGAAAGGACTTTGACTAGGCCGCGACGTTGCCGCCCGATGCGCCGTCATTGGCGGCTGTGAGTTCCACTGGCGGCTTGCGTGCCAAAACCAGAATGCCGGTAATCGGCACCCCACGGTCCCGCCTCAGGGTGGCCGTTTCGAAGCGCAGCACTTCCAGCCCCGCCACCACCAGCGCATCCCGCGTCGCCGCAATGCCATGGGCGTAGCGCAAACTCGGCCGCAGGAACACGGCCTCTTCCCCGTCATGCGCCTCGAGCGAAAAGGCCACGAGACCGCCCGGCTTCAACGCAGGCACGAGCGCCGCCAGCACCGGCTGCAGATCGCCGCAATAAATGAAGACATCGGCAGCCGTCATCAGGTCGGCCTCGGCCCGGCGCGCGTTGAGCGCTGCCACCAGTTCGGCCTTCTGCAGATTGTCGTAAATCCCCTTGCGCGCCGTCTCGGCGATCATCGCTGCCGAAATATCGACGCCTTCGAGAAAATCCACCTTGGCCCGCAGCTTCTCGCCCATCAGCCCGGTGCCACAGCCCAGGTCGATCGCCTTGGCAAAGCGCTCGATCCCCAGCGCCACCATCTGCTCGACCACCAACCCATCGAGCATTTCCGGCACGCGATAGCCCAGCTTGTCGACCAGCGAGCGCTCGAACTGCGGGGCATATTGGTCGAACAGCGCTTCGACATAGCTCACCGCGGTGCCTTCGCCCGCCGCACCCGCATTGTGCGCCGCAAGCTTCAGCCGCGCGCCGAAAACGCCATCGTCATCCAGCGCCTCAAGCCGCCGCCAGGCCGAAATAGCCCCCGCTACCTCGCCCGATTTTTCGTGAAATGTGCCAAGCAGGTCCCAGCCTGCGGCCCAGTCCGGCGCATTTTCCAGCGCCTGGCTCATCAGGTCTGCGGCGGCGGCATAGTCACCGCCTTCGGCCAGCATGCGGGCATAATCCGCGCGCCGGTCGGCGATGACATCGCCGGAAGAGTAAAACGTCCTGGTCAAGACGGTGCGACTTTCGAGAGACCGGCCCTGTTGGCACAGCGCGCGGGATTTGCCGGAAATGTGCCATGTTGGCAAGAAAAATGCGGAAAAATGCGCTTGATATCTGCGTTACCGGGCCAGTGAAGGGTTTTTCTCGTTGTCACCCTGCGTTACACTGCCAGACATAAATCGAGCGCATCATGCTCCACGTGCCGGTCTCCCCCGGCAGAATCGCTGGCCCGCCTCCCGCCTGTGTTTCGGCTTTCAACGGCGCCGAAACGATACGGTCACAAAACCTATGCACCCTGGCAGAAATCGAATTCTGCCGGGCTCCACGTGTTGGAAAAAGCGCATATTGCTGACAGCCTCGTTTCACGCTACGCTATTTGGATCGAATATTGCGGCGGACTGATCTATTAACGCGAATGCCATTCGCCTTTTCTGACGTCAATTTCCGAACATTCGATATAGTTGAGGTCCTGATCGGGTGCATCGATTAGGATCTATTGCAGACTGCACGAGGGAAACGCGCATCATGGCAACGGGCACCGTTAAGTGGTTCAATGGCCAAAAAGGTTACGGCTTCATTCAGCCGGATGAGGGTGGGGCGGACGTTTTTGTCCACATCTCCGCCGTCCAGCGTTCGGGCCTGAACGGCTTGGATGAAGGCCAGAAGGTTAGCTACGAGATCGTCAAGGACAAGCGGACCGGTAAGTCGGCCGCGGACAACCTGACCGCCGCCTGAGCTGCGGATCGAGTAGTTCTTCGGGGGGCGCGTCCGCATGTCGGGCGCGCCTTTTAGTTTGCGCCCCGACTACCCGGCCTACCGCCCTTCCGGCGCAACGCGGATCAGCCGCCCATTGGCAGCGTCGGTCAAAAGATAGACCGCCCCATCTTCGCCCACGCGGACATCCCGAATACGGCCCAGTTGCCCTGCGAAGAGCTGCTCCTCGCCGACAACCTTGTCCCCCTCCATATCGAGCCGCACCAGCACCTGCGCGCTCAGCCCGCCCACCAGCAGGTCCCCCCTCCAGTCCGGCATCATGTTGCCTTCATAAAACGCGAGCCCGGACGGCGAAATGGACGGATCCCAATAGTGGATCGGCTGCTCCATCCCCTCTTTCTCCGTGCCCTCCCCGAGCGACACGCCCGAATAGTCGACGCCATAGGTAATAACCGGCCAGCCGTAATTGCCGCCGGCAATCGGCATGTTCAACTCGTCGCCGCCACGCGCGCCATGCTCCACCGTAAACAGTGCGCCATCCTCGGGCCGAATGGTCGCACCCTGCGGATTGCGATGCCCGATGCTCCAGAATTCGGGCGCCCAGCCTTCAGGCTGCGGATTGTCTGCCGGCACGCTGCCATCGGGTGCGATCCGCACGATGCCGCCAGCAAGGTCCATCGGATCCTGCGCCCGATCCATGCTTCCGCGCTCGCCAAGCGTAACGAACAGGTTGCCGTCCTGCGCAATGGCAATGCGCGAGCCGAAGTGCCGCGTCGAATTGTCAAAGTTGTTCATGCGGAAGATCACCTTCTGATCTTCGAGATGCGCCGCCTTGCCCGCAAGCACCAGTTTCGCTGCCATCACCGCCGTGCCGGTGCCGCGCTGCAATCCGGCATCCTCCGCCAGCTCGGCATAGGTCAGGTAAATCCGCCCGCTCTTTTCAAAGTCCGGCGCCAGAGCGAGGTCCAAAAGACCACCCTGCCCCCGCGCCTCGACCCTTGGCACACCCTCCACCACGGCAGTGATGACGCCCTTCTCAAGCAGCAACAACCTGCCGCTGCGCTCGGTCACGAGAAATCTTCCACCCGGCAAAAAGGCCAGCGCCCAGGGATGGTCGAGCCCCTCCGCCAGCACCGTCGCATGGAGGGGTCCGACGCTGCTTTCCACAGTCTGCGCCATGCCTGGCAAAGCAGTGGCCAGCATCATGCCGGAAACAAAAAGTGGGAGAACCGAGAGAGATTGCTGCATGAAGACCGGCCTTTCCTGACTTTTGCGAATCTTGCCCTTGAACGGTGTGGACAAGCCAATATCTCATCTTCACACACCCGCTTGACCGCAACGCACTTGGCGGGCAAGTTGGTTCGCATCTCCCCCAAAACTTATCGTGAAGCTTTGGCCGAACGGCGTTTGGCGGAGAACACATGCAGGCGGCGATCGCATGATTGCCCTACCCACAACCTGATCATGGCGCGCGGTGGCGTTTTCCAAGGGGGAACCGCCAGGGCGCGCCGGATTCATTTGCGTAAGCCCTTTGGAGGCAAGACGATATGGACAAGATCCCGATGACCGTACAGGGCCACAAGACCCTGACAGCCGAATTCGAGCACCGCACCGCCAATGAACGCCGTCGCATCATCGACGCCATTGCCGAAGCCCGTGCCCATGGTGATCTGTCTGAAAACGCTGAGTATTCAGCCGCCAAGGAACAGCAGAGCCTGAACGAAGGGCGCATCAAGGAGCTCGAGACCATTCTCGCGCTCGCCGACATCATCGATGTTACCAAGCTGACCGGCTCGTCCGTCAAGTTCGGCGCCACCGTAACCTATCTTGATGAAGACACCGAAGAGGAAAAGACCTACCAGGTCGTGGGCGATCCGGAAGCCGATGCTTCGGCCGGCCGCATCTCCATTTCCTCGCCCATCGCCCGGGCCATGATCGGCAAGTCCGAAGGCGATTCGTTCGAAGTCGCCGCGCCGGGCGGCGCGCGCAGCTACGAGATCATCAAGATCAAGTATATCTGACGCCTAAAATTTGGGCACAGGCCCAATATCCTGTGTCTTTCCGGCACAATCGCGGGCCCCGACAGGGGCCCGCTGTCATGAGTGCCTTGAAACCGATCCGCTTCGGCCCTTAATTA
>NZ_JAFKHD010000356.1:6153-23045 GCF_017307565.1 Devosia sp.
AATTTTCCTTATTGTCGAAGAGGCGTCGCGATGCACGCGAAAGTCATCATCATTGGTTCCGGCCCCGCCGGCTACACAGCAGCCATCTACGCGGCTCGCGCCATGCTCGAACCTGTGATGATTCAAGGCCTTCAGCCTGGTGGTCAGCTGACCATCACTACCGATGTCGAGAACTATCCCGGCTTTGCCGACGTCATCCAGGGCCCCTGGCTCATGGACCAGATGAAGGCCCAGGCCGAACATGTCGGTACCAAGATGGTCAACGACATCATCACCCATGTCGATTTCGATCGCCGTCCCTTCGTGCTGACCGGCGACAGCGGTGACACCTACACCGCGGATTCGCTGATCATCGCCACGGGCGCCCAGGCCAAGTGGCTTGGCCTGCCGTCCGAGCAGAAGTTCCAGGGCTTTGGCGTTTCCGCCTGCGCCACCTGCGATGGTTTCTTCTATCGCGGCAAGGAAGTGCTCGTGGTCGGCGGCGGCAATACCGCAGTCGAAGAAGCCCTCTTCCTCACCAATTTCGCCTCCAAGGTGATCATGGTACACCGCCGCGGCGAGTTCCGCGCCGAGCGCATACTGCAGCAGCGTCTGTTCAAGAACCCCAAGATCGAAGTGCGCTGGCACCACGAAGTCGTGGAAGTCGGCGGTGCGGCCATGCCGCCCTCGGTCAATGCCGTGACCCTCAAGGACAACGCGACCGGTCGCGTCTACGAGCAGAAGATCGACGGCGTTTTCGTCGCCATTGGTCATGCTCCGGCGACCTCCATCTTTGCTGGCAAGCTCGACATGAAACCGGGCGGTTACCTGCAGGTGAAGCCGGGCAGCACCGAAACCAACATCCCTGGCGTTTTCGCTGCCGGTGACGTCACCGACGACGTCTACCGTCAGGCCGTGACCGCCGCGGGCATGGGCTGCATGGCCGCGCTCGATGCCGAGCGCTACCTGGCTGAGCACGAACTTGCCGAAGCTGCGGAATAGGCTGCGACTATATGTTCTGTGAAAAGCCCATCTTCGTCATAATGCGTGCCCGACTTTTCGATAAGTCGGGCCGTCTGCTGACTGGCTGACCGTAAACGAGAAAGCGTCATGAAAATGCTCGATTGGGACAAGCTCCGGATTTTCCACACGGCCGCCGAGTCGGGCAGTTTCACACATGCGGCTGAAAAGCTGGGCATGAGCCAATCGGCCGTCAGCCGCCAGATATCGGCGCTGGAAGACGATCTGGGCCTCAAACTCTTCATCCGCCACGCCCGCGGCCTGGTTCTCACCGAAGTCGGCGAACAGCTCTTCCGCACTGCGCACCGCATGCACTGGGAGTTGCAGCAGGTCGAGACGCAGATGTCCGAGAGCCAGGACGAACCCACTGGCCCGCTCATCGTCACCACGACCGTTGGTATCGGTTCTACATGGCTCTCTTCGCGGCTGGATGAGTTCCTGAAACTCTACCCGCTGATCCAGCTCGAAATCCGCCTCAACGACTCCGAGCTTGACCTTGCCATGCGCGAGGCCGACGTCGCCATCCGCCTGCATCGTCCGAACCAGTCGGAAATGATCCAGCGCAAGCTCTTCACCGTCCACAACCACTTCTACGCCGCCAATAGCTATATCGACGAGCACGGCATGCCGCGGGCGCTGGAAGACCTAGACAATCACCGCATCATCAGCTTCGGCGAACCAGTCCCGTCCTATCTCGGAGACATCAACTTCCTGGAGCGCATGGGGCGCTCGGAATCGAGCCCGCGCCGCGCTGTGCTCAAGGTCAATGCCATCTACGGCATGATGCAGGCCTGTCGCGCTGGCATCGGCATCGCCATGCTTCCTGCCTATGTGACGGAAAAGGAAGACGGCCTCACCCAGGTCCTCTCCGAAGTCGAACTCCCGGCCTACGAAGCCTATTTCGTCTATCCGCCGGCCCTCAAAAACTCCAAGCGCGTCGGCGTCTTCCGCGACTTCCTGGTCTCCAAGGCCCGCGAGTGGAGCTTCTAAGGTCGGCGTTGCGCACGATCACCCCACCCACCGAATGTCAGCCCGGCGAAGGCCGGGGCCCATCCTGAGATCTCAAGCTGGATCCCGGCCTTCGCCGGGATGACATCGAGGGTGTGAATGTCCGACCAACGGCGAGTCAGCAAATGTCCCGCATCACCACCATCGCCCTCGATGCCGATGACACGCTTTGGCAAAACGAGCAGTTCTTCCGGCTGACCGAACAGCGCTTCACCGAGCTACTCAGGGACTACACCGACGCCCCCGACCTCACCGGGCGCCTCATCGCCTCCGTAACGAAAAACCTGCAATTCTACGGCTTCGGCATGAAGGGCTTTGCCCTCTCCATGGTCGAGACCGCCCTTGAGGTTACCGATCACAAGGTGCCCGGTACCGTCATCGCCGAACTCCTCGCTGCGGGTCGCGAACTCCTCACCTACCCGATCGAAACCCTGCCCTATGTCGATGCGGCCCTCGAAGCCCTGCAGGATCGCTATCGCCTGATCCTCGTCACCAAAGGCGATCTTTTCGATCAGGAGCGCAAGCTGGCGGCCTCTGGCCTCGCCGAATACTTCGCCGCCGTCGAGGTCGTGGCCGACAAGAACGCCGAAACCTATCGCCGCATCTTTGCCCGGCACACCGAGGGAGCCGAGCACACGCTCATGGCCGGCAATTCGCTGCGTTCCGACATCCTGCCCCCTCTCGAAGCCGGGGCCTATGCCGTCTACGTGCCCCACGACCTCACCTGGTCCTATGAGCTCGCCGAAGAGCCGGCCGAACACCCGCGCTATCGCCGCATCGCCCACCTCGGCGAACTCGAATCCGCCATCGCCGGATTTGAGGCAGAGGTGTAATCTCCAGCCATTCTGGTTTGGGGACTACCATGAAGACATCCACAGTAGCGCTCTCCACCCTGCTGCTTCTGCCCGGCTTGGCCTCTGCCGCCGAATCTACGCCCGCCATTTTCGGCGCTGTCTTCTGTAAGGCGAGCCTAGACGACGACATGAGCGCCATCGATTCCGACCTGACGCCGGATCTGGCCGCCATCATCGCCGACGCTGAAGCCAACAATGCCAAGATCCAGGCGTCCGCACCCGACGAAAAGCCGCCGCTCGGCGATGGCCTGCCTTGGCGCAGCTGGACCGATTACGCCGATGGCTGCGAGGTCGGGGCCATTACCGAGGACGCCGGCAAGACCCTCGTCGAGATTCGCTACAGCTTCGCCTCATCCCCCGATGCCAATTACACCGACCAGTTGGTGCTTGTGCCGGCCACCACAGGTTCGGGCTGGCTGCTCGACGACATCAAACTCATGGATGAAATGACCCTGCGCAGCGCTTTGGCAGCGGCATTCGCGTACTAGCTCAAAAAACAGGCTGCGTCAGCGCGCCGCACCTGCCCGTCTTGGCGTTGAAATCATTGATGATTTTCACATGACATGCGCGAACCGCATATCTGACATGTCACTGCCCTGGTTGGCGAATAAGCAGGCCGCACATATATCGAGCACATCACAGCGCGAATGTTTCTCCTCCTCCCTTGCATCGCGCTGCGTTCCCTCCTACGGGCTTCGGCCCGACCCTCTAAGGCTTCGCTCTCCCCTCGGGCGAAGCCTTTTCTTTTTCCCTTTCAGCCTCCGCAAACACCCGCCAGGCAGCCATGCGCTGCCGCGCCCAGCCTTGCAAAAATGCATGGCTGACATGTCAGTTCCGGGATTGCCTACTAAACCAGTAGAGTTCATATAGGGCGTGTCGCTGAGACGCGCTCCGAACTCCTCCTCCCTCGGACCCCGTATCGCGACACCGAGTTGCGGGTCTTCCTCCTCCCTGACCCAACGCTCATGGCAGATGGCATATCCTCCTCCCTTGCCTCTGCCCCACTTTCGATTTGGCTTCTGCCAGTCATCAGGCTCCAACTTCGGTTGGAGCCTCTTTTTTTGCCCAAATTCTGGAAGCATCCGCCGCAGCATCTTTCGCGCGCCGCAGCGCTCCCCCTCCGCCATCATCCTGGACCTGCCCTAAGGACACGTCACTGATCGAGCGCCAGTGGGTAGAGCCGCCGGGGCCAGGCCCAGGTCGCGAAAAGCGGCCGAGCTTTGCGCGCGGCCCTCCTTCGCCCAAGGCGTCACGCCCGCGAAAGCGCGCCCCCTATTCACGAACGGCGCCACCAACCCGACAACGAAGAGCCCGAATCTCGTCTACCATACAAGATGCTCAAATTTTGGACAGATTGTCGCTGTGCCTAACGCATGGCTGACATGTCACCAAATGCATTGCTGACCAAAAGGTCAAAATCTATATTCACACCTGTCGACGCGACGCCGCTCCCTCTCCTCCTCCCTGGGACCCGCGATGCTCGACACCGGGTTTTGACCGTATCCTCCTCCCTCGGTCAGGGCCCACCCGGACTGACGCAAATCCTCCTCCCTTGCGTTAGGCCATACTCGATTTGGCTTCGGCCCTATCAATCAGGCTCCAACTTCGGTTGGAGCCTCTTTTTTTGCTCCGCGAATCTGCATGGCTGCCTTTCCGATTGCGCGTTTGTGCTCAGGCGAGCCTGGGGAGATAGTGCCCCTCGACGGCGGCGTACGTGGTGCCCCGCCCCTCCAAGGTCAGCGGCTTTGCCGTAGGCCCCTGGCCCCACCCATCCCCTCGGGTGGGGCCTTTTTTTGTTCCAGGCATTCCCCGGCATTTTCGATCCAACCCACTCGGCAACTTCTGCCGAGCAGGAAAATCACACCCACGAAACCCATTGAAAAAACTAGAGAATTTTTCGGCACAACACTTGCTTAACTATTTGCAGCAAGGAGAATTCGCCATGGTCGCCGTAACCGCCAACTACTACTCGGCCTATTCAACCACCTCGTCGAGCCAGTCCAGCACCGCGAGCGCCACATCCAGCGCCTCCAAGTCTGCGGCCACCACCAGCACCGATACGTCGAGCGCGGCAACGTCCATCACGCTATCCGACGCCGCCAAGGCCGCCCTCGCGGAAAAGTCCCTGGCCACCGTCGTTGCCGATGCCCGCGCCAAGCTCACCAAGCTCCTCGATGAGGCCGGCCGCAAGTCGCCCCTGCAGAATGGCGAACTGGCGCTCGACCTGACCTCTCTCGACTCGCGCGAAATCTACGCCGCGGCCAGCGACCAGACCTTCACCGCCGACGAGCGCGAAGCCGCCAAGCTCGAAATGCAGCGCCGCTTCGAAGCCGCGCTTGCCGGCCCGCTGTCGATTGCCCAGGTCACCGGCAACTATACCGGCCTCTACAATGCCGCCGCGACCTTCCTCGACGCCCTCGGCCCCGAGGAGAAGGCCAGCGACAACTGGAAGGCTTCCCGCGCCGCCGTCACCGAAGGCATCAAGCAGCTCCAGACCAATCCCAAGGCCCTGCCCTCCGCTGGCGAGGACGATCCGGTCGCCACCTACATCAAGCTCGTCGATCTCCGCGGCACCCTCGACCAGTCCATGGCAACGCTGGCCACCAACGCCCGCACCGCCCTCGACAAGCGCTATGCCGAAATTCACGACGGCGGCCGTATTCCGAGCTTCAAGCCCAACGCCCCTGCCGGCACCTATGTCGACCTTTCCGGCCTCTCCAGCCGCTCGCTGTCGGCCATCGTGCTCGACAAGGAAGGCCAGTTCAGCACCCAGGAAGTCGCAGCCGCGAAGTCCCAGCTCCGCACCAAGTCGAGCGCCGTGCTCATGGCCGGCCTCAAGTCGGCCTCGCAGTCGAACGATCCCACCGCCTTCAGCCAGAACGTGATCTCGGCCTTCTCCTCGCTGAGCGCCGAGGAGCGTCAGGCCGCCGGCTGGTCCGACAAGCTCTATGAAGCCGCTGTCGCCAACTATTCCTCGTCCAGCAAACTGCTCGAAATGTTCAACCAGCTGGGCTCGAGCAGCAGCTCGAACAATTCCAACTCAGGCTTCAGCCTCGCCGGCCTCCTCGGCTGACGAACACGCCTCCAGCGTCTCCATGCAAAGGCCGTCCCCGCGAAAGCGGGGATTTCCTTTTGTGCGTCAGGAAAGCTCCGCCCGCCATAGCGGCACAATCGGCCGAAACCGCACCAGTTCGATAGCGATCGCCCGCGCCCGCATCGGCGCCGGCCAGGTCTCCCCGACCATCACCAGCCCCGCCGCCGCATCGCCCGTAGTCTGCAGCGTCACGTGCGGCACCCAGTTATCCGGCCGATAGTGCGGATCGATCGCATCAAGCGCCACAAGCCCGGCCACGTCACCCTGCAACGCGCGCAGCCGCTCCCCCGCCCCGCCCAGCCAGACAACGTCCGTGCCCTCAAACCGGCCCACCGGGCCGATTTCCATCTCGAGACCATCGCCCCAGGGTCGCCGCGCCAGCTCGCGCTGCAATTGGGCGGCCAGCCCTTCGTCCTCCATCACCGTGAGCGTCAGATGCGGTGCATAGCCGAGATCGAGCATGCTCGTGCTGATCCCGGCCTCGCCTAGCCTATCCCACAGCGACCGAACCCTCGCCGTTGTCGCGCCATCGAAAAGCAGCGACACGGCGAGGCCCATCGTCAGTGGATCCCGGCGCAGAACTGCTGGATACGCCGCACGGCTTCCTCCAGCTCCGCATTGCTCGCCGCATAGCTCAGGCGGAAATGCCCCGGCAGGCCAAAGGCCGTGCCATGCACCAGCGCCACCCCGGTCTCTTCCAGCAGCGCCATGACGAAATCTTCGTCGGTCACGAGCTTGGTGCCACCGGCGCTGGTTTTGCCGAGCAGGCGCTGGCACGAGGGGAACACATAGAAGGCGCCTTCCGGCGTCAGGCAATCGAGCCCGGTATTGGCGTTGAGCCCCTTTACCACCAGGTCGCGACGCTCCTGGAAAACCTTCAGCCACTCGCCCAGAAATTCCTGCGGTCCATCCAGCGCCGCCACAGCGGCCCACTGGGAGATCGAAGTCGGGTTGGAGATCGATTGCCCCTGCAGCTTGGTCATCGCCGCCAGCAACGGCCGCGGGCCCGTGCAATAGCCAATGCGCCAGCCGGTCATAGCATGCGACTTGGAGACGCCGTTCATCGTCAGCGTGCGCGGCTGTAGTTTCGGCTCCACCTGCGCGATCGTCGAGAACTTGCCGCCGTCATAGACCAGCACTTCATAGATGTCGTCGGTCAGGATGTGCACATGTTCATGGCGCAGCAGCACGTCGGCCAGCCCACGCAGCTCGGCAGCCGTATAAGCAGCACCGGTCGGGTTCGACGGCGTATTGAGCAGCAGCCACTTGGTCTTGGGCGTAATCGCCGCTTCCAGCGCCTCTGGCGACAGCTTGAAGCCCGTCGAGGCATCGGCCACGGCAAAAACCGGGTCCGCGCCGCAGAGCCGCACGATTTCGGGATAGCTCACCCAATAGGGCACGGGAATGACGACTTCATCGCCCGGATTGAGCGTCGCCATCAGCGCGTTGAAGATGATCTGCTTGCCGCCCGAGGACACGAAGCAGTCCGCTGCGGTAACGTCGAGCCCATTGTCGCGCTTGAACTTGCGCGCGACAGCTTCCTTCAGCTCGGGAATGCCATCGACATTGGTGTAGCGCGTCTTGCCTTCGTCCATCGCCTTCTTGGCGGCGTCGCGGACATGCACCGGGGTATCGAAATCCGGTTCCCCGGCAGAAAGGGCGATAATGTCTTTGCCCTCCTGCGCCATCACCCGCGCCTTCTGGCTGATCGCCACAGTCGCAGATGGTGCCACGCGTCCAAGCGCATCGGAAAGAAAAGCCATGCCCGCCTCCATATTAGCCGGGCTGGTGTAGTCGAAACCGCCGTTACGGAAAAGTCATAACTCGCCTTTGCGCGCCGGTCCCGTGCTCCCGCGCACCACCAGAGGCAAGGGCAACACAGTGCGGGTCGTAATCTCCTCGCCGCCGAGGATGGATGCGACCGCCCGCGCCGCCAGTTCCTGATAAGGCTGCTGCACCGTCGTCAGCCCGGGAAGCGTGTCCGCGCCTTCCGGAACGCCGTCAAAGCCGATCACAGACACGTCTTCCGGCACACTCCGCCCGCTCGCCTTCAGCCACTCGATGGCAAAGAGCGCCGCGCGGTCAGACATCGCCAGAATGGCCGTGGGCGTTTTCGCCGCCTTGTAGAGCCGCTCCATCGCAGCCCAAACGGTGTCCCGCTCGCCATCGGTGTCGGCATAGGGCACCTGCCTCGCGGCGATCCCCGCGCTCGCCAGCCCTTCCCAGTAGCCCTCGGCCCGGTCGCGCACGGTAAGATAGGGCGTCGCCATCACCTCTTCCGGCGTCGGCTCCCCTCCGTTCCAGGCCTCGCCAATGCCCAGAATGGCAACCTGGCGGTGACCTAATCCCACCACATGCATTGCCGCCTGCCGCGCGCCATCACGATTGTCGATGCCGACCCCCGGTGCGTCGATCATCCCCTCTTCCAGCCCGAGCGCCACAAAGGGCAGCTCCCGCTTTTCCGTCTGGCCGATCAACGCCGGCCCCTCCTCCGCACAGAGCAGGATCAAGCCGTCGACGAGCGCGCTCTGGATATTCCAGGCCGGCCGCTCCCGGTTCATGGCCGAAACGATCGACAGGCCTGCGCCGTGCTTGTCGCACTCGGCCGCAATCGCAGCCATCATGGCCCGTGCCCATTGGTCTTCGAAAAAGTAGGTCAGCGGCTCCGCCGTCGCCACGCCAATGGCATTAACCTTGCCCGCCCTAAGCAGCCGTCCCGTCAGGCTTGGCCCCGCATAGCCCAGTTCCTTGGCCGCAGCCTCGACCCGCTCGCGCACCTCTGTCCGCACGATCTCGGGTCGATTGAACACATTCGACGCCGTCCCCTGCGAGACGCCCGCGGCCCGGGCTACATCGCGCAGCCGCACCGGATTGTCCTGAACCATGGCAAAGTCTCCTCGCCCTCTGGCTATCACAGTTTTTGTATCGGTTCAATTTTCGCTTGACCGCGTCACCGCGAAGGCGCATGTTTTGAACCGGTTCAAGGAAAATCGCATCCAGATATTGAACCGATTCAACATTTACCACGGAAAGGGACCACCATGATTCCCGCCAGCTATTTCTACAAGGACATCTACCGCCAGACCTGGCTCGACCCGGACCTCGAATGCGCCTGGGAACGGCAATCGTCGCACAATGTCGGCCACCCGATTGCCCGGCTGTTCACCTTTGTCACGACTGCAGTTGCCCGGCTTGTCCAGCAGCCAAAGCCCTTCGCCTGCGATAACGCCTGAGGCAAGCCGACGCAGGCGAATCGAACGCCTGCCACGGGATCGTCATAGTCAAACCCCATTTGCATGATTTCCTCCCCTCATCCTCAACGATGAGACGCCTATCCCATGCCTGTTTTCTCGTCTCGGGGGCGGAATAGCCTCAAGGTAAAGTTCGCCATTGCGATTGGCTTTGCCGCCTCCCTGGGTCTCGCTGGTGCCTTCCTTTCCGGCGCGCCCCCAGCCTTGGCGGCTGATCTCGCCACCCATCCGGATGCACAGGTCGCCGTCTTCATGGTTCCCGTGACCATTCTGGTCATGACCATGCTGTTCGAAGTCGGCCGTTTCGTCTGGCGTAATCGCATTCCAGCTTCGACGCCGCCCCGTCGGCGTCCCACCAATTGGTCGGTTTCGGGAGAACGCTGACCAATGTGCGACACGAGCCCTCCGTGTCGTTGACTTTCCTCCAAAGTCCCTGGGCTGGCCCTAGCGCCAGCCCTTTTTCTGCCTTGTAGGCCACAGGCTTCGGGTGCACACTCCTCGTACCGATCGACATTCCGCTCAAGCCGAGCCGCGTATGACGATTTTCGAGAAGCCGGCCGGCAACAGCTGAATCTCGATTGGTCCTAGCGAGGAGGACCTGACTTTGATTGTCGACACCATCCTGCAAACCAAGGGCACGACCGTCTATACCCTGCGCGACAGTGACACGCTGGCCGACGCGGTTGCCATGCTCAACACCCACAATATCGGCGCCGTGGTCATCGTCGGCGCGGGCGAAACCGTAAAGGGCATCCTGTCCGAGCGCGACATCGTCCGGCAACTCGGCAAGAACCCGGCAACCGCCCTCGCCCAGTCGATCGGTGCGTGCATGACGCGCAGTGTCGTGACCTGCGATCGCTCCACCGCCATCGCCGAAGTCATGGAGCGCATGACGCACCGCCGCGTCCGCCACATGCCCGTGGTCGATGCCGATCGTCTCATCGGCATCGTCTCCATCGGCGACGTGGTCAAGCTCAAGATCGAGGAAGTCGAGCACGAGGCCGAGGTCCTGCGCGAATACATCGCGAGCTGAACGCCCTCGCTACGCCCAAAAGCAAATCCCCGCCTAAGCGGGGATTTTCGGAAGTCTTAATAGACCCGGATCGAGGAGACGTTTCGCATCAGATGCGGGTGCAGCACCGGCTGGCTCTCGATGATGCGCTCGCAATAGGACTTGAACCCGCGATCGCGGCAAGCAGCCGCCGAGACATACCCGTCCACCTTTACGGATGAGAAGCGGTTGTCGTAGCCGTAGAGCTTGAGGTCGTTGAACACCTGGCCGGACGTCCCGCAGAGCGAGGCCCCGGTGTAGTTGCGGCCCTCACAGAAGCACACCGTGCCGTAGCCGCCGGCCGGGTAATCCGGTCGCACGAGGAACAGCGGGCCTTCTGGTCCCGCGCCAAAGCTCAGCGCTTCCTTGCTCGTCCAGCCGCGCTGCGACCCCGCACTGACCATGCACCAGTTCACCTGACAACGCTGAATGCGGATGGCGCTGTTCTCGGCAATGGATCCGGTAACATCATGCTGTGCCCCCGGCCCCGCGCGCAGCGTCAGGTCCACCTGGGCCCAGCCGTGCGAGCCAACTTCGGGCGCGGCCATGACGGGCGATAGCAGGGACAGTCCAAAACCGATGGCGAGAGCAAGGCTCTTCAAGCGCTTCATGGATAGAGAATCCCCCAGGACGAAATCGGCGGAACTCTAGCGCGGCCTCGACCAGCGGCCAAGGGCCAGAAAAACGGCGCCGTACTTTTGCGCGGCGCCGTCTATTGTTTAGCGGATGCGGATCGAAGCGATGTAATCGTCGAAGTCGTTCAGCGAGCTGGCGCTGGTCGTATAGGTCCGGCAATTGCGATAGTTCGGCTCGGTGCAAACCTGCACATTGTAGCCGTCGCTGTTCTCGATCGAGGAAATCCGGTCGGTCCATTCGCGCAAGTCGCGGATATTGTCGCCCGGCTGCAGGCAGAAGCTCGCACCGCGATAGCGGCTGCCATCATAGAAGCAGACTTCGCCATAGGTCGGCTGCGGCAGCGGCTGCACCACGGGCGGGCGCGGCGGACGCGGCGGCTGCTGCGGATTGCCGATGCCGATATTTACGTTCGGACCATTGGGGCCGAGGTTAAAGCCAAAGGAAATGCCCGGCTGGCTCGGATTGACCGGCACACCGCCCCCCGCTGCCAGATAGCTGGCAGAAACCCAACCCGACGGGCCCGGCTTCGCGACATAGCACCAGGAACCCTGGCACTGCTGCACATCCACCGCTTGGCCACGGCGAACCGTGTCGACAACGGGATAGTTGGTGCCCGGGCCCGACCGCACGTTGACATTGCTGGTCACAGTGCCCGGCGCCGCCTGTGCGGCCGGCAGGAAGACAACAACCGCAGTCGTCGCCACGGCAACGGCAGTCGCCACATTGAGCAGTGTTTTGCGGGTATGACGATTCATGACGTAGTCCCTCTTTCTCCGCTGTCCGGTCGACGCTGAAAGCCCGGTGCGGAATTTCGTTGCTGCAGAAACGGAGCCGGCCTTTAAAGAGTTCCGGCACCCAGCGAATTCAAAAACCCAGGCGGCAGCAGCAAGATGACAACGAAGCCCCGTCACTCGCCCCCACCTGAGCGGTTCCTGAGCGTTGTCGCGTACCGAGCCTGAACGCAGCCTGAATGTAGTGCTTCAGCCTTGCGGGATCACCCGCTTTTGGCCGTTATCGTCAAGAGACACATAAATGAACCGTCCCTCGGTCACCTTCTTGCGGTCGTCGAGTTCGTGCCGCCGCACCCAGGCCTCGAGACCGATGGTGATCGAGGTGCGTCCGATCTTCTCGATGGTCGTATAGACGCAGAGCACGTCGCCAACCTTGACCGGCGCGATGAACGTCATCGCCTCGACGGCCACCGTCACCACCCTGCCCTTGACGCGCTCTACCGCCGCGATGGCGCCGGCAATGTCCATCTGGCTCATCACCCAGCCGCCGAAAATATCGCCTGCCGCATTGGTGTCCGCCGGCATGGCCAGGGTGCGGATGGTCAATTGGCCCTGCGGTTCGCTCACGAGATTTTCCATCATTCTGGTCCTTTCACCGGCCAGCGGCCGACCGCCTCTTCCCAGTGCTTGCGGCACAGCGAGAGATAGACGGATTTTTCGATCGACACCTGGTCGCCATCGGTCAGCACACGCCCGTCCAGGCTCTGCCGCACCACCATGGTCGCCTTGGCGCCACAGGTACAGATGGTGCGAATTTCGCGCATCACGTCGGCAATGGCCAGCAGCTCCATCGAGCCGGGAAAGAGCTTGCCCTGAAAGTCGGTCCGCAGCCCGAAGCACATCACCGGAATGCGTAACCGATCGGCAACGCGCGCCAGCTGCCACACCTGCTCGCGCTCGAGAAACTGCGCTTCATCGACAAACACGCAATCGACCTTGGACTCTTCATGCGAATCCCGGATCGACTGATAGAGATCGTCCCCCGACGCATAGAGTTCGGCCGGTTCGCTGATGCCGATGCGCGAGGAAACCAGCCCTATTCCGTCCTCGACATAAAGCGCCGAGGTATAGAGCAGCGGCCGCATGCCGCGCTCGCGATAGTTATAGGCAGCCTGCAGCAGCAAGGTGGACTTGCCGGCATTCATAGCGGCATAGGAAAAGTAGAGTTTGGCCATTGTCCGCCTCGGATGCTTCGGCCCTTTCTCGCGCAGTGCGAGGATCGGAGCGAGACCTAATCTGGACGGTCCACAAAAAAGGGCCGCCCGTGGGCGGCCAAGGCCTACACGTAGAGGCCGATGGCCTCGGGGAATGCGTCCGCGAGCCTGGGGGGCCGGTGCGAACGGCGCATCCGGCTGCATGGGCTGCCCGGAGCGAGATCAGCCTATGCGGCTTGCATGACGTATGCATGAAGCCGTTCAGCCACCATTCAGGCTCGACCGGCCAAGATCGGGTCATCAAGTAGAGAGTTTCCGCCAATGCGCTTTGCCCGTAGCCTCGCCTTTGCCGCCGCCGCCCTGCTCGCCACCCCCGCCTTCGCCTCGCCGGCCGGCGTGTGGGAACTGGAAGGCAAGGACACGCGCTTCCGGCTCGAAATGTGCGGTGATGGCACCCAGCTTTGTGGCCAGCTCATCTGGCTGAGCGATGTGGACTATAACGAGCAGTACAAGCCCTACCTCAATCGCTCGATGGCCAACCACATGAACCAGGCCGGCCCCAATCGCTGGAAGGGTAGCATTCGCCTCTTCGGCTACAACATGTCCGGCACCATGATCCAGCGCAGCGAGGATCACATGACCCTGCAGGGCTGCGCGGTGCTCGTGGTCTGCAAGACCTACGAAATGCACCGCTACACCGAGTAGCCGACCCTCAGTTGGTCGCCCGGACCTCGGGCAATCTCCGGCGCTCCAGCAGCGCCGGCACCGCCTCCACCATCACGATGGCCACGAACAGCAGCGCGGCCCCTGCATACCCTACGGCCGGCAGGCGGTCCCCGAGTACCACCGCCCCGCCAAGAGCGGCAAAAAGGCTCTCGGCCGATAGGATGATCGCCGCATTGGCCGGCGGCACATATTGCTGCCCCACGGCCTGCAGGGTGAAGCCCACCGCCGTCGACAGCACCGCGGCATAAGCCAGCTGCACCCAGACATCCGAAATCTGTGCAATCGTCGGCGCCTCGACCGGCACGGCAATCGCCAGCGCCACAGTGCCTGCCACAAGGAAGCTGACCGCCGAAACAAAGATCGGCAACCCGGTTTCCTTGGCGATATGCCCTAGCGTCAGCACATGCATGGCCCAGAACACGGCGCTGCCCACGATCAGCCAGTCGCCGCCGTTGAAGCTCGAAAGCCCCCCGCCATTGAGGAAATAGATGCCCACCAGCGCCAGCGGCACGCCGACATAAACGATCGGATGCGGCCGCGTCCGAAACACGAAATAGCCGATCGCCGGCACGAAGAACACGTAGAGGCCCGTCAGGAACCCGCCATTGGTCGCCGTCGTCGTCGCCAGCCCCGCCTGCTGCAGCCACGATCCCATGAAGAAGGCAAAGCACAGGACGCCCACCACCATCCATTGCGAGCGCGACAGCTCCACCTTGCGCCGCCGCCATTCATTGATTGCCAGCGGCAGCACTAGCAGTCCGCCGATAATGTAGCGAACCCCGGCAAAGCTCAGCGGCCCCATCGACCCCATGGCCGATTTCTGGGCCACAAAGGCAAATCCCCAGAACATGGTGCAGAGCAGCAGAAGCAGAGCGGCGACTGGACGCGACATTCTCGTAACTCGACAGGATTGCGCCGGGCGGTCACCCACCCACGGCGTCATCCCCGCGACCGCGGGGATCTCTCTTTAAGCGGCAATCGTCCTAGGACGAACCGGGGAGATGAATCTACCCCTAAAGCTCTGCATCCAAAGCCTTGATCAGACTCTGGATTTCTTCCGGGCTCGTGTAGTGCACGAAGGAAAGCCGCAGGACGCCGTGCTGCGGATCGATGTTCAGCGCCTCCATCAGGCGCCAGGCATAAAAATTCCCGCCCGAAGCCATGATGTCATGTTTGGCGAGCCGCTTGGCCACCTCGACCCCAGGCTCCCGGTGGCGCAGCGCAATGGTCGGTGCGCGCAGTTCCGCGTCGCCCGGACCAACCAGGTTCACATCATTGCGCCCATTGAGATAATCCAGCAGCGGTCGCGCCAGCGCGATCTCCTGCGCCCGCATCGCCGCATGGGCTCGCCGGAAGGGATCGCTGCCACCGACGCTGTCTCCGGCGATGGCGGAAACCTGCTCGAGATAGTCGGCAATCCCGGCGGAAGCCGCGATCTGGGCATGGTCCGGCCCGGCCGGCGTCAGCCTGTAGCGCGGCTTGGTGTCGTTGAAGAAGTGCCCCTGGTTGGGCAGCTGCATGGCTAGTTCCGGCCGCACAGCCATCACGCCCTGGTGCGGCCCATAGGTCTTGTAGGCAGAAAACAGATACATATCGGCGCCGAGTTCAACGAGATCCGGCAGGCCATGCGGGGCATAGCTCACCCCGTCCACCGCCAGCACTGCACCCACGGCATGGGCTCGCTTGGCAACCTCGGCCACCGGGTTGATCTCGCCGACCACGTTGGAGCAGTGCGGCATCGCCACCAGCTTCACCTTGTCGTCGAGCACAGCGTCAAGTGCCGGCAGCGCCAGCCGTCCAGTCTGCCCGTCAACGCTCCATTCGCGCACCGTAATGCCGCGCTGCGACAACCGACGCCAGGCCCCGGTATTGGCCTCGTGGTCCTGATTGGTCACGACGATGACGTCGCCCGGCTTCAACCAGCCGCCAAAGGCATTCCCGAGCACATAGGTATTGGCAGATGTGGATGGCCCAAAATGAATCCAGTCCGCCGTGACGTTGAGCGCCGCCGCCATCCGCTCGAACGCCAGGTTCATGGCCTCCCCCGCTTCGATCGAAGCGGCATAGACGCCATAGGGCTGAACCTTGGTGGCGCGATAATAGTGCTCCAGCCGGTCGATCACGGCCTGCGCCGTATAGGAGCCTCCAGCGTTCTCGAAAAAGGCCTGGCCCTGAAGGCTCGGCTCGGCAAAGGCGGGGAAAAGCGCACGGATACGTGCAGGTTCCAGAGGGAGCTTGGTCATCGTCCATCCATCAATGATCGATCGATTGGTAGAGAACCCGGACACAAAAGCAAGCCCGGCCGTTGAGAGCCGGGCTTGCCGCGACGCACGGTTATCCTGAGCAACCCGCGCCGCCCGCCTCACCGCTCGAAGGAAGCGGTGAGCCTAATCGGGCTCTGCGTTCAGCGTTTTCCGCCGAAGCCGCGCGGCCCCTGCTGGTGGTCGCCACCGTGCCCGCCACGAGGACCGGCGCCATGCTCACCCTGATGCGGCATGAGCTGGGCCTTCTGGGCATCTGTCAGGCTGTCGAAGAACGCAGTTGCGGCCGGCTGCACCGCTTCAAGCGCGGCAAGCTGGGCCTTTTCGAGGGCGATGCGGTTTTCGAGCCGCTGGGAGATGCTGGGGGCAACAGGCTTCTGGCCTTCGGCGGGCGGCGTCGGGCGCAGGCCTTCCGTCGCGGTCGCAAAGTCACCGGCAGCGGCAAGTGCCGACGTCTTGAGCGTATCAAGCAGCGTCTTCTGGGCATCGGTCAGGTCGACCCGATGGCTGAGCTGCACCAGTGCCACTTCGATCCTCTCGCCACCGCGAGCAAAATCGAAGAGGCTGAAACCGCCGCGGGCACGTTGACCGTCACCCTGCTTGCGGAAGTTGTGTCCGGCCGGTGCATTGGCGTCCTGCGTCGCAACCGCGCCCGAATTCTGCGGCGCGGTCTGAGCCATGGCTGGCGCGACGGCACCGAGGCCGATCGCCGTTGCCATGATGGCCACAATGGCCTTGGTCGAAATCGTCTTCATTCTAACTTTCCTTGCATGGGAATCCGGGCGAACCGGAATATCTCGACCCTAGCGAAGCAAAGCTCTTCCCGAGGTTGCCTGAGCATGAACACTTGGCAAGGTCGGTAAGGTAGCAGCAACTCGTGATGGACCCGCGCCCCACCCTCGAGCGTTTTAGCGCTAGGGAAAGGAGCATCACCATGACCACCCACAAGCCTATCCAACCTGCCCCGTCCCGCGAGGCAGAAAAGCGACCGCAGGATCAGCGCCAGGCAGACACCAAGGCTCGTCCAGCCAAGAAGGCCGGAGATGACGACATGCCGGGCGCCGATG
>NZ_JAFKHD010000382.1 GCF_017307565.1 Devosia sp.
GCCCGGTTGCGCCGCCGTCGATCCAGCAGGGTTGATTTCATTTGGCCAAATGGTCGCTGCGCCATGTTCGACTCCAAGACTGACAGCCGCCCCGCAAGGCGAGGCCGGCGACGGACACGACACGCGTCCGAGGTTCAGGATTTTCCGATTGCTGGCCGGCCTGCCCCGCGGCAGGCCAGGAGGGCGGCCCGTCGCGGAGACAGGCCGCCAGCGCCGCGGCGGATGATTCCCCTCGCGCCTTCGGCCCGGTCAGACGATTAGGAGTGCGGGGCAAGGCGCGCCCCGTTGACTCAAACGGGGCTGGTCATTTTTTTAGGCCCTACAGTGGTTCGCGCGTTGCCCACGGCCTTGCGGCATGGCTATCTCAAAGCAGCAGCGCACCAGGGGACGACAGGGCGATGGGCCGATGAAGCGACGGCATTTCTTGAAAGCGGCTGCTGCCGCGACCGGCACGGCCCTGTCGACCTCCGCGTTCGGTGCGAGCGAGCCGGTCGTGCTCGAAGTCAGCGGCCAGGTCGAAACGACGCGCACCTTTACCCTTAGCGATCTCAAGGCACTCGGCATTGCCAAACTGACGACGAGCACGCCCTGGACCGACGGCACGCCCGAATTCGAAGGCGTCTGGGCGCGCGACGTCATCGACGCCATCGGCCGGATTTCGTCCAACCACGTCACCGCCATCGCGCTCAACGACTACCGGGCCGATATCCCCCTCAGCGATTTTCGCGACTATGACGTGCTCTTTGCCTGGAGCATGAACGGGCAGATGCTGACCCGGCGCGACAAGGGGCCCCTCTGGATCATCTATCCGCGCGACGCGGTACCGATGTTGCGCGAGGAGCGTTTCGAGCACCGTTGGGTCTGGCAGCTCTATCGGCTCATTCTGCCGTGAGTGCCATGCCGCGGCCGCGCCGGCGCGAACTGACGGTGGTGGCGCTCGCCGTGCTGGCCTTTGCCGTGCTGCTGACCTTTGCTCTGGCACGCCTCGTCGAAATCGAGCGCACCACCCATTCCAGCTCCGGCGAGGGCATCGTCTGGGCGCTGAGCCAGACGCAGTACGAAATTCACCGCCTGCTACTGGCGACCCTGCCCGACCGTCCCGCAACGCCCGACGCCATCTCGCTGCGCTTCGACGTGCTCCTGAGCCGCCTCGACCTCCTGCAGAACGGCCCCATGGCCGCCCAACTTGCCGAGGCCGGCCGCGTCAGCGTCGTTTCCCGCGCCCGCACCGCGCTCCTCCAGTTCGAACCGATGATCGCCTCCGGCACCGACGTAACGCGCTATGGCGCCCGGCTCGCCCGCGTCATGGGGCAGTTTCTCGAACCCCTCGGCACCATCGCCAACGACGTGATGATCAACAATCGCATTGCCGATGGCGAACGTCGCAACAGCTACAACAGCAGCATTGCCCAGGTGATCGTCTCCATCCTCGGCATCATGGTCACCGGCGGCTTCCTGATCCTGCGGCTCGTGCGCAGCCTGGGCCAGGCTGCAACCGCCGAGGCGCTGGTGCGCCAGGAAAAGACCTTTCTCGGCCAGATCATGGGCGCCAGCGGCGAAGGCATTGCCGCCTTCGACACCACTCTCTCGTGCACCCATTGTAACGACGGCATGACCCGCCTGCTGCACGCCCCGACCGATGAGCGGCTTGGACAATCGCTGGTCGGCGCCCATGCCGCTCTCACCGCGGAGCGGCTGCGGGA
>NZ_JAFKHD010000357.1 GCF_017307565.1 Devosia sp.
GCAGCGTGGCGACGATAGTCGTCGTCGTGGTCTTGCCGTGCGTGCCGCCAATGGCAATGGCGGTCTTGAACCGCATGATCTCGGCGAGCATTTCGGCTCGGCGCACGATGGGCAGCGCGCGGGCCCGGGCTTCAACCAGCTCGGGATTGTCCTTCTTGATCGCCGAGGAGACGACCACGACTTCGGCCTTGCCCAGGTTATCGCCGCTCTGGCCGATCTCGACCTTGATACCCATGTCGCGCAGACGCTGGACATTGGGATTGAGCGAGGCGTCGGAGCCCTGGACCGTATAGCCCTGGTTGTGCAGGATTTCGGCAATACCGCTCATGCCGATGCCGCCGATGCCGATAAAGTGGACCGGGCCGATATTGCGGGGCATTTTCATGAGGCGGATTCCAATGTGCTTGTGCCCTGGCCGGCCAGGCTTTCAGCGAGGTCGGCGAGCTTTTCAACGGCGCGGGGCTGACCGAGGACCTGAGCGGCCTTGGCTGCCTTGGCGAGGCTAGAAGGGTCGGTAAAAAGTGCTTCGAGGCGAGTGGCAAGCGATTGCGGCGAAAGCGCGGCCTGTTCCATCACCCAGCCCGCTCCGCCCGCTTCAACCACAAGAGCGTTGTTCTTTTGGTCGGCATCGAGGGAGCCGGGCAACGGAATGAGGATGGATGGCCGGCCGATGACTGTCAGTTCGGCAATGGTCGAGGCGCCGGAGCGACCGATGACCAGATGGCTCCGGGCGATGCGCTCGGGCAGATCGGTAAAGAACGGCGCCAGTTCGACGCTGGTGCGCGACTGCCGATAGGTCTGCGTGACGCGATCGAGATCTTCCTGGCGGCACTGCTGGACAATGCGCAGGCGCGATCGCAGCGCATCGGGCAAGAGGGAGATTGCCTCCGGCACGATGTCGGACATGGCGCGGGCGCCCTGGCTGCCGCCAAAAACCACGAGATTGATCGGGCTGGTGGCGCTCAATTCAGGATAGGGGCTGGCGGCAATGGCGCGGACGCGATCACGCACCGGGTTGCCGGTAAGAACCTTTTCGAGACCCTGGTCATCGGCAAAGCGGGTCTTGGAAAAGCTCAGCGCCAAGATATCGGCAAAGCGGCTGAGAGCGCGATTGGCGCGGCCCATGACGGCATTCTGCTCGTGGAGAATCCCCGGAATGCTGAGAAGGCTCGCGGCGATAAAGGGCGGAAAGGTCGGGTAGCCGCCGAAGCCAATAACGGCGTCGGGGCGCAGGGCGCGGAGAATGCCGAAGGAGCGTGCGACGCCCCGGGCAATGGTCAGGCTGGCGCCAGCAAACTTGATGGGATTGGTGAGGCTGGGGGTAGCCGAGGGCACCATGTGAATCTGGCGGGCCGGAAAATCCTGGCCATAACCTTCAACACGATGGTCAG
This sequence comes from Devosia sp., assembly GCF_017307565.1. Taxonomy (GTDB): domain Bacteria; phylum Pseudomonadota; class Alphaproteobacteria; order Rhizobiales; family Devosiaceae; genus Devosia. The sequence continues at coordinate 1,392 of NZ_JAFKHD010000357.1, forward strand.
TCATCAGCTCGACAGCATGGCCGCGGCGGATGAGTTCCTGCGCGAGCGCCATGGCGGGGAAGAGATGGCCGCCGGTACCGCCGGCCATGAGTACAAAGGTCTTCATTCTGCGGGTGCAACCACGGCGCTGCGATAGGACGGGATACCGGTGGTCATGCGTTCCTCTGGCTTGGTTCTGGTCATGGCCAGCATCAACCCCATGCCGAAGGCGACGGCCAGCATGGACGTGCCGCCGTAGGACACGAATGGCAGCGTCATGCCTTTGGGGGGAATCAGGTTGAGATTCACTGCAAGGTTGATGCCCGACTGCATGGCAAACTGAATGGCAAGTGTGGACGCACCAAGGCGGGCGAACAGGCTCTGCTGGCGCTGCGCACCCATCATGGCGCGGAGCACGATGAAGGTGATGAGACCGACAAGCGCCATGCAGAACAGAATGCCGTATTCGCCGGCTGCGGCGGAGAAGACATAGTCGGCGTGAGCGTCGGGGATGAGCTTCTTGGCCATCGACTCGCCGGGACCACGGCCGAACCAGCCGCCTTCGGCCAGCGACTGCAGCGCGCGGTCGATCTGGTAGGTATTACCGCCGCCATCCGGATTGAGGAAGGTATCAATGCGGCGGGCGAAGTGTGGAAAGAATACATAGGCGCCGATGAGCAGGCCACCGGCTGCACCGGCAAGGCCAAAGATGATCCACCACGAAATGCCCGAGAGGAACAGCAACACAGCCCAGGTCGCAAGGATCAGCGCGGTCTGACCGATGTCGGGCTGCAGGAGGAGCCCCGCGACGATGACCAGCATGATCAGCGTCGCAATGATGCGGCCAGGCACGTTGCGGTGGATCATGTACTCAGAAAAGAGCCAGGCGCCTATGATGGCAAAGGCCGGCTTCACGAATTCCGAGGGCTGAACGGACTGACCGACAAAGGTCACCCAGCGGCGCGCACCCTTCACTTCCGTGCCGAAGCGCAGCGTGGCCCAGAGCAGGATGGTCATGATGATGAGCGTGCCGAGCGCAGCGAAGCGCGCCTGACGGTGGCTGAGCAGCGACGTGGCCAGCATGACTGGCACAGCGAGCGCGCAGAACATGGCATGGCGAATGACGAAGTGCCACTCGTTAAGGCCAATACGCTCAGCCACCGGAGGGCTGGCGGCAAGGCTCAGGACCAGGCCGCAGATTAGGAGCAGGATCAGGCCGGAAAGCAGTTCGCGGTCAATCGACCACCACCATTCGGCGAGGGGCGTTTTTTCGGCGCGGGAGAACATCATGTGGCTGGGCCGGCTACTCGATACAAACTGTATGGCATTGTACCGAATGGTGGTTACCGATTTGGTAAGGCATTTCGCGTTTTGCGAGTCACCTGCCCACAATGAAAAGAGGCGGCCCGGAGGCCGCCTCTTCCACGCCAACCGTCGCGGGAGACGGACGACAGCTGGTGGATGTGATCAGTTCCAGACCGCGATATCGGAAATGGTGCCGTCGACACCCTCGATCGCGCCCCATTCCTTGGCAGCGCCGGTTTCGAGATCGACCGTGTGGAGCACGTTATCGACGACGAGATAGGCCGTGTTGGTGAGATCCTGCGGCGTGTGGATATCGAACGCATAGGCGGAGCCGCCATCAATGCCGAGCTTGCCGATTGCGGCCAGAGTACCGTCGTTCGGTGAGACCTGCTGGATGAGGCCAACGATAGTAGCGTCGATATCGTACATGGCCGTCGCCTCGGGCTTGCCGAAGGAGTTGATATAGGCAGCAGCCACGATCGCGGGCGTTTCACCTGCATGCATGTCGCCGTCTTGATAGGCGAGCGAACCATCCACCGTTACCGCGCCGTCATCGACATTGACGCGGTGATTGGTGCCGTCGGTACCCATCAGGCGGAGACGGTCGGCCATGGGGTTGAAATCGACGATGGCCCCTTCATAGCTCGGGAGCTTTTCGGAGAGAGTCGATTTGACCGTCGCCACACCAGTGGCGGTGTCGATAGTCACGACCTCACCGGCAAGACTGACCCCGTAGAGCAGGTTATCGGCTGGACGCTGGTCGATGCCGGCAAGACCATCGACGCCGGTGACCTTGACGGTGGCACTGGTCGCGCGTGTTTCGGTGTCAAAAGTGACGAGCGTATTGCCATCAACGAGCGCAATGGCAGTCGCGGCATGGGCAGCGGCAATGGCGAGCCCGGAAGTGGCGAGGGAAAGCGCAGCAATAAGGGAAATGCGGGCGGTAGCAGACAAATGGAGTCTCCTCGTTGGACACGGCCGAGACGCGCGGAAAGCGCGCCGGGCCCCGTGAGCGATTGGGGGAACGATTGCTATCGTCACCTGCAGCTACGGGGCCGAACGAGGAAAGTTTCAGAAAATTGGAAAGAGGTGGTCACGGGGGACGCGACCACTCAAGAGGTCAACGCAGTTTCAGGCTCGAAAGACCGATCAGCGCCAGCACGAAGGATATGATCCAGAACCGGATCACGACCTGGCTCTCGGTCCAGCCGAGGTGCTCGAAATGGTGGTGGATCGGCGCCATCCGGAAGACGCGTTTCCCGGTCAATCGGAACGAAGTCACCTGCACGATCACCGAAACGGTTTCGAGCACGAAAAGGCCACCGATAATGCCGAGGACGATTTCGTGCTTGGTGGCGACGGCTATGGTGCCGAGTGCGCCACCAAGGGCCAGCGAGCCGGTGTCGCCCATGAAGATCTGGGCCGGCGGGGCATTGAACCACAGGAAGCCGAGGCCCGCGCCGATCAGCGCGCCGCAGATCACGGCGAGTTCGGCCGTGCCAGGAACAGCGTTGAGCAGCAGATAGTCAGCGTAATTCTGGCTGCCAACGAGATAGGCGATGAAACCGAAAGAACCAGCGGCAATCATGACCGGGACGATGGCGAGGCCATCGAGACCATCGGTGAGGTTGACCGAGTTACCGGCCGCCACGACGACAAAGCCACCGAAGAGGAGATAGAAATAGCCCAGGTTGATCGAGAGCTCTTTCACGAAGGGAAAGAGCAGCGATGTGCCATAGGAACCGGCTGCGAGCTGGGAAATGGCGAAGGCAGCGATACAGCCGATAATGGCTTCGAGCAGCAGGCGCTGCTTGGAGCCGAAACCCTTGTGGCTCATACGCTTGACCTTGAGATAGTCGTCGTAGAACCCGATCGCGCCAAAGCCGATGGTGACGAAAAGCACCACCCAGACATAGCCGTTGGACAGGTTTGACCACAGCAGGGTCGAGATGACGGCGCCCGACAGGATCATGAGCCCGCCCATGGTCGGCGTGCCCTTCTTCGTGAGCAGGTGGGTCTGCGGACCGTCTTCGCGGATCGGCTGCCCCCTGCCCTGCTTGAGACGCAGGAGCGCGATCATGCCCGGACCGAACATGAAGACGAAGAACAGCGCCGTGATCATGGCTCCCGCTGTGCGGAAGGTGATGTAGCGGAAGACGTTGAACGCGGCGAGGGAGTCACCCAGCTGGCCGAGAAAATAGAGCATGCTCTCTTGATGTCCTGATTGGCGTCTTAACGCTGTTGGAACTGGTCCTTGATCGCGGCAACAAGGCGGGAAAGCCCGACGCCGTTCGATCCTTTGACCATAACTGCATCCCCGTGCGCAAGCGCCGCAAGCAGCTCCGGCAGGGCAAGATCGACACTTGTGAAGTGCCGGGAAAACATGGAACCCGGCAAGGCTTCTGCAAGCCGCGCCATATTGCTGCCCACGAGATAGACCTTGTCCGCGCCGCTGGCATGGACGGCATCGGCGAGACCGGCATGGAGCGCAGGGCCAGCTTCACCGAGCTCGAGCATGTCGCCAAGGACGACAACCTTCTTGCCGTCAGGCGCCGAAACAGAAGCAAAAACATCAAGTGCAGCAGTCATCGAGGCCGTATTGGCGTTATAGCTTTCATCGATGAGCAGGAGCGACTTTTCCTTTTCCCCGAGCACGATACGCTGGCCGCGCCCCGGCTGCGGGCCGAAACCGGCGAGCGCGCGGAGGGCGATTTCGGGGGCGACGCCGGCCAGGGTAGCGACGGCAAGAGCGGCTTCGGCATTGCTCAGCATGTGCCTGCCCGCAACACCAATAGTCAGGGCATAACGGTCCGAGCCATTGAGCACGGTGGCAAAACTGCGCTCACCGGCCGTTTCGGCCTCGATGAGCTGCCAGTCGCTGCCGCGCGCAAAGCCGAAGGTGACGACCCTTGCGACCCCTGCCGCTGCGGCGGCTTCGAGCAGGAGACCGATCTGCGGATGGTCGGCATTGATGACGGCGGTGCCGCCCGGCTCAATTCCCTCGAAAATCTCGGCCTTGGCGCGGGCAATGGCCTCAAGGCTACCGAGCTTTTCGAGATGCGCCGGGGCGATGGTGGTGATGACGCCGATATGGGGCCGTACCAGCTGGCTTAGCGGGCGAATTTCATCCGGCGCGTTCATGCCCATTTCAAAAACGCCGAACTGGGCTGTCTCGGGCATGCGGGCGAGCATCAGCGGCACGCCCCAGTGATTGTTGAAGCTCTTGATGGACGCGTGGGTTTCGCCAGCCGCTTCAAAGACGATGCGGAGCGCTTCCTTGGTAGTGGTCTTGCCAACGCTGCCAGTCACGCCGACGATCAGCGCGCGGCTGCGGGCACGGGAGGCCCGGGCAAGATCAACAAGGCCTTCGAGTGCATCGGGAACGGTGATGCGACCGGGGCCTTCACCGCGGCTCACGAGCGCGGCGACGGCACCATTGGCGAGAGCGGTATCGACGAAGTCGTGGCCATCGAAGCGATCGCCCTTGATGGCGACGAAGAGCGCGTCCGGCCCGAGTTCGCGGGAATCGATAGAGATCGAATTGATCTCGGTTGCCTCGACACCTTCGGCGCGGCCGTCGGTGGCCTCGAGGACGGCATCGAGAGTGCAGGGAGGTTGGGGCATGTTACAGCTCTCGCGCTGGCACCGCGTCGTACTCGATATGACTCCTCCCCCTTGGGAGGACGGGAGGCGGTGCCCACCTCCCTATCGCTCAGTGGGCGCCATACCGCCTCCCCGCCCCTCCCCGCAAGGGGAAGGGTGAAGAAGCAAAGAGCGCGCCCGGGGCTGGCCTCAGCCCTTGACCGCCTCGGCAACCACTTCGTGGTCGGAGAAGTGGTGCTTGGTGGTCCCGATGATCTGGTAGGTTTCGTGGCCCTTGCCGGCAACGAGCAAGACGTCGCCCTTTTGCAGGGATCTGACGGCCGTTTCGATAGCCTTCTTGCGATCGGCAATTTCCTTGGCCCCTTTTGCCTCGGCCAGGATCTGGGCGCGAATGGCGGAGGCGTCTTCGGTGCGCGGATTGTCGTCCGTCACGATGACGTCATCGGCAAGTTCGTTGGCAATTGCGCCCATTTGCGGGCGCTTGCCCTTGTCGCGGTCGCCGCCGCAACCAAAAACGAGACGCAGCTTGCCCTTCACATAGGGGCGCAGGGTGTTGAGCGCGGTGCGCAGTGCCTCGGGCTTGTGCGAGTAGTCGACGAAAATGGCCGCGCCATTATGCTCGGCGACCAGCTCCAGCCGGCCAACGGCACCGACGAGGTCGGGCAGCGCCGCAAAGGCATCGGCCTTGTCCACACCGGACGACATGGCAAGCGCCGCTGCGATCAGGGCGTTTGAAACCTGGAATTCGCCGGGGATCTGCAGGTGGAAATCGACGAGTTCGCCGATGTGCCTGATCTGCACGCGCTGCCCATAGCCCTCGGGCTTGATCGACATGATCTCGATATAGGCCCCTTCCCGGCCAACCGTAAGCAGGGTCGCGTTGGCCGAGAGCGCGGCGAACATGAAGGGTTCGTATTCGGGATCGTCGACATTGACGATGGCGGCGCCACCATCGACCAGCAGATCGGAGAACAGCCGCAGCTTGGCGTTGCGGTATTCATCCATATCAGCGTGATAGTCGAGATGGTCGCGGCTGAGATTGGTGAAGGCGACGGCTTCGAAGTGGATGCCATCGAGCCGGCGCTGATCGAGGCCATGGCTCGACGCTTCAACGGCGACGTGGTCGACGCCCTGGGCGCGGAGGGCGCGGAGGGCCTGATGCAGCGTGCGCGAATCTGGCGTCGTCAGCGCGCCTTCGATGGTGCGGGTTGCGGTCTGCACGCCGAGCGTACCGACGCTGGCGCCGGGAACACCGGCATGATCCCAGATCTGGCGAACGAAGGACGCTACGGAGGTCTTGCCATTGGTGCCGGTGACGGCGACGGAAATTTCCGGCTGCGGTTCGAAAACGCGCGATGCCGCGCGAGCATAGGAGGCACGAACGTCCTTGACGACGATGACGGGCACGCCCGGGTCGCCGACCGGATGAACGTCGGTAACCACGGCCAGAGCGCCGCGATGCACGGCATCGGCGATGAACTCATTGCCGTGAACCTTCTGGCCCGGCAGAGCGAAGAAGATGTCGCCCGGCTCGATGCGGCGGCTGTCCGAATTCAGGCCAAAGACCGTCCCAAGTCCCTTCTTCGGACGGGCGCCGGAGCCTTCGAGCAGTTGCGATACACTGAGAGACACCAATCAATATCCTTCTGGAAACACGCGCCGAACTTCTCGCGGCACGATCTGCTGGTCAAGCAATGGGTCAAAATCGGGTGCGATGCCGAGCATGGGCGCAACACGCTGCACGATGCGGCCGGTCAACGTGCCAGCATTCCAGCCGGCAGTGGTGCCCGACTGCGGATTTTCCGCCTTGGGCTCGTCTACCATGATCACCATGGCATAACGCGGATTGTCGAGCGGGAACGCGGAGGCAAAAAAGTTCGTGACCTTGTTCGAGGAATAGCGGCCCTCGACCACTTTTTCGGCGGTACCGGTCTTGCCGCCAACGCGATAGCCCAGGGCTGCCTTGTTCATCTGCGAGCCCGAACCACCAACCGAGATGGCATTGAGGCGCATCAGATAGCGCATGTATTCACTGGTGTGGGGCTGAATTACACGCTCGTAGAGCGGCTCGGCCTCGGCCAGGGTGCGCTTGTAGAGAGTCGGCGAAATGTAGTTGCCGCCATTCACGAAGGCCGCATAGGCGGTCAGCATGTGCAGCGGCGACACCGAAAGGCCGTGGCCGAACGAAGCCGTGGCCGCGCCGACTTCCGAGAACTCCTTGGGCACAGTGGGAACACGCATTTCCGGCAGCTCAAACTGCACGCGTTGATCGAACTTCATGCGGCTGAGGAAAGCGCGGTAGTTCTCCTTGCCCATGGCCTGCATGATGCGGATCGTGCCGATGTTCGAGGAATACTTGTAGACCTCGGGCAGGCTCAGGATGCGGTTCTTGCCGTGGAAATCGCTGATCGTGTAGCGGCCGAAGCGCACGCCATAGCGCGCGTCGAAGTTGTCGCTGATGCGCACCGAGCCACTGTCGAGCGCACCGGCGAGCGTCACCGTCTTGAAGATCGAGCCGGGCTCGAAAATACCGGAGGTGATGCGGTTGAAAGTGTCCTTTACCAGCGCCGAGGCCGGATCGTTCGGATTGAAATCGGGCAACGACGCGAGAGCGATGATCTCGCCGGTATAGATGTCCATCATCACGCCGGCGGCGGCGATGGCCTGGTAGCGCGTCATGGCGTCGACGAGCTGATCGTGCATCACGTGCTGGACGCGCATATCGACGCTGAGTTCAACGGGAGCCAGGGCATTGCCGCGCGCAAGGCCGAGTTCCTGAAGCAGCGCGACGGATTCGGTATCCATGTGGCGCTCGATGCCGGCAATGCCCTGGTTGTCGACATTGGTCGAACCGAGGATATGGCTGGCCTCGTTCATGGCCGGATAGAAGCGCTTGGATTCGGTGATGAAGTCGATGCCCGGAATGCCGAGGCGCATCACCTGCTCTTCGACGGCAGGTGTCAGCTCGCGCTTGAGCCAGACAAATCCCTTGTCGCCGCTGAGGCGATTGCGGAGCCACGCCTCGTCGATCTCGGGCAGCACGGTGCGCAGCTTGGTGACGGCTTCCTCGACGTCAATGATGCGACGCGGTTCGGCATAGAGCGATGGCACGCGGATATCCACGGCCATTTCGAGCCCGTTGCGATCCATGATCGGCGGACGGGTGGCAGTGATGGCGTCGCGCGTCTGGCCTTCGATGGTCGTATCGGTCTCAACCATGCCGAGCTGGACGAGACGCCCGCCGACAGCGCCGAAACCGAGCACCAGCGCCAGGATCATCCAACGAATACGGGCCTGGGTGAGATTGCCGCGGGCCTTGCGCACGCCATCGAGCGAGATGGTGGGGGCCATTCCGTCTGCCGTGATGGTCATTCAATCCCCTCCAGTTCGAGAATGGCGTCGATGGGATCGATACCTGCGTCGATGGCTTGGAACAGGGCATCCATGGCGGCAGTATCGGGTTTGGCGGGGCGCATCGGCAGGTCTGCGAAAGAGCCGAACTGCTTCTGCTGCACCTGCTCGATGGCCAGCTCTGCCTGGTGGCGGCGCACGATGGGCTCGACATAAGCAGGCTGGTTGAGGACCGCCCAATCAGCCTTGAGGGTGGTCAAGTCATCTTCCTGCTCGGAGATTTGCCTTTGGATAGAGGAGCGTTCGGCCGCCGTACCCTCAATGGAAAACTTGAGCATATAGACCCCGACCAGCATGACGATGCTGGTGCAGATCAGGAAAATATTGATGCGCCGGATCATGCGACACCCCTGACAACAGGGACGCCGAGCTGGTCGGGCGAGACGGCGCGCGCCGCGACATCAGTGCGCACGGCGCTGCGCAGCACCGAGGAGCGCGCCCGCGGATTGCGATCGAGTTCGGCAGCACCGGGCTTTACCGCCTTGGCCACCGGATCCCAGCGACGCGGCGCAACCTCGACCTGCGGCAGATGGCGAGACTGGGTGGGACCGCCCTTTTCCGGATCGAAGAAGCGCTTCGCGATGCGATCCTCCAGCGAATGGAAGGTCACGACGCCAAGGACACCGCCCTCGCCCAGCAGACGTTCTGCGGCAAAGAGACCTTCCACCAACTGATCGAACTCGCCATTCACCGCGATCCGAAGCGCCTGGAAGGAGCGCGTCGCGGGGTGCGCATCGCCAGGCTTGCGACCGATGGCCTTTTCAATGATGCGGGCCAGTTCAAGCGTCGTCGTAATCGGCGCCGTCTCGCGGGCCGCGACGATGAACTGAGCGATGCGGCGCGACTTGCGCTCTTCGCCAAAGGCAAAGAGCAGGTTGGCCAGTGCATCCTGTTCGAGATTGTTGACGAGATCGGCAGCGCTTTCGCCAGACTGGCTCATGCGCATGTCCAGCGGACCCTCGCGCATGAAAGAAAAGCCGCGCTCGCTCTCGTCGAGCTGCATGGAGCTGACGCCGATATCGAGCACGACGCCTGCAATGGGCGCATAGGGAGCCGCGAGCGTATCAAGCTCGGAAAAAGTGCCGGCGACGAAATGGAACCGGCCCGGAAAATCGGCGGCAAGCTTTTCAGCATGCGGGAGAACATTGGGGTCGCGATCTATGGCAACGACATCGACGCCGGCCTCGAGCAGCGCGCGCGAATACCCGCCCGCGCCAAACGTGCCATCAACCACGCGACGACCAGCAAGCGGCGCAAAGGCAGCAACAACCTCGTCCAGAAGGACGGGGATGTGCGGCGCATCAGTCACCGGAGATTCGGGCAGATACCGTTTGCCCATGCTGACCAAAACTCCACTTCGAGTCGCAGTAGTCCGGCCATGCGGACCATCCCCGACACTTGCATGTGGACGCTTAAGATTCTGTTTCCCATGAGAGGTTCGACGCCGCGCGCCGCAAAAACATGGCGCTGCCCAACAACCTTGTTGCCCTCCTGATTCTTTCGGGCCATGAAGGTTTGGCCACGCGGAAAAAGCCATGCCCATAACCAGCAAGACCTTCGTCCGATCCACGGCCCTTCTGCTGCTCGTTGGCCTTCTGGCACTGCTGGGCATTGTGGGCGCCAACGTCTGGCTGGTAGACCGATCGCAGGCGTATTTCGACGACGTTATCGATGCCCGTATCGCCAGACGCGTGGCCGTTGACCTGCGCGCGCAGTTGCAAGACATGGAGACAGGCCAGCGAGGCTTCATCATCACGCTCGATGAAAGCTACCTCGACCCGTACAATGCTGCCCTGCCCCTGGTGGCCAATCAGGTCGCCCAGCTCCGCGATATCATGGCGTTCGACCCCGAAGCCAAGGCGTCGATTGACACCCTTGAGGACGACATCGCCTTCAAGATCGGTGAGATGAACCTGACGATCGAGGAGGCGCGCTCGGGCAATCGCGACGCCGCGATCGCCGTGGTGAGCACCGACAAGGGCAAGGAGGCGATGGATCGCTCAAGAGCATTCCTTGGCCAGCTTATCGAGGCGATCGACGACCGGCTGACGGTATCGGTCGCCAATCAAAGAAACACGACCGAAGCGCTGCATTGGATTTCCATTGTTGGCGGCGCGGTGATCCTCATCGTGGTATCGGGATCAATCTGGGCGGTATTTTCATACACTCAGGAACTGGCCAATGCGCGTCGAGAAATCGAACAGGCCAATAGCGGGCTTGAAGAGCGCGTACGCGAGCGAACATCCGAGCTGGGCAAGGCCAACGAGGAAATTCAACGCTTCGCCTATATTGTCACCCATGACCTCAGAGCGCCGCTCGTCAACATCATGGGTTTTACCAGCGAGCTTGAAGCCGGTGTCAGCACGCTGAGGACTTATATGGCAACTCAGCCAGAAACTCCTGACCCCCATACGCTGGAAGCGCGCGAGGCGGCGCTTACCGACCTACCGGAAGCAATTTCCTTTATTCGCGCCGCCACGCGCAAGATGGATGGACTAATTAACGCCATTCTGAAGATTTCGCGTGAGGGTCGCCGTCAACTAAGGCCGGAGGTTGTCGACATAAGCGAACTGGCAGAAGCATCCGCGGCAGCAGTCCACCACCAGATCTCCGAAAGTCAGGGCACTATCGAGACCGATATTCGGGTTGATAAACTCTTGACCGATAGACTATCCATCGAGCAAGTCTTCGGCAATCTGCTGGATAATGCCATCAAGTATCAGGAGCCCGGCCGCCCACTCAAGGTTTCCATTCGGGCCAAGCACAAGCCGGGCAATCGGGTAGAGATCGAGGTCGAAGACAATGGCCGCGGTATTGCTGATACCGACCATGAAAGGGTCTTCGAGCTGTTCCGTCGCTCCGGCAAGCAAAGCCAGCCTGGCGAAGGTATCGGCCTTGCCCATGTTCGCACGATGGTCCGCAGCCTTGGTGGCGACGTCACTTTACGTTCCGCCCTCGGCCAGGGCACCAGCTTCATCATAAATCTGCCGCGTGATCTGCGCAGCACTCCAGGGGTTTCAAGCCAATGAACGACGCGCGGCCAGTAACCATCATAATGATCGAGGACGATGAGGGACACGCCCGGCTCATCGAGAAGAATATCCGCCGCGCTGGCGTGGCAAACCAGATCATCCCGTTCACCAACGGCACCGAAGCCATAGCCTACCTGCTGGGCCCGGATGGCTCGGGCATGGTCAACAAGGGCCGACAGTTGCTGGTCCTTCTCGACCTCAACCTGCCCGACATGACGGGTATCGACATTCTCGAAAAGGTCAAAGGCAACGAGCATACGCGACGCTCCCCCGTTGTGGTCCTGACCACCACCGATGACCAGCGCGAAATCCAGCGCTGCTACGACCTTGGCGCAAACGTCTACATCACCAAGCCTGTCGACTATGACGGCTTCGCCAATGCGATCAAGCAACTGGGCATGTTCTTCTCGGTCATGCAGATCCCCGAGGCCGACTGACACATGCCGAACCGCACGCCGCATGTGCTCTATGTCGATGACGATCCTGGTCTTGCCCGACTGGTGGAAAAGGCCATGCACCGTCGTGGTTACCTCTATGATCACGCCAAAAGCGGCGAAGAGGGGCTAGACCGGTTGCGCCAGGGCGGCATCGACGTCCTCGTGCTTGACCACTACCTGCCGACAGGTACGGGTCTTGATGTCCTGGCCGCCCTTGCTGCGACCGACGACAAACCCGCAGTTGTCTATGTCACGGGATCCGCCGAAATGGCTGTGGCGGTTGAGGCACTCAAGGCCGGTGCTACCGACTACGTGCCAAAGACACTCTCAGGGGAGTTCATGGAACTCCTCACCACGGCCATTGAGCACGCCATAGAGCGAGTGCGGCTTAACCGCGCCAAGGCCAAGGCCGAGCGAGAGACGCAGGAAGCGCGTCAACGCGCCGAAATGCTGCTCGGAGAGGTCAATCACCGCGTCGCCAATTCGCTGGCGATGGTGGCAGCGCTGGTCGGCCTTCAAGCCAACGCCGTGAGCGATGCAGAAGCCAAACGGGCGCTGGCAGAGACGCAGGCGCGCATTCACGCCATCGCGGGCGTACACAGGCACCTTTACACGTCAGATGACGTTCGTTCCGTCCAGGTCGCCGACTATGTCAGCTCTCTGGTGGGTGAACTTGAGACCTCTGTGCAGCTGGACGGCCAGACGGCCCGTCTCAATGTAAAAGTGGCCTCGTTCCCGCTCTCTACTGAAAAAGTCGCCTCGCTCGGCGTCATGCTGATCGAACTTGTGACGAATGCACTCAAATACGCCTACGCTGGACGCGACGTTGGCGAGGTACGCATCGTCATGGCACGAAACAACAATCAGGTGGAGCTGCGGGTCGAAGACGACGGCATCGGCTGGGACGGCACAGGTAAACCGCAAGGCACGGGCCTTGGCAGCCGTATCGTCAGGGCCATGGCGCAATCGCTTGGCGCAGATGTCGGATACGACAATGACGGCATCGGAACACGCGTTCGGGTGACGTTCGACGCGTAGGACCAGGCGATCTACGCAGCTTCGGCCCGTCCAACTTTCAGAAAGTCACCCCCGAGCATCGCTCGGGGGGTATTTTGGCGCAAAAAGCCCAACGCTACGATACGCCAAGCCGGGATTTCCGGACTTCCGGCAGCTTCTCATCGTGGAAACTACGATCCCCATTGGCATCGCTTAGGCGCGTTGGCAGGCCCATGGTTTCGAGCAGGCTGAGGAACGGCACGGGCGGCAGTTCTTCTATATTGGCCATGTGATGGCAATCCCACTCACCCTTGGCGATAAGCATCGCCGCCGCAACGGCGGGAACGCCGGCAGTGTAGGAAATGGCCTGGCTGCCGGTTTCGGCAAACGTCTCTTCGTGGTCACAGATATTGTAGACCAGCATCTCGACTGCGGCGCCGTTGCGGGTGCCCTTCATCAGGTTGCCGATGAAAGTCTTGCCCTGATAGCCGGGCGCCAGCGAAGCCGGATCGGGCAACACGGCCTTCACCACCTTGAGCGGCACGACTTCCTGGCCCTCGGCAGTCAGCACCGGCTTTTCTGAGAGCAGGCCGAGGTTCTTCAGCACCGTGAAGACGTTGATGTAGTGGTCGCCAAAACCCATCCAGAAGCGGATATCGGGAATGCCGAGATTGGCCGAAAGCGAATGCACTTCATCATGACCTGTCAGATAGGTCTTGTGCGTCCCCACGACCGGCAGATCGTCGGTGCGGCTGACCTCGAACATCTCATTGGCCGTCCACTGGCTGTTCTGCCAGCTCCAGACCGTTCCCGTGAACTCACGGAAATTGATCTCGGGGTCGAAATTTGTCGCGAAATAGCGCCCATGGCTGCCCGCGTTCACATCGATGATGTCGATGGAGTCGATGCGGTCGAAATAATGCTGGGACGCCAGCGCAGCATAGGCGTTGACCACGCCCGGATCGAACCCGGCGCCGAGAACGGCCGTGATGCCCTTGCGCTCGCATTCCTCGCGATGCTTCCATTCGTAGTTGCCGTACCAAGGCGGCGTTTCGCAGACCTTGGAGGGGTCTTCGTGAATGGCCGTGTCGATATAGGCAACGCCGGCCTCGATGCAGGCGCGCAGGACAGACATATTGAGGAAGGCCGAGCCGGCATTGAGCACGATCTGGCTTTTGGTCTGCCGGATCAGGGCCTTGGTGGCCTCGACATCCATGGCGTCGAGCTGATGGGCGGCAATGAGGCCGGGACGCTTGAGCAGCTTGCGCTCGAGAATGCCGGCAATGATGGACTCGCATTTGGCCAGAGTCCGAGAGGCGATGTTGATGTCCCCGAGGACATCATTGTGCATGGCAGCCTTAACGGCTGCGACCTGCGCGACACCTCCGGCACCGATGATCAAAACGTTCTTTTTCAATTGGCACGAAACACCTTTTTGGCGGTGGACATTATCCAGGTCTGATCAGGACAGACTGGAGACGTAGTCGGCATAGTCGAAGGCGCGAACCAATTCGACTTCGCCGTTTTTCCGACGAATGGCTATAGAGGGCATATTCACCCCGTTAAACCAGTTCTTCTTCACCATTGTATAGCCACCCGCGTTCAACAGCGAGATGCGGCTACCAATATTCAAGGCCTGGGGAAAATCGAACTCGCCGAACACGTCGCCGGCAAGGCAGGACTTCCCCGCTATCATATAGCGATGTGGACCAGCACCAGGCGCCACGGCCGCGCTCTGGCGATAGATCAGAAGGTCGAGCATGTGCGCCTCGACTGCGCTGTCGACGATGGCAACGGCCTTGCCGTTTTCCACCACGTCCAAAACACTGACCTCAAGCGTCGTCGTGTCGGTGACGACCGTATCGCCCGGCTCAAGATAGACCTGGACGCCAAAGCGCTCGGCAAAGGCCTTGAGGCGCGCCGCCAGACCATCGATGGGGTAGCCGGGCTTGGTGAAGTGAATACCGCCGCCAAGGCTGACCCATTCGAGCCGTTCGAGAAGCGAACCCAAGCGCGTCTCGAACTGGTCGAGCATGGCCGAGAAGGCCTCAAGCGAGTCGTTTTCGCAGTTGCAGTGCAGCATGAAGCCACTAACGCGATCCATGACCGCTTCGATCCGCTCCAGGTTCCATTCCCCCAGGCGGCTGAACGGACGTGCCGGGTCGGCAAGGTCGAAATGCGAGTGGCTGATGCCAGGATTGACCCTCAAGCCGATCGGCAGGTTCGCAGCCTTGCCGGCAAAGCGCTCCAGCTGACCGACCGAGTTGAAGATGATCTTGTCGGCATTGGCGATCGCTTCATCGATCTCGCCATCGGACCAGGCGACGGAATAGGCGTGCGTCTCGCCGGCGAATTTTTCGCGGCCAAGCTTCAGTTCATAAAGCGACGACGAGGTCGTGCCGTCCATATGCGGGGAGATCTGCTCGAAGGTCGACCAGGTCGCAAAGCATTTCAGGGCGAGAAGGCACTTGGCGCCGGAAGCGGCGCGCAATTGATCGATCTTGGCGAGGTTGGCCTCGAGCGCAGATTCGTCGATCAGGTAATAGGGGGTGGCCAGAGGCATCGCGCTCAAACTCCTACAGCGTGTGCCGC
>NZ_JAFKHD010000358.1 GCF_017307565.1 Devosia sp.
GAATCTGGCCGAAGTCAGCCAGCGGGCTCGCCAGTTGGGCGTCACTCATATCACGCGGACAGACTTCGAGAAGTTTGGGCCCGTCGTTGGTCGTGAAGCCCCCACCATGAGGGCGATCTAATGGCCAAGCGTTCCCTCACAGAAATGGTGCAGCTTACGGCCAGGGTCCCTCGGGGACACGAGGGCTTTTGGGCGATCATCCTTGAGCTCGATGGCGTTGGGCCATGGACCCTCCGTCAGCTCGACGAGCAGACCAATGTCAATCGCGCCAGCAGCAAGGATTACGTCCACCGGCTTGAAAGGGGTGGGTTTGCGGAGCGGGTCGGCGAGGTGTCAGCGCGGAGCGGCGTTGCCAACGCAACCCTGTGGCGCCTTCTCAAAAAGCCCATTGAAGCCCCTCGGTTGGACCGACATGGCAACGAGCTGGAAGAGACTTCCGCGCAACTCCTTTGGCGTTCGATCCGCATTTTGAAGACGTTCACGTGCCGCGAACTGCAGGCGGCGGCAGAGATGCCGGAGCGACCGGTTGCACTGGCCACCGCGCGGCACTACGTGGCGGCCCTGTCTGATGTCGGGGTTGTCTCAGCGCCGCCTACCCGTGCCCCCACAGAGTGGACGTATCGGCTGCTGCGCGATGTCGGGCCTAAGGCACCCTCGGTATCGAGCGCGCTGGTCGTTTTCGATCCCAACAGCCGCCAGGTGCTCGGCGAACCCGAGATTAGGGTGATGCCATGACTAGCGATCTGACGTTCGCCCAGAAGGCAAAAGCCGCCTGGGGCGAGGTGCCCGACTGGGTTCTGGAGCTGGCGGCCCTTGCCGATGCCAGCGGCCTCAAGGGGGCCGGTGAGCGGATTGGCTACACCGGCAGCCTCGTGAGCGGCGTCCTGAACAACAAGTATCGGGGCGATCTGGTTGGCGTCGAGCAGCGCGTCCGAGGGGCTCTGATGGGCCTGATGGTCGAATGTCCGGTGCTCGGTGAAATCGACCGGAGCCGATGCCTGCAGGAGCAGCAGGAGCCCTTTCGAGCCACCTCCGCCTATCGCGCCCAGCTTTTCCATGCCTGCCGAACCGGCTGCCCGAATGCGCGGCCCACAAAAAAGGACAGTTGAAATGGCTTTGAACAGCCAGCCGGCTTCTGCCCGGCTTAAATCCGGTATCCGCCTCATGAGGGAGTTCCGCGCTCGCGGAACCATGTCGCTCGCTGACTTCGATCGCCTCGACAAGGTCCTGGCCGATGTCACTGGTGATGTCGAGCAAATGGAGCTTGCCGCCGGTACCGCCCCGATCACAACACAGCTCAAGGCGGCCGGCAGCGACATCGTCGCCCTTAAGCGCATCCTCGCCCAGCCCAACGCTGGCAAGGCGGTGCGCCGTGGCTGAAATCTTCCCCACGCGCGCTGCCGTCGAGCAGCAGGGCCAGGCCGTCGCCGATGGTCTGCGCAACATCATGCTTCTGATCCGCCAAATCCGAACGGGCGAGTATGAGGTCACCACGGATGGGATGGGCGTCATCGAGGGTCTGATCTTCATGGAGACCACACTCCTCGACGATCACCTCGACCAGGTGAAGGCCGTGCTGGCCTTCACCGAGCGCCTTGAGGCTCAGACCATCCGCGCGGTGAAGGAGGTCGAGGAGACAGATGCTGAGATCGCCAAGCTGCTTGGTGCCGCACGGCGGTGCCTCCAGCTCCTGGCGACGACGGAGACACCGGCAACGGCCAGCGACATCCTGAAACTGATGGAGCGTGCCCTCGCATCGATCGAGAAGCGCCTGGCACTGCCCGAGGCCCCGACGCCGGCTAGCAACGTTGTGGCATTTCCCGGCCCATCTCTCACCGTGTTGGAAGGGGGCGCAGCATGATGGCGTCTTCCTTCCTTTCGACGCTCACCGCGCCGGCCACGACTAGCGCTCGGCTGGCAGTCGCTATCGCCCTTTTCATCACCGCCGAAGACGACCTGCAGGCGAGCCGAAATGACGAGGGCTATTTCCCGATCCGGAAGTTCGCGGCCCGCCGCGAGGCCTACCTCAACCTCAAAACCATCTTCGAACTGGAGTTCCCCGCATGACCCATCATTCCACTTTCACGCCCGCTCCCATCCCGTCCGGCGTAATCACCATGAATGACAACCAGTTCATGCAGGATGCCCATGGTCGCCTTTTGCCGATCGGCATGGTGAAGCCTGCCGACAAGCTCCAGGACGAGAAGGTCCGCGACATCATGGGCTGGGTTCTGGCCCTGTCCGCCCAGGTGACCCGGTTCAAAGAGCACACGATGGCCGACCTGACCGCGCTCGATACTCTGCTCGAGCAGGAATACAAGCTCGTGAAGCGCGGCAATAAGGGCAAGGGCAACCGGACCTATATGACCGTGGATGGCCTGTTCCAGATCAAGGTCCAGGTGGCGGATAGCATAGACTTCGGGCCTGAGCTGCAGGTGGGCAAGGGCCTCCTCGACGAATGCATGAATGAGTGGTCCGCGAACGCCCGACCCGAGATCCAGGCGATCGTGACGCGCGCCTTCAACACCGACAAGGAAGGCAAGATCAACCGCAGCGAGATCTTCATGCTGCTGCGCCTCGATATCGAGGACGAGCGCTGGCAGAACGCCATGCGCGCGATCCGCGATGCCATGCGCGTCGTCGGGAAGAAGGAATATGTCCGCTTCTTCACGCGGGCCTCGGCCGAGGACGGCTGGACGACCATCACCATCGATCTGGCCCAGGCATAGGTGGTGGCCATGTTCACGGATGAATTCATCAAGGCGTATCCCACCCCCTGGCGCGGTGAGGAGGGCGAAATTCTCGACGCCAATGGAAGCGTCATCGAAATCGTCTGCGATGCCGCCGACCAGGAGTTCTGGCAGAACATCATCAACGCCGTGAACGGGGCTTCCGCACGGCTTCTCGTCCCTGATGAGGAGTTGCTCCGTGTCGGTGAGAAGGTGGTCGAGATGTGCGCTCTGGTGTCTTCGGCACAGGAAGGCGCCGAAGCTTCCTGGCATTTCGAAATCGATGATGACCGCTATCGCATTGCGATCAGAACCGCCCAACCGATGGGGGAATCGCACTGATGGCACGCATCTATCTCGCCTCATCCTGGCGTAACCCTCAACAGCCCTTGCTCGTAGAGGTGCTCCGCTCCCATGGCCATCAGGTCTATGACTTCCGCAACCCGCCATACGCTACAGGTTTCTCGTGGCCGGAGATCGGTCTCGATGCCGCAAATTGTACGGCCGAGGAGTATCGAACTGCGGTTCTCACCCATCCACGCGCTGCCCAGGCGTTCAATTCCGATTTTGGCGCCATGCGCTGGGCAGACACCTGTCTGCTCGTGCTGCCGTGCGGGCGGTCCGCGCATCTTGAGCTGGGGTGGATGGCCGGCGCCGGCAAGCGCACCTTAATCCTAACGCAGGACGGCCAGGAGCCTGAACTCATGGCCCTCCTGGCTGATCGGATTTGCATCAGCGTTGATGAAGTTCTCACCGAATTGGGTGGCAAATGAGTGGCACCCAAACTTGGCCCGACGACGTCGTCGCAACTCTGAAGGAACTGGTCCGAGAGGGTCATTCTGGCGGGCAGATCGCTAAAGCGCTTGGGCTGACGCGAAATCAGGTGGTCGGCAAGGTCATGCGCATGAAGCTGCAGTTGACTGGTGGACTGCCCGTTGCAGAAACGGCCACGCCTGCTGCCGCCATAGCAGCCAAACGGGCGCCCGCCGTCACCCGCGCGGTCAAGGTGAAACCCCAAATCGTGGCAACCTCGGTATCGGCGGCCAGTTCAGCTCCGCGTCCGGCCCCTCCCGAGATCGCGGCCCAGCGTGCCGATGACTATCTGACCTCGACGGCAAGGCGGCGGGCATTCGATCCGGCGTTTGCCCCGCCAAGCGCGAAACTCGTCCCGCTGGTCGAGCTGAAAAGGGGCATGTGCAAGTGGCCGCTGTTCGAAAGTGGGCCGGCCATCTTCTGCGGCTGTGCAGTAAGTGCGCTGGACGCTGTAGGACAGCCCGATCGGTATTGCGATGATCATGCCAAGATGAGCCGGGGGACGTCATGACCGTCCTCCGCGTGAATTTCAGTGATGGGCAGTGGTGGGAAGTCGATAGCGATAGCCACCACATTATCGGCGCCAGCGCTGGCCTCGGTGCAGTTTGGGCTAGCGGCAAGATCGCCGTTGACCCCGCGACCTTGGTCGTCGGCAAGAAGCCCAAGTATTTCACCAACGGCCCGGCCAGTTCCTACCTGTTCGGCCAGCTTATCGCTGGCCTGAAGCCAGCTGCGGAGATCGCCGGCGCGACACCCCTCGAAATGGCGGCGCGGTCATGACGTTCGGCTATCGTATCGAGATCCGCGCGACGGTCAGCTATGCCGGCGGCAAGGAAGAGTTCACGGGGTATCGAGCGCCGACTGAGCCCGATTTCACCCGTGAACAGGTGATGGCCGCAGTCAACGCCACGCTCCGGGTCATCCAGGACGACATCAAGGGATTTGTCCGCTTCGAGCCTCGCAAGGCCGTTGCCGAGGATCGGCCCGAAGAGCTGGGCGAGGAGCTGCAAAAACTGGACACGGTCCGGAAGGGAGCGGCATCATGACCGGCATCTATTGGTCCGAGGGCGAAACCAACATCAAGAAGTATGGCGCCACCACGAGCGGTTCGAAGACCGTCATTCGCGTCGAGATCGAAACGTCGGATCATTTCGCGGCGGGCTCGATCCTTTCGTCCATCGAACGTGCGCATGCCGCTCAAACTCCACCGACGCGGCCTCCAGTCCGCCCCACCAAACGCACCAAGCTCGCGGCCCCCTTGCTGCAGCTGACCCACCGTTCCGGAGAAGAAGATTGAGCGCGATTGCCGCTATCCATGTCGCCAAGAAAGAGCTGGGGCTCGACGACGAAACCTATCGCTCCTTCCTCCATATGGTGGTTGGGAAAACCTCGACAAAGGACATGTCGCCGGCCGAGCACGGCCGTGTTCTCGATGCCATGGTTGCGAGGGGAGCAGGGCAGAAGAGGCAGACCCAGACGCTTGCGGGGCCTTATGGCGCCAAGCTGCAGGCACTGTGGCTCTCAGGTTGGAACCTTGGACTTGTGCGCAACAACGACGACGAAGCGCTGCTCGCTTTTGTCCGGGGCCAGACTGGCATCGATCACACCCGCTTTCTCCGGAACGCCAAAGATGCTCGCAAGGCAGTTGAAGGCCTGAAGAAGTGGCTGGAGCGCGGCGGCGTAGACTGGTCCATTACTGAAGACCCGAAGGACTGTGTCATTGCCGCCCAGGTAAAGCGGCTTGCCGGTGACCGCGTGGTCCATCTGCCCAGCGTTGCGGCTTGGGCCGCGGGCAAGGCTGATGACAAGGCCAAGATCGCTTTGATGAAGCGCCTCGGCTCGCGCATTCGTGCTCAGGGTGATGCGTGATGGGTGCCCCCAAGCCAGTCGCCGGCTACCCCAGCACCACGGCTGCCGTGCACGCCATGCGAGAGGCCGGAAAGAGCACGCGGGACATCGCCGCTGCACTGGGCATAAACGCCAACGCAGTCAGTGCGCTGGAGGCGTCAGCGATCCGTGCCCAGGCACGCCGGAAAGTGCCCGGCGCCATCGAAGGGCGCGGAATGGTGCTTCCGCTCGACGTGCTCAATCACATGCGACGTCCTGCATCGCGCCGCGGTATCGAACCTCACGAACTGGCCGTTCGGATCATCAAGACCGTGGTTATGTCTGGACTGATCGACGCCGTCCTCGACGACGATATAGCGGGCTAGACAATGAGCGGTCTGCCCCAGGTCATTGCAGAGATCGCCGAAGTGGCCGGGCCGGATGCGGCCTGGGCGCTGGCGGCCGCGCGTGGCGGGCAGCAGGTTTTCATTCCTGCCACGGTCAAGCCCGGTCACTGGCTCGCAGACCTAGTTGGGCTTGAAGCTGCTGAGAAGATTTGTGGGCACTTTTCAGCGAACGGCCGGGGCGATACCATATTGATCCCGATGGCGACTCTTGCGCGGAAAAGGGAAGCTATTGCCCGCGCTCTCTCCGGAGGGGCGAAGATCGACCAGGCGGCAGGAATGGCCGGCGTTCATCGTCGTACCGTGTTCCGGCACAAGCGCCGGCGTACGGAAGCGGCCGACCGCCCCACCGATCAGGGCGACTTCTTCGATTGACATGTGACGGTTGTCACCACCAAGTTATTTTGAAATCCATGAAATCCTGAAGCTTTGCAGGGACTTGGTGACACTGTCACCAGCAACTCAATTCCGGGATTCAGCCAGATTTGAACCAGCTTTGGCGCCGGTTCAAGAGGCATTCCCACATGGTCAAAATCACCCAGCTTTCGGATAGCGGCGACACCGTCCTCGTTGAGGAAGAAGGCGATGTGCTCGTCGCCTACAAATGCCCCGCCGGCGTGTGGACGATCAGCACCGGCCTGACTGCCGCTTCCGGTGTCGTAAAGCCTCAGAAGGGCATGACCATCACGCGGGACGAGAGCCGTCGCCTTCGCCGCGAAGCGCTGAAGCGGAATTATGAACCGGCTGTCGCTGCCGTCATCAATACCGAGCGCGAGAATGTCTTCGATGGCGCTCTGCTGTTCCACTGGAATACCGGAGCCATCCGCCGGGCAAGTTGGGTGTCGCTGTTCCTGGCGGGGTCTTTCGCCAAGGCGAAGAGTTCGTTTTTCTCCTGGAACAAGGGCGGCGGCAAGGTGTTGCCAGGTCTGGTTCGTCGTCGCGATCGTGAATGGAACATCATCGAGAACGGCCGCTATGGCGCCGTTGACGGGCGCTCGGTGCCCAACTCTCTCACCGTCTTTGCCGACCATATCCATGACTTCAAAGCGCTCGGCTATGACGTCTCCAAGGGTGCCGTCACCACCATCACGGCCTTTCAGCGCGACCATGGGCTCAAGTTGGACGGCCTCATCGGCCCGGCCACCCGTGCCACCCTGCAGCGCGCTTTGGCCGAGAAAAGTGCTGTCAGCAAGGCGGCCGCGGGCGGAACAGCTGGTGGCGTGGGCGGCGCTGGCGCCGATGCTGTAACCGCACCTTCCGACGCCGTTGTCGATCCGACCATGCTCCTTTGGGTTGGCATTGGTGCTCTTGCCGTGGCTGGGCTTGTGTGGGGTGGCCTTTGGCTCTGGCGCCATCGCGGACCGGCCTTCGCCTGGCTGCCTGAACCGATGAAGGACTGGTTCGAAGATCGCGGCATCGTGCTCGGCCGCCGCGTTCGCACTTGATTTGAACGCCGTTTGAAGGAAGCTAAAATGGCAAATCTCGACCTCGCCGGCGTATTGACCAAAGCTGGCGCCCCGTTCCTCAAGAAGATCATCGAAGGTTCTCTGCCCGCACCCTGGAATCAGGCCGCTGGGCCGCTGGTGGACATCCTGGCCGAGCGGCTAGGTGCACCCGAGCAGACGGCCGAGGCCGTCGTTGAGCGCTACAATGCCAATCCCAATGTCGCCGGCGCTATCATCCAGGAGGTCGAGGCAGACCCCAGCGTGATCCTGGCTGGTGTCGAGCAGCAAAGGGAAACCAATGCGCTCCTGCTCGCCGAAATGAAGGAGCCGCTCTGGACCTGGGCGTGGCGGCCCGCGGGCATGTGGGGACTGGGCGTCCTGTGGTTCTGGAACATCATCGGGCTGCATGCCCTCAATGCGATTTTTAAGATCGCCTTGCCGCCAACCGACAACGGCATCCTGTTCCAACTATCCGCGCTCTATATGGGCCTCTATATGGGCGGCCACACGGTGAAGGACTTCGTCGCAAAGAAGTGGGGCGGCGTGGCCTGATGGACTTCACCATTCTTGCCGCCATTACTACGGTGGCAGCTGCACTCACCAGCGGTTTGACCATCTGGAATTTCTTCCAGTCACCCAGCAAGCAGAACGCCCAGGACATTGCCGCCCTCGGCTCCAAGCTCAATGCTCGCATCGACACCTTCCGCGGCGAAGTCGCGCAGGAAGGCAAGGTGGTGGACGAGAAGCTGGACAACGTAACCGGCCGCGTCAGCAAGCTCGAAACCATCGTCGAGCAGATGCCCGACAAGGACAGCATGCACCGCCTCGAGCTTGGCCTCGAGCGTGTCGCTGGTCAACTCAACACCATGAACGAGCGCCTCAACCCGATCGACAATCTGTCGCGCCGGCTCCAGGAAGTGCTGCTGGACAAGACCAAATGACCAATCACGACATCCAGCATCGCGAAGCGCGCCTCGTCATCCTGCGTTTCCTCGCCGACGAGGTGAACCGCACCATGACCTCGTCCGCACTGACCGTGCGCATGAACGAAATGTTCCTTTTCAACAAGGAACGGGCATGGGTCGAACAAGAGTTGGACTATCTTGCCGAGATGGGCGCCATCACCTTGGTCCAGGCCGGGAGCGTCAAGGTGGCACGCCTACTTAAGCATGGTGCGCGGCATCTGAGCTGGGGCATCATCATCCCCAACGTTAAGCGGACCAGCGATCCCATCGTCCTCCCCGAAACCGAGGATTGAGCCATGGCCAAGGGGCGCGGCCGGCTATCGTCCATTGACCTGTTGCCGATCGAGGCGGCGGACGATGTGCTCTGGGCCAATCAGGAACTCTACGCTCGTCAGCGACCGATCACGGATATCCTGGCCGAGTTCAATGAGCGGCTTGAAGCCAAGGGTATCGAGCAGATTTCTCGGACCGCGTTCTACAACCGGTCAATGCGCATCGCTGCAGCTCAGACCCGTATGCGTCAGGCTCGCGAGATGTTCGAAGGGCTATCCAGCGAGTTCACGGCCGAGGATGTCGACGAGAACACGGTCATCCTGGGTGAGTTCATCAAGACCCTGATCCAAGAGTTGGTGGACGATTCATCCGGTCGACGCTCGCCCAAGGACGCCATGGAACTGGCCCGCGCTTACCAGGCGACCGTCGCTGCGCAAAAGATGTCGACCGATCGACGCCTTAAGCTGCAGGCGGAACTGGCCGACAAAACCGAGGAAGTCGTGCGTGAGGTCGGCAAGACCCACGGCTGGTCTGAAGAGACAGTGGACGACGCTCTTGCGAAGGTGCTTGGCGTCGAGGTGAAGCGCAAATGAACATCGTCGTCTGCCGATGCTGCAATCCCGGATGCATTCACTCCGTCCGTCTCGTGCCGTTCGCGACCGTCATGGGCTTTGTCGATCTCACCGAGGGCCTCTGCCGAGACTGTCTCGAGCAGGCCGCTCCCGATCGGCGCGCACTCCTGGCAACGGCAAGGCTCGAGCTGCGGCTTACCCCAGGCCTTGCGCAAATCGTCCTCCTCGTGCGGGCGTGGGACGCGGTCAAGATGTCGGTGGCGGAGCGCTCCAGCAGAAGGGCGGCATGATGTATTGCACCTATTGCGGCTCGCGCTCGCATCCGACCTCGCATTGTCCGAAGACTTGGGGCGGATCGAGCGCCCGGACGGGACTTCACTGCACATATTGCGGCGGCCGCGATCACAACTACGAAGCCTGCACCAAGCACCCCGGCGGCGGTAAGATGCCGGGCGCCATCCGGATCGAGCGCCGATGACCACCCAGTTCACGAAAGAACAATGGGCGGAGATGCGTCGGAAGGCGAAAGCCGTGTCCAATGCCGCCATCGACAAAGCGATCGCCGGTGTCGGCAAGTCCCAGACCGCCCTTCCTAAGGCTTTCCTGGGCTACCAGGCACACGTCGTCGAGTTGCTCGAGGACGTGGGCACATCCGTCCTGGTCGTGGAAAAGTCGCGCCGTATCGGTTTGACGTGGGGCCTTGCAGCCTATGCGGTGCTGCGGGCAGCTCGTCAGCGCACCGCCGGCGGCATGGACGTGCATTACATTTCCTATGCCCAGGCGATGACGCGTGACTTTATCTCTGACTGCGCCGATTGGGCCCGTGCCTTCGGGCATGCCGCCGGCGAGGTCCAGGAGTATATGTGGCCTGACGGGAAGGACGAGAACGGCGCCGATCGTTTCATCCAGGCGTTCCGTATCACCTTCGCGTCCGGATTCGAGATCAACGGTCTCAGCTCGGCGCCGCGCTCGTTGCGCGGCAAGCAGGGCGTGGTCATCATTGACGAGGCTGCCTTCGTCGACAATCTCGGCGAACTTCTGAAGGCTGCTCTCGCATTGCTCATGTGGGGCGGCCAGGTCATCGTCTGCTCGACCCATGACGGCGCCGAGAACCCGTTCAACCTTCTCGTCCAGGACGTGCTGGGCAAGCGCTTGCCCTACAAGCATGTGCATATCGACTTCGATGAGGCGCTGCAGGATGGCCTCTTCGAGCGCATCTGTCTGCGCCGCGGCCGCGAATGGACGCCGGAGACCGAGGCGGCCTGGCGCGAGGAAATCATCTCCTTCTATGGTGATGGTGCCGATGAGGAGCTTTATTGCGTTCCATCGATGGGCTCCGGTTCTTGGCTGCCCACTCCGCTCATCGAAGCGCGCATGACCGAGGAGGCACCGATCCAGCGGCTTGAGCTGCCCCCCAATTTCCTGCACCTGATGGAGTGGGAACGGGCGGCGCTTCTAGAAGACTTCTACGTCAAACTTGAGGCGGCCCTGGCGGGGCTCGACCTGTCACTGCTTTTCGCGGCCGGGTTCGACTTTGCCCGTTATGTCGACCTGTCGATTTTCCACCTGTTGTCGATCGACAGCAAGCTCAAGCGCCGCTCCGCTCTCACCATCGAAATGCGCGGTGTGCCTGGCGATGAGCAAAAGGGGATCGTTCGGATGGTGCTTGAGCACCTCCGAGGGCGCCTGGTGGGTGCCGCCTTCGACGCTACCGGCATGGGCTGGACGGTCGCTGAAGATATGGGCCGCATATTTGGGCTGCGCGAATCCGAGGACGGCAGCGGCCTGGTCTGGGCCATCAAGTTCACCGAGGACTGGTATCGTATCAATATGCCGCCCCTGAAGGTGGCGTTTGAAGACGACGTGATCGCCCTCGTGAAGGACGATTTGCACGTCACCGACCTGCGGGCGGTAAAAGTTGTCCGCGGCGTGCCGAAGGTCCCGCAGGTCCGAGAGGGCACAGCCGGGAAGAAGCGCCATGCTGACTTTGCCGTCGCCCTGGCCCTGGCTTATTTCGCCAGCCGCATGCGTTGGGCCGAATATGACTACATCCCCGTGCCGGCCCGTGCGAGCCGGTTTGAGCAGCCAGCGGGCGAAGATCAATGGGGACGCGAGCGAACGGGCGCCTTCGCCCCGGCCACCCCGTTCCGCATGACGTCGCTCCGCAACTCCCGAGGTCTTATCTGATGGGCATCTTCGACTTTATTCCGGCTCTTCTCGGCTCTCGGCCCACCAGCGCGCCGGCGCCAGCGGAGAAGACCGAGCCAGTGCTCTCAACGCCCGAAAATCAGCAGGCTGGTCCTACTGCCTCAATCGTCGGGCGCACTGCCTATGGCGGCCATCCGGCGGCAGGCCTCACGCCAGAGCGACTGGCGATGATCCTTCGCGCCTCCATCACTGGAAGCCCACGCCTTTATCTCGAGCTGGCCGAGGATATTGAAGAGCGCTATCCGCAATATCTGTCGGTGCTTTCCACCCGCAAACGGGCGGTCAAGGGACTGGAGATCCGCGTGGAAGCCGCCGGCACGTCGGCTGCAGACAAGGCGGAGGCCGATCTCGTCCGGGAAGTGGTCGAAAGCTCGAGCTTCACGCTCTCGATCATCGACATGCTCGACGCGATCGGCAAGAGCTTCTCCGCGACCGAGATCATCTGGAACACGAAGTCGCGCCCCTGGAAGCCGGCCGAGTTCAAGTTTCGAGATCCGCGCCATTTCGAGTTCGACCGGACCGACCCGGAGAAACTGCTCTTGATCGGCGCCAATGGTGGGCTCGAGGAGCTACGCCCTCACAGCTGGGTCGTCCATCGTGCGCGGGCTAAGTCGGGCTTGACCATCCGAGGCGGCCTCGCTCGGCCGGTTGCCTGGCTCTACTTTTTCCAGTCGTTCACCCTCAAGGACTGGGCGATCTTTGCCGAGGCCTATGGCCAGCCCATGCGCCTCGGCAAGTTCGATCCGGGCGCGAGCCCGCAGGACAAGGAAGTCCTCCTGCAGGCGGTCCATTCCATCGGCAGCGACTTTGCCGCCATTATTCCGCAAGCCATGGCCGTAGAGTTCGTCCAGGCGCAGATCACTGGCTCGACCGATCTCTATGAGCGTCGTGCCGACTGGCTCGATCGACAGACCTCCAAAGTTGTCCTGGGCCAGACCGGCACAACCGATTCATCCAGCGGTTCGGGATACGCCCAGGCGAAGGTGCATGATGAAGTCCGCGAGGACATCGTGGAATCCGACGCTGAGCAGTTGGCCGATACGCTCAACCAGCAGCTGGTGATCGCACTGATCGACCTCAATTTCGGTCAGCGCCAGCGCAGCGGTTATCCCAAGATCATCATCGGCCGGCCCGAGCAGGAAGACATCGCTGCATGGGTGGACCATGTCGCCAAAGTGGTGCCGCTCGGCGTACCTGTCACCATCGAAGAGGCGCAGAACAAGATAGGCATCACGCCGCCTCAGGCTGGCCAGCCGCTCCTCATGGCTCGCCAGCCGTCAGCGCCGGCGCCTAATGAGGACAAAAAGGACCAGACCAAGCTACTCGCAGCGGCGGTGCGCGCAGGAATGCCCGATGCTGTCGATCTTGCCATCGCCGAAACACTGGGAAATGGCGGCTTCGTGCCCCTGATGGCCCCGCTCGTGGGTGACTTCCAGCAGCGCCTTGCCGCTGCCACGACTGTCGAGGAGGCACAGGAACTCCTCGCTGAGGCCTTTGCCCAGCTCGACGTCTCGGCCCTCGCCGAGCAGCTGGCCCAGGCCAGTTTTGCCGCTCGTCTTGCCGGCGAACTGGACGAGGATATCTGATGCCGGTCAGCCTGACGCCGGTCGCGCCGGCCGACGCCATCGCCGCCCTCGAGGCCCGCGGCAAAGCCCTGGTGCCATCCTTCCGGTGGCAAGAGCGGTATGCCGACGAACATGCCCGCGCCTTCACGGTGGCAAAGTCGGTCGGCTTCGACATTCTCAAAGACATTTTCGCCGGTCTTGAAGCGGCGTTGAAGGAGGGAACAACGCCAAAGCAGTTCAGCCAGGAGCTGACACCCCTCCTGCAGGCCAAGGGCTGGTGGGGGCGCCGGTCAGTCCTCAACCCCGAAGGCGAGATGGAGAACGTTCAGCTCGGCTCGCCGCGCAGGCTGCAGCTGATGTTCGATGTCAACATGCGCGTCAGCTACGCTGCGGGGCATTGGGCCAGTTTTGAGCGCAATCGGGCCGCGCGGCCATTCCTCCGCTATGTGGCCATCATGGACGAGAATACGCGTCCGACACACGCCCAGCACCACAACCTGGTCCTTCCGATCGACCATCCCCACTGGAAGGTATGGGCGCCGCCCTGCGGTTGGAACTGCCGCTGCTCTTTGCAGAGCTTAAGCCAACGAGACGTTGATCGGCTGGTGAAGCAAGGCGTGCCGCTCAAATTCGAACCGCCGACGATCGCTGCCTTTCCCTGGGAGAATAAAGTAACGGGCGAAGTGCGGTTCGTCCCTGAGGGCATTGATCCTGGCTGGGACTACAATCCGGGTCAGGCCGGTTACATGGGCTCTGTAAATGCCAACCTGACCGACAAGGTCAGCCGCGCGCCATTGCCTGTCATGAGGGCCGGCATCGAGGAGCGGCTCGCCTCTGCCGATTTCGAGCGCTTCCTGCGGGCCCCTGAGGGCTCAATGCCCATCGGCATACTGACCGATGATCTCGCGCAAGCACTTGGAGCCGCCGAGCGGGCCCGCGCTGTCGCACTGTCCGATGACGTTATGCGCCGCCAGCTTCGCGACCAGCCCGACCTGACGGCCGCTGACTACCGGCGCCTGCCTGGCATCTTTGCCGATCCCGCCCTGGTCCTGCAGGACGGCGATCGTTCGCTCTTGCTGCTCAAGAAGGTGGGAGAACAGTGGTGGGCGGCGGCCGCCCGATCAACCGCTTCTGGTCAGGGGCTCTATCTCGAGAACCTTCGTGGGATTACCGACGCCCAGCTTGCTCGCTTGGTTGGTCGCACTGGCACGAAAGTCATCGTCGATCGCCGCTAAGGGAAGTTGAAAGCGGCATGCTAGAGCAAGATTGACAGAGAAGCCCGTGGGCCGTTTTAGTGGCCATGGAACGGGCGCTGGCAGCGACCAAAGCCGATTCGTGGGTTCTACCCCCTTCAAAACCCCTTCAATGGCGAAGCCGCTCGCGTTGGAAGGGTGCCATCTCCAACTTGCAGCCGGGAATTAGGTCGAGGTGACATTGTCACCTGCAATCCGATTTGGGGATTGCGGCAGTGTCGCTGGCATGAACCAGCCCGTCAACATCTTCGAAATTTCCGCAGCGACCGTCGCTGACCAGGGAGAGAACTGGATAAAGCTTCTCCCCGCCGGCCGGTTCCGTCTTCGCGACGGCCGTGGCGGCGACCTCGACGCCGGCAGCGTGGCCGACATGCAGAAGATCGTCGACCGCACCCGGGCGTACTTCGGCAGCACCGACCTGATGATCGACTACGATCACGAGCTAGTCCGTGCCCAGAAGGACGGCGGCCGCGCCGAGGCCGCAGGCTGGATCAAGGACATGCAGGTTCGCGTCGACGGCATCTACGGCCGGGTCGAGTGGACCGCCGCTGCCGCCGCCAAAATCCGCGCGCTTGAATATCGGTACATCTCGCCCTGGTTCCAGGCGCTCAAGGATGGCCGTGTCCACCAGCTGCTGAACGCTGCCCTGGTCAACATGCCCGCGCTGGACCTCTCGGCAATCGCTGCCTCCCTTTTTGTTTCAACCGAGGACACCTCAATGGAAAAGATCGCCAAGGCTTTGGGCCTTGCCGACAATGCCAGCCAGGACGCCATCCTGGCTGCCATCACCGATCGTCATAGCAAGATCGCTGCTGCGGTCGGGCTAGCCGCGGATGCCAAATTCGACGACGTCGTTGCTGCGGTTTCTGCCGGCGCCGGCGGCATGGGTCGCATCGCGGCCGCAGTCGGGCTGGCCGGCAATGCCGCGCTCGACGACATTGTTGCCGCAGCTGCAGGGAGTGCCTCGCAGTTCGTGCCGCTTGCCCGGTTCAATGATCTCAAGGTTCAGCTCAACGATCTGTCCGCTTCCGTCTCGAAGCGCGATGTCGATGAAGCTGTCCAAGCCGCGATCGACGACGGCAAGATCACGCCGGCACAGGAAATCTGGGCGCGGAATTACGCCGGCGCCGACCTTGCCGGTTTCAAGTCCTTCGCCGCCAGCGCCCAGCCGGTCGTCAAGCCGCAGGGCAAGGATGGGCTGCCGGCCGACAAGGTGGGCGATCTCACCGCCGACCAAATCGCCGCTAAGGCCCAGGCCTATATCGCCGAGCAGGGCAAGGTCGGAATCGTCGTCGACATCATCGCCGCGGTGAATCACGTCACCGAACAGGCTGGGAAGTAGGAGCGGTCATGACTTCGCTTGTCCTCAAAAAGTCCTTCAAGGCCACTGCAGCCGCCATCGCCGGCTTCCTGATCGCCAAGCATTCGGCCGCCAATGGCACGATCGAGGTTGCGTCCAGCAGCACTGATCCGCTGATCGGCGCCGTCGACAGTCTCGGTGTCGAAGCCAGCGGTCTGGCCGACTTCAATCTCGCCGGCATGGCTCCGGTGCGCCTCGGTGGGGCAGTTGCTGCAGGCGATCCGCTGACCAGCGACGCCAATGCCAAGGCCATCAAGGCCCTGCCGGCCAATTCCACCCAGGTCCGCATCATCGGCTTCGCCCTCGCGGCCGGCGTGGCGGACGACATCATCGACTATCACATCGCGCCGGGGTGCCTCTCGAAGGCATCGGCGTAACCAGGACCTGATCCATGACCGTTCGTCCCTTCGTCGCCAATCCCATCCTGACCGCCATTGCCGTGGGCTATCGCAACACGGCGATTTCGCTGATCGCCGATCGCGTCCTGCCGCGCGTCGATGTCTATCTTGAAAACTTCAAGTGGACCGAATTCCCGCTGGCCGAGAGCTTCACGGTGCCGGACACCGAAGTCGGCCGCCGCGGCCAGCCCAATGTCCTGGAGTTCACCGGCACCGAGCGCACTGGCTCGGTCAAGGATCACGGCCTCGACACCGAGACTGTCGACGGCGCCGATCAGCGGATCAGTGCTGCTGGACGCAACCTCGATCGTGCCATTGGCGGCCGAATGCTTGGCGATCAGGAAGCCGGCGATGGCGGCTGCAGTGGTCCAGGATGCCAACGACTATGCGGCTGGCCGCAAGATCACCTTGGTCGGTAACGATCAGTTCTCGGACTTCGCTAACTCCGACCCTTATGGCGTGATTGACGCCGCGATGAACGGGACGCTCATCTATCGCCCCAACACGATGGCATTTGGCCGTGTCGTCTGGAACGTGATCAAGCGTCATCCCAAGCTCATCAAGGCGGTTAAGGGTGGGCTTACTGAAGACGGGGCAATCCGTCGTGAGCAGTTTGCCGACCTCTTCGAGATCGACCCAGCACGCCT
This sequence comes from Devosia sp., assembly GCF_017307565.1. Classification (GTDB taxonomy): domain Bacteria; phylum Pseudomonadota; class Alphaproteobacteria; order Rhizobiales; family Devosiaceae; genus Devosia. The sequence continues at coordinate 16,460 of NZ_JAFKHD010000358.1, forward strand.
TCTGATCGGTGAAGGCTGGATCAACACGGCCAAGAAGGGCCAGGCGGCCAACCTTCAGCAGATTTGGGGCAAGTCCATCCAG
>NZ_JAFKHD010000359.1 GCF_017307565.1 Devosia sp.
TGGCGCGCGTAAAAAGAGGCGTAACCGCCCACGCCCGTCAGAAGAAGGTCTTGAAGGCCGCCGAGGGCTATTATGGCCGTCGTAAGTCTACGATCCGTATCGCCAAGCAGGCCGTCGAAAAGGCCGGCCAGTACGCGTATCGCGATCGTCGCGTCAAGAAGCGCAACTTCCGCGCTCTCTGGATCCAGCGTATCAACGCTGCCGTCCGCGAACACGGCCTGACCTACAACCGATTTATCGACGGCCTCAGCAAGGCTGAGGTTGCCGTCGACCGCAAGGTGCTGTCTGATCTCGCGATCACCCAGCCCGAAGCGTTCGGCGCCCTGGTCGCCAAGGCCAAGGCAGCTCTGGCTTATCTCGCAAGCGTGGATCAGACGACCCACGCCCGCGTTACCGCCTAAGCTAACCCCACCTCGTTGAGGTCAAAAATTGCGCCTTGCGCCACCCCGAAAGGGGCTGGCGCGGGGCGTTTTGTTTTGGTCTATAGCCTCAACCCCCAGAAGACCTCATGGTGAGCCTGTCGAACCATTAGGTCGGGTAATCCGATCCTGCCACGACCCCGTCCTTCGACAAGCTCAGGATGAGGTCTACTGAGAGTTCCCGATGTCTTTGGAAGCCCAGATCGAAACCCTGCGCGCCGAACTGACCGCCGCCATCACGGCAGCGGCAAACGAAGCCGCGCTCGACGCCGTCCGCGTTGCCGCCCTCGGCAAAAAGGGCTCCGTCTCGGCCCTGCTCGGCACGCTGGGCTCCATGGCCGCCGACGAGCGCAAGAGCGCCGGTCCTGCCATCAATGGCCTCAAGAACGATATTGCAGGCCTCATCGAAGCGCGCAGCACCGAACTGAAGGGCGCTGCGCTCGAAGCACGCCTCAAGGCCGAAACGGTCGACGTGACCCTGCCGCTGCCGCCGGCCCCGACCGCCAAGGGCCGCATTCATCCGATTTCGCAGACCATCGACGAGATCACGGCCATCTTCTCGGACATGGGTTTCGCCATTGCCGAAGGCCCCGATATCGAGACCGACTATTTCAACTTCACCGCGCTGAATTTTCCGGAAGGTCACCCGGCGCGTGAAATGCACGACACGTTCTTCATGAAGCCCGGCCCGGATGGGGTGAAGAAGGTCCTTAGGACGCATACCTCGCCTGTGCAGGTGCGCGTCATGCAGAAAACCAATGAAAAGCCGGCTGCGTCCTACCTGACCCCGTCGCAGGATCCGCCGATCCGCGTCGTCATGCCCGGCCGCACCTATCGCAATGATAGCGACCAGACGCACACGCCGATGTTCCACCAAGTGGAAGGCCTCGTCATCGACAAGGATTCACACATCGGCCAGTTGCGTTGGGTGCTCGAAGAATTTTTGAAAGCCTTCTTCGAAGTGCCGAGTGTTACTCTGCGCTTCCGCCCCAGCTTCTTCCCCTTCACCGAGCCGTCGATGGAAGTCGACGTGCAGTGCGATCGTTCGGGTTCGGAAGTGAAGATCGGCGAAGGCAATGATTGGCTCGAAATTCTCGGCTGCGGCATGGTTCATCCAAACGTGCTGCGCAATGCGGGTCTCGATCCCGATGTCTATCAGGGCTTTGCCTGGGGCATGGGCATCGACCGCCTCGCCATGCTGAAATATGGCATGCCCGACCTGCGCGCCTTCTTCGACGCTGACCAGCGCTGGATCGAGCACTATGGGTTCCGCCCGCTCGACCTGCCGACGCTGTTTGGTGGGCTTTCGAGCTAAGCTGACATGAGCGCCCTCCCGCCCGAATATGCCAATGCCATAACGTTCAGCTTCGGCGACTCGCCGGAGCTGAACGACGAATTGCTTGGCCTGGTGCTGGCCGGCAAAAAGACCGCGACCTGCGGGGCGCTGCGCGACTATGAAGCGGGCAAGGAAGCCATGCCCGTCGTCGGGCGGCGCGATGTCGTGCTCAACGGCGCGGGCGAACCGGCCGCGGTGATCGAGACGCTATCGATCGAGATCATGGCCTTCGATGCGGTGGACCCGAGCTTCACCGATCTTGAGGGCGAAGGTCCCTATGCGAAGTGGCGGCTAGAGCACGAAGCCTATTTCTCGCGCAATGGCGGCTTTTCACCAGACATGCAGCTTGTATGTGAAAAGTTCCGGCTGGTGACGGTGTTGCCGGCTGGTCGCGAACTCTACAACCGCGTGGCCAAACCGATCTTCATCGTTACCGATATCGAATCCGATGGGCCGACGCCGCTGCACAATTCCATGCTGAGTTTTGCTTCGGTGGCTATCGAAGCCGACGGCACGCGGCATGGCGAATTCGAAGCGGTGCTAAAACCCAAGGCCGACCGCACGCAGAACGAAATGACCATGGACTGGTGGAAGACCCAGCCCGAGGCCTGGAAGGCGGCGACCGAGGGCGCCGAAGACCCTGTTGTGGTCATGCCCCGCTTTGCCGACTGGGTGGAAAGCCTGCCTGGCCCAAAAGTCTTTGTCGCGGCGCCGATGATTTTCGATGGTCTCTGGATGGACCATTATCTCGATGAATATGCCGGCACGCGGGCGCTGAGCGGTCCCTTCAAGGGCCGCCAGATCTTTCGCGGGGGCGGCATTTGCCTCTATACCATGGCCGGAACGCTGCGCGGCGCGCCCTATCTCGATTGGGGCATGAGCAAGCTGCCGGCCGAATTTTACGGCCATATCCCCCACACTCACCGAGCCATCGACGATGCCCGCGGCTTTGCCAATGTGCTCGTCGAACTCTTTCAACTTTCGTCCGCGCTGCCGCCGATTACCGGCAGCAAGAGTGACTTCCGCTAAGGTCCCAAAACATGAAATTCACGCTTGATTGGCTCAAGGAACATCTCGAGACCACGGCCTCGACCGAAGAGATCGGCAAGGCGCTGACCATGATCGGCCTTGAGGTGGAAGGCATTGAATCGCAGGGCAAGGCGCTCGAAAAGTTCGTCATTGCCCATGTGGTCGAGGCCAAGCCTCATCCCAATTCCGACCACCTCAATATCTGCAAGGTCGATGCCGGCACCGGCGAACTGATCGACGTCGTTTGCGGCGCGCCGAATGTGAAGACGGGCATGAAGAGCGTCTTTGCCTTCCCCGGCACCTATATTCCGGGCAAGGATTTTGAACTGAAGGGCGGCGTCGTCATTCGCGGCGCGCCGTCCAACGGCATGCTTTGCTCGGCTGCCGAACTGCAGCTTTTCAACGACCATGACGGCATCATCACCCTGCCCGACGATGCGCCGATTGGCACAAAATATGTCGACTATGCCGGCATCAATGGCGTGGTTTTCGACATTTCCATCACGCCGAACCGCGGCGACGCGACCGGCGTCTATGGCGTGGCGCGCGATCTCGCTGCGTTCGGCTTGGGTGCGCTGAAGAAGACTGATTTTTCCGCAGTGCCGTCCAAGGGCAAAAGCCCGATTGCGCCGCTGCCGCAGCAGTTTTCGGGCGATGAGCCCAAGGCGATCCGCAAATTCGCCGGCCGCTATATCGCCAATGTGAAGAACGGGCCGTCGCCGGACTGGCTGCAGGCCCGTCTGCGCGCGGTCGGCCTGCGTCCGATCAACACCATTGTTGATATTACCAACCTCGTCTCGCTCGGCTGGGGTCGCCCGCTGCATGCTTATGATGCCGATAAGGTCGAGGGCGCCATGGTGCTGCGCAATGCGCGCGACGAAGAGTTCGATGCGCTCGACAACAAGGTCTACACGCTCGACGAGACCATGACCGTCATCGCCGAAGACAAGGGCCCGCTCTGCCTGGGCGGCATCATGGGCGGCATCCGCTCGGGTGTGACCGACGAGACCACCAATATTTTCATGGAATGCGCGAGCTGGGACCCGGAGCTGATCGCTCGTACCGGCCGCAAGACCGGCATTGTTTCCGATGCGCGCTATCGTCTGGAGCGTTCGGTTGATCCGGCTCTTACGGAGCCGGGCATGGAACTGGCGACGCGTCTGGTTCTGGAGCTTTGCGGCGGCGAACCCGCCGAGCCGGCGATCTCAGGCGAAGACGTCTTTGCCAATACGACCGTGGAATTCCCGCTGGGCGAAGTGCGTCGTCTGACCGGCCTTGAGGTCTCGCCGGAGAAGATCGAAGCGATTCTCGCTGCCCTCGGCTTTGTGGCTGAGGGTTCGGGCGACAAGCGCACGGTGAAAGTGCCGAGCTGGCGTCCGGACGTTACCCAGAAGGCTGATCTCGTTGAAGAGGTCATGCGCATGGTGGGCGTCGACAATGTGCCGGTGGAGCCCCTTGCTCGCCTCAACCACGTGGCGCCGCGCATTCTGACCACCATCCAGAATCGCCGCCGCATTGCGCGTCGCGTGCTGGCGTCGCGCGGTCTCGATGAGGCTGTCACCTGGAGCTTCATTTCGCATGACGAGGCCACGCGCTTTGGCGGCGGCACAGAAGATCGCCAGCTGGCCAATGCCATTGCTTCCGACATGACCGACATGCGGCCCTCGCTGCTGCCGGGCCTGCTGGCGGGTGCGCGTCGCAATGCCAATCGCGGTTTTGCCGATGTGAGCCTGTTCGAAGTTGGGCAGATCTTCCTGTCCGATAAACCGGAAGGCCAGCACACCTACGCTTCGGGCGTGCGCACCGGCACGGCCAAGATCGACGGCGCCGGTCGCCATTGGTCGGGCAAGGCCGAGGCGGTTTCCGTCTGGGACGCCAAGGCTGATCTTGCCGCGGTGCTCGACGCGCTTGGTGTCGACGTTGAAAAAGTGCAGGTGCTGCCCGAGGCGGCAAGCTGGAGCCATCCGGGTCGTGGCGGGCGCATTGCGCTGGGTCCGAAGGTGACGCTGGGCTGGTTCGGTGAACTGCACCCAGCGCTGGCGGCTGATCTCGATATTTCGGGGCCGGTTGCGGCGTTCGAAATCGACCTCGATGCCCTTCCCGAAGCGCGCAAGAAGGCCACCAAGACCAAGCCGGCGATTGATCTCAGCCAGTTCCAGCCGGTGTCCCGTGACTTTGCCTTTGTCATGGACAAGGGCGTCGCCGCGGCGACGATCCTGCGGGCAGCCAAGGGTGCAGACAAGGCGCTCATCACCGATGTCGGCATCTTTGACGTCTTTGAAGGTGTGCACGTCGGCGAGGGCAAAAAGTCCGTAGCCATCGAAGTAACCCTTCAGCCGCGCGACCGTACGCTGACCGATGAGGACATCGAGAAGGTGTCGTCGGCCATTGTTGCTGCGGTCACCAAGACGACCGGCGGCGAACTGCGGAAGTAAACGACGGTAGACTATTGCACCGTCGTCATTGCCCGGCTTGTCCGGGCAATCCACTCTTGCCGATATATGGACCACCGGGACAAGCCCGGTGGTGACGGCAAGTTGCTGGCGGTGATCCGCCATTCGGAGACAAAACCAGTGTCCCGCACCGACGCCATTCTGAAACGCCTGTCAGGCCTCCATCCGAAGCTGATCGATCTCAGCCTGGATCGCATGTTGCCGCTCCTGGAAAAGCTGGGCAATCCGCAGGATCGCCTGCCGCCCACGATCCATGTGGCGGGGACCAATGCCAAGGGCTCGACGATTGCCTATCTGCGCGCTTTCCTCGAGGCGGCGGGTAAGAAGGTACACGTCTACAATTCGCCCCATCTGGTGCGCTTCAACGAGCGCATTCGCCTCGCGAGCGAGCTGGTGTCGACGCGAAAGCTGAATGCGGCGCTGGAAGAGGTAGAGCAGGCCAATGATGGGGCCGAGATTACTTTTTTCGAGGTGACGACGGTGACGGCGTTCAAGCTGTTTGCTGAGACGCCGGCCGATTTTCTGTTGCTTGAGACCGGCATGGGCGGGACCTACGACACGACCAATGTCGTAAAGCACCCGGTTGGGACGATCATCACGCCAGTCGATCTCGACCACCAGGGTTTCCTGGGCAACACCATTGCCGAAATCGCGGTCAGCAAGGCCGGCATTTTGAAGCGTGGCTCGAAGTCGGTGATGGGGATTCAGCGCGACGAAGGCCACAATGTCCTTGAGCGTGCGGCGCATCGGCTGGGGATCACGCCGCTCTGGCAGGGCGAGGATTTTCATGGGTCTGCGCAGGACGGGCGGCTCGTCTATACCGACGAAGCCGGCATGCTCGACCTGCCGCCACCTGCGCTTTTGGGGCCGCACCAGTTCGACAATGCGGCTCTGGCCATTGCTGCGGCGCGGCATTTCGAATTGCCGGTCGATGAAACAGCGATTGCCGAGGGTCTGCGCAAGGTCACCTGGCCGGCGCGTATGCAGCCGATCCGCGAGGGAAAACTGCGCGATCTGCTGCCGGCCGGGCATGAGCTTTGGCTTGATGGCGGGCACAATACGCATGGCGCCAAGGCGCTGGCACGGACGATTGCCGAATTCGATCGTGCCCGCCCGGCGCCGCTGGTGCTGATCATGGGCATGATGAATACGCGCGATCCCGGCGAGTTTCTGGAAGCGTTTGCCGGCTTCAGGCCGCAGGTATTGGCGCTGACCATTCCGGGCGAGCCGAACGCTCATCCGGCGGAACACATCGTGTCTCGTGCGACGGATGTTGGCTTTGACGCGCGACCGCTGCGCTCGATCGTGACGGCGCTGAAGGTAGTTGCGGAAGTGCCCAATGCGCGGGTGCTGATCTGTGGGTCGCTTTATCTGGCCGGCGACGTGCTCGCGAAAAACGGCACGCCGCCGAACTGATCGGTTTTAGTACTTCGCCTGCTCACTACCGCAGAACGGATCGACTGGGCTGGTGCCGGTGAATGGCACTCGGCCGAGCAGCGCATCGAGCACCGCGTCCTGAATGGCGTCGCTCGAGCCGTAGGCGTTGATATAGGTCGACACGCGCGGGGCGTCGTAGAGGTAGTAGGGGAAACCCAGCGAAACCATGAGCGTCGGCACCTCGTGCCAGTGGCGGTGCATGGCACCGAAGACCGAGCCCGTAAGACCCTTCCAGTCGAGGAAGATGCGGCTGCGGGTGAGAAGAGTTTCTTCCGCCAGCAGATAGAGCACGAGGTCATAGTCGCTGGCACGCACGGCGAGATCGGGCGTGTGCAGGGTAACCTCAAAACCTTCCTGTGTGAGACGGTCGGGCAGGGAGAGCGGGATTGGCATGGGCGCGAAGGGTTGTACGGCGCCGGTAGAGTAGATCAGCACGCGTTTGTATTTTGCCGGGGACAGCGGCAGCAGGTTGGCCGTGTCCTTCACCAGCGTCGGCATGCGCGCCGTAATTTCTTTCGCCTTGGCCAGCTTTTCTGGCGTCGCGACAATGCGGCTGGCGGTGTCGAGATTGGGCTCGGGGCGATCCCTGTGAAGGCCCAAGGCGGCCTTGAGGGCCAGGACGCGGGTAACGGCCTCGTCCACGCGCTCTTGGGTAAGCCTACCATCGGCTACGGCCTTTACGAGGCGCATCAGGTCGGCATTGGGATCGTCAGAGAACAAAATGACGTCGCAGCCGGCGATGACGAGTTCTGGCAGGGTTTCGTCGCGCGGGCCCCAATCGCCCAGGCCGGCCATCGGGGTGGCGTCGGAGACGATGAGTCCCTGGAAGCCAAGGCGTTCGCGGAGGAGAACCTCGTTGAGCACGCGGCTCAGCGAGGCTGGGCGGAAGGCCTCCGAGGTGGCTCCAGGGTCGAGTTCGCGCACGAAGGCCGGGAAGGCGATGTGGGCGGACATGACGCTCAATACGCCTGCCTCAATGGCGGCGCGGTAGAGCCGGCCGAACTTTTCTTCCCATTCGGCAATGGTGAGCGGATTGACCGTCGTGACGAGGTGCTGGTCGCGATCATCATAACCTTCGCCGGGCCAGTGCTTTACCGTGGCGGCGACGCCATTGGCCTGAAAGGCGGCGATCTGGGCGAGGGCGTGGCGTTCGATCTTGTCGATATCGCTGCCATAGGAGCGGGTGCCGACAATGGCGCTGCGCCAGGCGGCGTTGATGTCGATGACCGGCGTAAAACTCCAGTTGAGCCCGACGGCCCGTGCCTCCTCGGCCATGATGGTCGAAATGGCTGATGTGGCTTCAACGTCGTCGACCGCGGCGAGGCCGAGGGGATTTGGCACCGAGGTACCAAACGGCAGGCTCATGCGGCTACCTTCAAGATCGGCGCTGACCAGCATGGGCGCGGGGCCGACGGCGTCGAGCTGACGGGCAAAGCTGATTTCGCTGGCGAGGTCGTCGGAATAGATGCGGGTAATGCCGCCGGGGCGGAAGCTCTTTACCGCTTCGAGCGCCTCGTCGACTGGGCCGCGGGCGAGGAGAACAAAGAGCTGGGCCAGCTTGTCACGCGGGGCAAGACCGTCCCGGGTCGCATGCACCCAGGCGATGGCCTCATCGTCGAGGCTGAAAGGCGCGGCGGACAAGTCGATAGGGGCCAAGGCATTCTCTCCAGACGGGCAGTCTTGCAGTGCGATAGTGCTAGCAGAGCCCGAGGGGCTCTGCCACTGCCCAGCCTCACGGGCTTGTGAGGCGAATCTAAGGACGCCGAAGCTGGCCTAGGCGGCGTGCGATTCCAGCCATTTGATGAGCTGGACGCGGCTTTGTCCGGCGCCGACCTTGGTGTCCACCGGCACGCCGTTTCTGAAGATGATGAGTGTCGGCATGGAGCGCACATTGTAGGTGACCGTAATGCCGGGATTGGAATCGACGTCGAGCTTCACGATCTTGAAGTCGTCGGCCAATTCATCGGCCAGCGCGTCGATGGTCGGCGACATAGCCTTGCAGGGCGGGCACCACTCGGCCCAGAAATCGACGAGCACCGGGCGGTCGGACTGGAGAACTTCGGCGGCGAAATTGCCGTCGCTCACATGCAGGGCCATGGGTCACCTTTTCATCGGTATTGTTCGATGAAGCTAGCGAGCTTCGTCCCTGGTGGGAAGCAATGACGTTTTATGCCCGTCGGCCACGAGACAAAAAAGCACCGCCGAACAGGGTCCGGCGGTGCTTTGTATTGGTCAGCGGCCTTTTAGGCGGCGTGGCCTTCGAGCCACTTGGTGAGGCCTGCCTTGGGCGTGCCGGCACCGATCTTCATGTCGGCGGCTTCGCCGTTCTTGAAGAGAATCATGGTCGGGATGGAGCGGACGCCGTACTTCACGGTCGTCGACGGGTTTTCGTCGACATTGAGCTTGACGATCTTCACCTTGCCCGAGAGTTCCTGGGAAAGCTCATCAAGCACGGGGGCGATCGCCCGGCAGGGCCCGCACCACTCGGCCCAGAAATCCACGAGTACAGGCTCTTGGGAATTCAGGACTTCCTCGCCAAACGTAGCGTCGGAAACGTGCTTCGTCATTTATTTTGCCTTTTGGGTTGAAAGCGGTGGGTTGTTTGCCCCCAAAGCTGGTGAGAGTCCAGCCTCAGAACAAGATCGTTCACTTGAGGGTGAAATTCCTGCGAGCTTGTTCAAGAAGCTCGGACGGCAAATTCATCAATGATTCCAATTCGGTCCACAGAATTGCCGCCTGAACGGTCCGGCCGGGGAAAAGCTGGCTTGCAACTAGCGCATATAGCGACAGTTGTGTGACGTACCTCGGAGGCACGTCGTCAGCCGTTTCCGGCGCCACTGCGTCGGACTTGTAGTCGATCACCAACACGCTGTGGTCGTCAACCACGAGCCTGTCCGTACGCCCCGAAAGGCGGATTGGTTCCCCGTCGCGAATGACATCGACAAGAAACGGCAGTTCGGCACGGCTATCGGGTCCGAAAATCTCGGCAAATTCCGGGCGGTCGAGAATGGAGCGGGCCTTTGGCGCGAGGCGAGCCTGCTCGCCCGGCATGTCGGGCAATAGCACTTCGAGGGCGCGGGGAATCACATTGGGCCAGAGACCGCGATCAATCTTGCCCAGGTGCTGCAGCAGCGCATGGAGGGCAATGCCGGATTTTCGCGCGGTCTCGGCGTCGCGCACGCGTTCGGCGGCGGTAGCAAGAGCGGGTTCGCTGGCCTGCGCTTCATAGGCGCGGGAGGGGGAAGTGGTAGCCGGCGCCGCGAAGGCGGGCAGGGGTTCCGGCTCGATCCAGACGAAAGGCGCGGGGAGCTGAGCGGAGGAACCGATGGCGGCGACTGGCTGCGGGCGAACGATGGGAAAGACGAGGGCGGAGGTGCCGTTTTCGTCTTCGATCGTCTCGGCATTGTCGGCGAGAGCCGATTCTATGGCCTCATACCATGAGCCTTCGAGCTTGCCGTTTTGGGTCAGCGCGCCGGTAACGTAGAGTTCGTCTTCGGCCCGGGTCATGGCGACATAGAGCTTGCGCCAATATTCCTGCGCCAGATTGGCGTCGGTCTCTTCCTTGATTTCGAGCGTCGCCGGCACGTGCTGGCGTTGGTTGGAGGCGTGGATGAGGAGCGGGCCGGGATGGTCCGGGACGATATAGATCGGGCTGCCGATCTGTTTGGCGGCAGGCTTGCTCGCGGCATCAGCCATGATGACGACGGGAGCTTCAAGACCCTTGGCGCCGTGCACGGTCATGACGCGAACGCCGCCGCCGCCTTCCGCCAGCTCGCGCTTGATGGAGACATTGCGCTGGCGCATGTCGGCGGCAAAACCCTGCAGGGAAGGTTGTTCGCGCTGTTCGTGGTCGAGAGCGAGTTGCAGAAATTCGGAGATGACTTCGTCGACTTCCGTGCCGAGGCGGGCGTGGAAGCGCTTTAGGCCCTGATCGGCATAAAGAACCCGCGTCAGGAACTCGAAAGGCCGTTCAAAATCGAGATTGGCGCGCCAGGCCGTGAGGCGCTCTGCCGCCGCGCTGGATGCGGGTTGCGCAGAGGCGAGGAGGGCAGACCAGAGGGTTTGCCGCTCGGCGCGGGTGCTGGCGAGGTTGAATAGATCGTCCTCGGAAAAGTCGAAGAGCGGCGAGCGGAGGAGCGCGGCCAGTTGCAGATCGTCTGCGGGATTGAGCAGCACGTCGATGAGCGCGAGGAGATCGAGCACGGCGATGTGGCCGGTGACCGCGAGCCGGTCGGCGCCGGGAGTGGGCACGCCGCAGAGGCGCAGGGCGCGGATGATTTCCTGGAAGAGGGCGCTGCGGGACTGGACGAGAATGAGAACATCATCGGCCGTGACGGCGCGGCCACGTTGGGCCAACGGGCGCCCATTGTCGATCCAGCCCTTGATCTCGCGGGCAATGCGCAGGGCCACCTGCCGCGCGGCGCTTTGCTCGGCTTCGACTGGCTCAAGCGGCCATTGGCCATCACCGGCTTCGGACTTTTGCGCCTGGATCGGCGGCCAAAGGGTGACGGTACCGCCCGGCTGGCTGCGGGCTGCGGTGTGTAGCACCGGATCGGCAGCGAGGAGGGCAAGCTGGATATCGGAGCGAGCGCAGACCTTGTCGACAGCGTCGAGAATGCCGGAAAGCGTGCGAAAACTGGTGTGGAGCGGCAGGCGCGCGAAGGCCATTTCGGCTGCTTCCGCACGGCGGGCAAAGTCGTAGCCGGTGGTGCCGAAAAGGGCGGGCTGGGCGCCCTGGAACGAATAGATCGACTGTTTCTGGTCGCCCACGGCAAAGACAGAGCGGGGACGCCGGGCGGCGCCTTCGCCCACGAAGAATTCGGCAGCGAGTGCCCGCACCACGCGCCATTGCTGGTCATTGGTGTCCTGGCTCTCGTCGACCAGAATATGCTCGATGCCGGCATCGAGCTTGTATTGGACCCAGGGGCCGATCTCGAGATTGTCCAAGAGATCGCCGAGGCGATCGACGAGATCGTCGAAGTCGAGCAGAGCCCGGCGGCGCTTTTGATCCTCGTAGCGCTTGGCGATGGCGACGAGAATGTCGAGCACCGCATTGCTGCGTTCGACGAGCTGGGCGGCACGGATATCGGTTTCAACCGCGACGAGGCGATTCTGCTCCGCGGTCAGCAGCTCAAGAAAGTGCGGATAGGCGGTCTGCTCTGCCTTGGTAAGAAGGCTGGCGCGGGGCTCGCCCTTGCCGGTGAAAAAGGCAGCGTAGAGCTTTTCGCGGTCTGGTTGTTCGGGATCGAGTCGGGCGAGGAGATCGACGCATTTGCGATTGCCCTCGGGATTGCCGCTCAGCGTCGAGACGAGGTGGCGCAGCACGTCGGGCGTGAGGAGGGTATCGCGAACCGTGCTTTCGATCAGCTCGGTAGCAGAAACATTACTCAGGCCAACGAGGCGCCGCAGCCGGGCTTTGGCGCCTTCGGGATCGGCGAGCAGCGGCTTTAGCCGCGCGCCCTTGGACAGCGCGGCGCCGATGGCTTCGGTGATGTGATGGTCGCTGAGAAGATGAAAGAGCGTTTCGACAGCTGCACCATTGGCGCCGCCGCGAAGGCCTTCCGCCAGCACGCTTTCGCGGGCGGCGAGGATGAGCTGGGTCTGCTGGTCTTCCTCGATCACCGAAAAATCGAAGGGCACGCCGGCTTCGATGGGGAAGCGATGCAGCACCGCTTCGCAAAAGGCGTGGATGGTGAGGATGCGCAGCCCGCCCGGGGTCTCGAGGGCGCGAGCGAAAAGGGTGCGGGCGACGTGAAGGCCGGAGGCATCGGGCGGGGTGCCGAGGAGGTCCGTCAGCTTCTCGCGCAGTTTTGCTTCTTGGATGACGGCCCATTCGGCCAATTGCTGGGAGACGCGCTTGCGCATCTCGGCGGCGGCGGCCTTGGTATAGGTGAGGCAGAGGATGGATTCCGGCTTCACTCCGGCCAGCAGCAGCCGCAGCACGCGACGGGTGAGCACGAAGGTTTTGCCCGAGCCGGCATTGGCCTCCACCCAGATCGAATGGCTGGGATCGGTGGCGCGGCTCTGCGCGCGACTGGTGTCGGAGGGGACGGTGAGCTTTCCGCGTTCCATGCTCATGCCTCGTCCTCCCCGCCATCGACGCTGGTCCATTCGGCGACACGGGCCAAGTGGTCATAGGCGCCGGCAAAGCGCTGGCCGGCAAGCGGCAGCAGGCGCGCCGGCATGGGAGTCTCGCGGAAGAGGAAATGGTCGATATGGCTCTGCAGCCGGCGGTTGATCTCGTCGGCGGCTTCCATCAGCGGCATGCCGTCTGACGCCTTGAAGTCGGAGGGGACGAAGGCTTCGGGGCCGAGGCCGATTTTGACATAGGTGAGGGCGCTGGTCGGGGCGGCGGCGATGCCGGTCATGGCGCCGGCCTGGGTCATGACGGCTTCCATGAGCAATTGCGGCGCTTCAAACGCCTTCATCATCGCCGGGGTGGGAGGCGAGCCGGTCTTGAAATCGAGAATTTCGACGGTGCCATCCGTCATCTCGTCGATGCGGTCGGCCTGGCCGGTGATTTCAAAGGCTTCAGAGAGGTGAAGCGGCATCTTGCCTTTGATTTCCGCATGGCGCTGCCGCACGCGGGGGTGGCGTTCGCGCTCAAAGGCCAAAAACTGTTCGGCGGCGGTGCCAAAGCGCTTGAGCCAGATGTCGCGGCGCTCGCCAATGGCTTCGAGACCGGAAAAGGCGTCGGCGGCGATGGCCATGAGCTTTTCGAAGGCGTCGGGCGCGGTGGGGTCGTGCCCCTCTTCGACGAAGCGGGCGAAAGCGTCGTGGATGATGGTGCCGCGCTCGCGCGCATCGGGAACGTCGCCCAAGGGATCGAGCTGGCGCAGTTTCAGTACGTGTTTGGCATAGAGATCATAGGGCGAGCGCATCAGGGTCTCGACCTCGGTGACCGATAGTTTTCGCGGGCGGATGTCGGCGGGCGGGTTGGGGAGCGGGCGACCGGCTGGAGTAACCGTCTCCACGGCATCAATCGCGCGGGCGGCCTCGATCCAGCCGCGACCGCGCTGGCGCAGGGCGTTTGCGGCCTCTTCGCCGGCAAAGGCATCAAGCCGCTGCACGAGGCGCGAGGGCAGGGATGGGCTGGTGCCGATGCGGTCGGCATAGGCGATGATCACCCTGGCATTGCCCATGGCTTGCGCAAAATCGTGGGCGGCGAGGCCTTGCAGGCGTTCGGGCGGCTCGAGGCCGGTGGCAAGGCGCATACCGCGGCTGAGCCAGGGGCCGGGATCGGCCGGCTCGGGCCAGATATCTTCGTTGAGGGCGCCGAGGATCATCAGATCGGGCGACATCAGACGGGCTTCGATCTGGCCCCAGATGGCGATGTCCTTGCGGCTATCGAGCCGGTTGCGGACCTGAAAGCCCTGCATGAGGGCGGAAAGCACGGCGTCGAGTCCCGCGGGGGCGAAGGCATGGCCCTCGCCGGTCAGCTTGGCCATCTCATCGGCCCAGGAGTGCAATTCCTCGCGACCACGCACCGGGGCACCGGCAGCGACGAGGTCGACTGCTGCGACGATGGCGCTGGCAAGATCGGCGGCCTGGATCAGCGGGGTGGCGAGGAGGCGAGTGAGCGGGGTAAGGGCGGCGGCAATGTCGTCGAGCAGCGCGAGGATATTCGGGGCGTGGCTCTCGTTGAGACGGCGCGCGGCGCCCTTGGGGGGCTGGATGATATGTTCGGCGAGGGCAGCGCGCAGGCCATCGAGGCCGGGAGCCGGTCTTTGGCCGCGCAGCAAAGCAAGCTCGATATCGTCGGCGAGATTGGAAATTTCTCCGCGGCTACGGCCAAAAAGGCTGGCGCGATTGCGGAGGAGGGAGATGAGGTCGACGGCAGCGCACTGGTTTACCGCCAGCGTCAGTATCTGGCGAGCGAGGCGGCCGATGGTCGACTGGAACAGCGGCGCGCCAGCGGCGTCGTCGACCACTACCCCAAAACGGCCGAGTTCGGCGGCGATGCGACGGGCGAGATTCCGGTCAGGCGTAATGATACCGACAGTCTGTTTGTTGGAGAGAGCCTCGCGCGCAGCGATGGCGATGGCGCGGGCCTCTTCGTCTTCATGCCGGGCAGCAATGATGGAAACGCCGGCAAGGGCGGCGTCGCGGGTTTCGGCATCCGGGCGCTGCTCGGCCCAGAGCGCGGTTTCGGACGTCAGGGCCAGGGCGCGGTGGAGGAGCGGGGTACGCGGATGCTCGGTGGGAGCGAGTTCGATCACCTCGGCCGGGCTGGCGCCTAGCGTGCGAAGCAGTTTTGCGAGGTGATATTGCGGATGGCCGTGCGGGCTCTGGTCGGGATCAAGCAGGGCCGCGTGGGTGTCCGACGACATGGCCGTATCGAGGCCCGGCAGAACCAGAGCGCCGCGCGGCAAGCGTTCAAGCGCTTTAAGAAAACGCGCGGTAGCGGGGATCGAGCCGGTGGAGCCGGCGGCGATGACGGGGCGGTCGCCATAGATCAGCGGCGCGCCCTCGGCTTGCCGGTCGAGCCGTGCGCCGCGGAGTTGCGAGGGGTCGGCGCGTTTCCGGTCTTCCAGCATCAGCGGCCAGGACGAAAGGGCGATGTCGAGAAAAGTGAGAGTCTGCTGCCAATAGGCGCCGAGTTCGGGACCGAGCTGGTCGCCGAGGGCGCGCAATTCGCCGGGGCCGCGTTCTGCAATGGCGAGGTCGTCAAACACGTGGGCGAGGGAGTCGGCCATGGAGAAGATTTCGGCGGCCGTCGGCGGCGTCGAAAAAGCCTGACCGCCGGCGGGGCTATGGGCCCAGGCGGCCACGAGCCGCGAGAGGATCAGGCGGCGCTCCAGCGTCGTTGCGGCCGGTAGGCTTGGCGGCGCATCGAAGGGCGGCAGGAAGGGTTCTTCATCGCCCTCGTCGCCGCCAAAGGTGCGAATATCGGGCAGGAGGCCGGTAAAGTCAGGGTGCTTGGCGAAAGCTTCGGCAAGGGCCTCGCGGGCGCGCTGGGTCGGCAGGATGACGGTGACGTCGCTCAGCCAGAAAGGGTTTTCGCGTGGCCAATTGCGCAGCAGGCGCCCATCCATGATCGCGTCTGCCAAGGTGGGCAGGAAGGGCGAATGCGGGGTGATCGAGAAAATGGTCATGAGGCGCCCAGGAGGCGTTCGGCTTCGGCAAGGCCACCGGGGTCGCCGACATGGAACCATGGTGCGTCAAGGACGACGCCTTTCAGCGTTTCACGCTCGAGCGCGGCTTCGAGGAGCGGATAGAGCGAGAAGGCGCCATCGGGGCTATCGGCAAAGATTTCGCGGCCAAGCAACAGCACGCCGCCATAAATGATCGGCGCGCCATAGTCGCGGGTAACGAGGCCATCGGGGGCGAGGCAAAAATCGTGGCTGCGGGAAAAACCGGTGGCGCGGCGGGGCTGGATGCAGAGCATGACGATGTCTTGAGGGCCGGTATGGCGCGCGATCATGCGCTTGAGCGGCTGGTCGCTGCCTTCGGGCCAGAAAGCGTCGGTGTTCATGACGAAGAAGGGATCGGAATGCAGCATGGGCAAAGCCCGCTTCACGCCGCCGCCGGTGCCCAGAAGTTCGTCCTCCCGGCTGACTTTTACGAGGCCACCAAAATGGGCCAGCACCTGATCGGCGCGATAGTGGGCATTGGCGATAAAACGCTTTGCCCCTTCGGCCCTTGCGTTGCCGATGACGCGCTCGATGAGCGGGATGCCGGCAACCGGAATGAGCGGTTTTGGCAGGTTTTCCGTCAGGGGGCGCATACGGGTGCCGAGGCCGGCGGCCAGCAGCATCACATCGGGGAATCGGTCGGTTGTATCCATGCCGGGATAGAACCGGGCAGGGGAGGGATTGTCTAGGGGCGGTGGGCTCT
>NZ_JAFKHD010000360.1 GCF_017307565.1 Devosia sp.
CCCCGCTTCGGTCATCCGCCAACTGCCCTCCATGGGCGAGCTTATGATTACAGCGAAGCAGAATGGCGCCACGCATGAACGCATCGGCGCGATCGAGACCGTAACCGAGGAGGACGGCTGGCTCGTTTGTGCCGGCGCCGCCCACGATAGCCGCATCGATCCTTCGGTCATCACCTCCATCATCGTCGATCGCACCTCGGTGATGCAGGACAAGGCCTATCCCCGCATCGACTTCCGCAGCGGCGAAACGGTGCTGTTCAGCGTTGTCGGCTTTGCCGGGATCGAACCGTTCGATGCCGCCCTGGCTGGGTTCGGTCCAGGCGAAGCACTGGCCGAAGAGCCGAAGGAGCCGCGAGCCAAGCGCGACGATGTCGGGCTCGATGATGCTGGCGCTCTGCCGTTGCAGGCAGCGCTCGAGCAGGGCAACCGGGTCTCGATCGGTTTCAAGCGCCCTGGCTTTGAGCAGAACTGGACCGGGATCATCGAAAGCGTCAAACCGGCCATGGGTTTCATCAATGTCATGCGCTCCGACTTCCACCTGCATCTGCTGGGGAACACCGTCTCCGCCTGGCAGGATGGCGCAGCTCTGGACAGAGACGGCATCCCGACCGGTCTCAGCCTGCAACGTCACGACAAGGCGGTGTCAGCATGAGGACCCAGCACGACGCCGGACGCTGGATCGACGGGAATAGCGGCACCCCGCTTTCTCATGGAGACGTGATGGCGCGCTTCGCAGAGCACCGTGTCGTTCTGCTCGGGGAAACCCACGACCGCTTCGATGTTCATCGCTGGCAGTTGCACGTCTGTGCCGGCCTGCTCACCCAGCGAAGCGACATTGCCGTCGGCTTCGAGATGTTCCCCCGTCGTTGCCAGCCGGTGCTCGATCGCTGGGTTGCCGGGGAGTTGAACGTCGGCGAGTTTCTGGATCAGGCCGAATGGGACACCGTCTGGCGCTTCGATCCCGAGCTCTATCTGCCGCTCTTCAACTTCTGCCGACAGTTCCGTCTGCCGATGCTGGCGCTCAACTGCGAGCGCCCCCTGGTGACCCGGGTCGGCAAGGACGGTTGGAATGCCGTACCTGAAGACGAGCGCGACGGGCTGACACCAGCGGTGCCGGCCAGCACCGCCCACCGCCAGTATCTCTTCGATATTACCGGAGGAGGCCGTCCGGACCGTCGCGCGGCCGATGCCGCCGATCCTGGCTTTGATCGCTTCGTGCGCGCTCAACAGACCTGGGATCGCGCGTTTGCGTGCAACATCGCCAAGGCGCTCGCGGACGGCGTCGCCGGCCAGATCGTGGGCATCATTGGACGCGGTCACATGGAATATGGCCATGGCACGCCGTTCCAGCTCGCCCACCTCGGCATCGAGGACGCCGCCGTCCTCCTCCCATCGGACGAAGCCACATTCGGCCCGGAACAACACCGCCTCGGCGACGCCTTGTTTCGGCTCCCGGGACCGCCCGACCGCGCCGCCGCCAGAAAACCCCTCGCCATCGAAAAAGCTGCCAATGCGTAACGTCGTTCTTTCTGCCGCCCTCGCTCTCGCCCTGCTCTCCTCGCCCACCTTCGCCCAAGACGCCAAGCCGGCCGCCCTGCCGGGTGGCGCGCAATCGCTTAACGAAGAGCATGGCGACTGGACGGTTTCCTGCCGCATTCAGGACGCGGCAAAGCTCTGCGTGATGTCGCAAACGCTGGCCGACAGCCGAAGCGGCCAGCCCGTTCTTTCCGTCGAACTCGCCACCCCGGCCGTTGACCGCGCCGAAGGCATGCTGCTTCTGCCCTTTGGCCTCCGTCTCGCCGACGGGGCCGTGCTCAAGGTCGACGGCAAAAACATCGGCGCCAACTGGCCGTTCCTGACCTGCATTGCCACAGGCTGTCTTGTGCCCGTGGTCTTCGATGCCAGCCAGATCAGCGCTTTGCGCGCAGGCACCGACCTCGTCATCGGCGCGGCGAATGCGGGAACCGGTGAAGCCGTCGAATTGAAGCTCTCACTTGCCGGCTTCTCCCGCGCGGCGAACCGCTCGGTCGAACTCAGCCTCTAACGGGGCGTTGGGAGTTGCGATTCCCGCCCCGCACGGCGCAGACTAGTGCCGTGCGGCCTGAGCGAGGAGCGATGTGATCGGCAATTCTATATGAATGGAGAGGCCATCGCCCGAATAAGAGCGCATGGCCCGCCCCTGCAACTGCCCTTCCACGATGGAATTGAACAACCTGGACCCGAACCCACTGCGTTGGTTCGGGATTTTCTGGCGGGGCGCGACCTCCTGCCAGTCGACACAAAAACTCTGCCCCGTGCGCCGAAGCACGATCCGCAGCTGGCCCTCGCCATCCCGAAGAGCCCCGTATTTGACGGCATTGGTCGCCAGTTCGTGAAAGACGAGGGCTATCGACGCCGCCGCTGAAGACGCTACCGCCAGATCATCGCCGACGATGACGATGTTCTGCCCGCCAGATCGATAGGGGGCCAATAGCTGTCCCAACAACTGCATCAACGAAACCTCGTTTTGCTGGTCGCTGCGTCTGATGAGGGCGTGTGCGTCATGCAAGGCGCTGAGCCGCCCGCGCAGATCCTGCATGGCGGCCTTCACATCGGTCGCATCGCGCGCGGTCAGGGAAACCAGTCCGTTGACCAATGAAAACAGGTTTCCGATCCGATGGTCCAGCTCGCGGGCGACGAGTTCACGCTCCGCTTCTAGCCGCTTGACGTCATCGATGTCTGTGGAGGTTCCGTACCAGCGCGTGACCACGCCCTCAGGATTTCGTACCGGCTTGGCCAGCACCTTGAGCCATCGATAGCTGCCGTCCCGATAGCGAAAGCGGTAGTCCAGGGAATAGGTTTTGCCCGTCGCCAGGCAGTCCTGCCAGACCTCGTTGACCCGGGCCTGGTCATCGACATGGACCAAATCTTTCCAGATATCGGGCGAGCACTCGTCCGGGGAAAGCCCTGTGAACTCGGACCAACGGCAATTGAAATAGTCGTGCCGGCCCTTGGCGTCTGCGCTCCAGACGATCTGGGGAATGGACTCGCTCACGATATTGAAACGCCTATTGCTCTGCTCGAGGGCCTCCACGGCCTCTGCTTCGTCGGTAAAATCCATCAAAATGCCAACGAGATGGGAGGCTGTGTTGCTCTTGTCCCGCAGCAGCTTTCCGAAGGCGGCGTACCAGCGTACCTCACCGGCAGGGGTCAACATCCTGTGCCGGCAGCTATAGTCCGTGTCTGTGGCTATGGTGGAACGCAGGGCGTCGTTGACCCGCTGGCGGTCGTCGGGGTGTATCAAAGCATTGAGTTCATCGAGACTGATGCCGGACGCAGCGCGCTCGCCAAGCCCCAGCGATCGGGTCGCGCGCCCCTCTATGAGGATGTTGCGACCCACCAGATCTACGTCCCAGGTCGCGACAATGCCACCGGCCTCAACCGCCATTTCGACACGCTCGCGCGCCTCCGACAGTCTCTTGACCAGTTCGTCCCGGCTCCGCATCAAGATCGACAGGGTCACTGGGGCCAGGGCCACAACGAATGCTGCAAGGCGCATAGACACCACCGCGCGCTCTTCGACAGCACCCAGACCGTGGTACTGATAGGCCGTGCTGAGGACCGTTTGGGACCAGTAGCTGACCATCAGCGAGAGCAGTGACACCACAAATACGGGATATGCGAAACCGCACCAAAGCAATGCAGGCACGACGAAGGCGATCGCACCGGGCCCGCCGATAACCATGGCAAAGGCGCAGGACAATAGAAGGGACAAGGCCGGCAGCGCACTGCTTAGCCGAGGCCCCCGTTCAAACGACCCTGAGGCTGGAGCAAACCTGCGCAGCGGCGGCGCCGACAGGACGACCGGCAGCAAGGCGATATAATTGACGAGTTCGGACGTGAACCAGAAGACCCAGCCGTCCAGGGGGCCAATACCGAGCAGAACCGGTCCGGCGACTGTGCCCCCCAAGCCTGCCACGATCGCCGCCACGGTGGAAACGAGCACAATGTATAGCACCGATGCCGGCTCGCGCATGTTGAAGGCATGGGCGGGCAGAAAACGGTACACGAGGCTGGCTGCGCCGACACCGCCCAGATTTATCGCATCAAGCAGAATGGCATTCTGGAGATTGGTACCGGTGAGGATATCTGCCCCCAAATACGCCATGACCGCGCAGAGCCAGACGGAAATGCGCCGCGCGTCGGGGACGCGAACGAGGAGGCAGAAAAGCATGGCATTGGCCGGCCAGATCAGGGCCAGAAAGCCTGCCGGCCGGGTCAAGCTGCCAAGCAGGCAAACGACGAGCATGGTGACGCCGATCAGAAGCGGGCGCCAGGGCGGGGACAGGATGAGCCCTATCTTTTTTGCTTCATCGCTTTCCACCGAGGCCATGATCGTCTCCCGCTCATTGCTTGAGCGAACCAAGTGCTAGACACCAGAAACGAAGACTTTCTGGCCTAGTTCGTCGTGGAAACCCCTGACAACCGGCTCGCCGGGGACGTCGCTGGTGCATCGGCGACACCGGACTGACTGGGAAGACTAAACTCCGGCTCCGCGCTGCAGCGCCGTGCAAGCTCCGCGTTTGGCAGGTCGTTGCCGTCCACCTTGTCCGCGATTTCCTCGGCGGTGAGCCCAAGGCCCTTCCAGCGATTGATCAGACGCTCCCGCAGGTCGTCGGTCGCGGTGTGGATCCAGATCGTGGTATCAAAGTAGGCATGCAGGTTCTGCCAGTCGCCAACCTGGTAGAGCAGGTAGTTGCCCTCGATGATGAGGTGGCGCGCCTCCCGATGGATGATCGCCGCGCTGCCCCGCGAGATCTCGAGGGTACGGTCGAAGACGGGAACGGCGATCTCGCGTTCCTTGTTGGCCTTGAGGCGAGCCAACATTGCGTCGAGGCCACCGAGATCGAATGTCTCCGGCGCGCCCTTTCGGCTCAGGAGGCTGCGGGAACGCAACACGCCGTCGTCATAGTGATAGCCATCCATCTGCATCACGACAGCCGAGCCCGGTTCATCACGGTTCAGCGCCGCTGCGATGGCGATGCTGGTGGTCGATTTCCCGGTGCCCGGGGGGCCGACAATCGCCGTCATGCTGCGGCCGGCACTGCCGCGCTCGCGTATGAGGCTTACTACATTGTCGAAAGTCACCGTCTTCGTCATTCGTCTGCCCTGGTGGAAATGCGAGTTCTAGTTTGAGCCCTTCAGGCACGGGTCCGGCGCTCTCACCGTCGCAGCCCTATGCCCCTGGTCGACTTCGGCCCCACCACCATGACTTGGTGAGAAGGACGCCGTTGTTTTCGACCGACGACTTCTGTCGTTATTTTATTAAAGCAATTTGCTATAATAAATAAGTCAGTGCCGTCAACCAAATTGATTCGCGGTGCTGGGCAGCGATAGGAAGGGTGACGACTATTATGCTCGGCGCCTGGAGCTGGCGCAGCTATGTAAGAGACCACCGCATCCAACCACCGGGGTGCGCGGCCAAAGGGAGAATGGAACGTGGCCGGCAACAAGGGCAGCAATTCAGTCCAGGTCAGACACTACAACGAGCGGGTCGTGCTGCAGGCGATCCGCCGCTCCGGTACAGCCTCGAAGGCCGAAATTGCACGCTTTGCCCACCTGACGCCGGCGGCGGTGGCGACCATTGTCGACGCCCTGGTCGCAGCCGGTCTCGTCAAGGAGAACGGCAAGCGCTTTGGCGGGAAGGGACAACCCTCCGTCATGTATGGCCTCGCGCCGGACGGGGCATTTTCGATTGGCCTGCATATCGGGCGCCGTTCGCTCGACGCACTCCTGCTCGACTTCTCCGGGGAAATCGTTGCCTCGCAATCGCATGAATACGACCACCCAACGCCCGGACAGGCGGCGACGCTCGCCAATTCTGCCATCGCCAGCTTCAGGAACGAGCTGGGGGCGAAGCGCAGCAGCCGGCTGATCGGCATCGGCGTTTCGGCCCCCTATTTTATCGGCAACTGGAGCAATGAACTGGGCTTCCCGCCCGCCGTCCGCGATGCCTGGAAAGCGACGGACATCCGCAGCGGCTTCCTGGAAACCCAGGGGCTGCCGGTCATGGTCGAAAACGACGCCTCGGCCGCGGCCCTTGCCGAACTTGTCTATGGCATCGGCAGGACCACTCCGGATTTTCTCCATATCTCGCTCAGCACCTTTGTCGGCGGGGGCCTCGTGCTTGACGGGACGCTACAGACCGGCCCGAATGGCAATGCGGCGGCCATGGGTCCCATTCCGGTAGCCGCCTCAACGCTCAATTCCGTGCCCGCGCCGACTGGTCCGTTTGAGGTCCTTCTCCACCGCGCCTCGGTATCCACCCTGACCCAGCATCTCCGCTTCAACGGCGTCGACATCCGCCGCGTGCGTGACCTTGAGCCGACGCCGGCCGCCGCTGCCCCCCTTGTGGAGCAGTGGCAGGAGGACTGCGCCGATGCCCTCGCCCAGGCGCTTGTGAGCTGCATCGCCGTCATTGATGTCGAAGCGATCGTGATTGATGGCATTTTGCCGCCCGCCCTGTTGTCCGACACCGTCGAGCGTACCCTTCGCCGCTTTACCCAGGTTCTGCCGGAAGGCCTTGTCGCGCCACCGATCACCACGGGCGCCATAGGCAGCAAGGCCTCTGCCCTGGGAGCCGCGCTGCTGCAGGTCTATGCCATGTTCGGTCCGGATGCCGGCGTGCTGCAAAAGAAGGGCATTGACCGGAAGCCATTGATGGTGGGGTCCGCTTCCTAGATCCTCCGTTCAGCCCGCCAGCAAAGGCCCAATTGCATCTTTTGCGGTTGTTGGCTTGAATGGCGTTCCCATGGTCGCGCGGGGAGCTCGGCAAGCATTGCGGATTGCACGGACTGTCAAGGCCAAGCTGCTGATCGCATTCGGGCTGATACTGGCCCTCAACATCGCCGTCGGTGTGCTGGCCTTTCGCGGCTTCAGCCAAACAGAAACTACCCTCGACCAGCTCAGCGACGAGAGCCTCGCCGACATCGTGGCGGCGATGACGCTTGCACACGACAGCTCCGCCCTTGCCGCTCTCGCGCCCTTTGTCAGTTCCGTTCGGGTGATGAACGAACTCGAGAACGAAAGTGCCCGTCTTTCTGCACGCATTGGCGAATTCACCAGTTTCGTACAGCGGCTCCCGACCAGCCCTGCGTTCATGGATGAGGGTCGGCGTGAGCGGGTGCAGGCCCTAGCCGGCGATCTTTCCCGAGAGCTCGTCGCCCTAATCGCCACAACAAAGCAGAGCCTTGATATCCGCGCCGACCTGGCCGAGCGGCGCTATGGTCTCGATGGCCGCGCCGCGCTCATTGATCGCCTCAATGCAGGGGGGGAGCGCGGGCATCAGCTCGCCGATCGCTTCGTAGAGGCCATAGAACTGGTTCTCGTCGCGCTCGCGGGCGAGAACGACTACACGATAGTTGCGCTCGAGTCGCAATACGGCGCGCTTCTGGCTGATATTTACAACATGCCGGAGGCGCAGACAGGCGCGGGGACTGGGGCAATCGAGTTCCTCAGGGAGCAGCAATCAACCTTCCAGCTGAACCGGCGCGACCTCGAGACCCAGCAACGCATCCGCTTCCTGCTCTCAACCATTCACACGCTCTCCACGCAACTGGGTGAAGAGGTGAGCTCGATCGTCGAAACGACCTCGACCGCGGTGACGCAGCGTAGTCTCGAAGCGGTCAGGACGCTCGGGAGCAGCAAAGAATTCATCACGCTGCTTGGCGCCCTGGCCATTGTTGCCGCCGCATTGGCCGCATTCTACGTGATGCGCGATCTCGCCCGAAACCTCGAGGACGTCACCGATGCCATGACCCGGCTGGCCGCCGGGGACAGATCGGCCTCCGTGCCTGGCTTGACGCGGGACGACGAGCTTGGCGGCCTCGCGCGCGCCTTCAACGTCTTCAAGGATGCAAGTCTTGAGCGCGAGAGCCTTGCCAAACAGGTTTCGGAAAACAGCCGTATGGTGGAAGCGATGTTTTCCAACATGGTCGACGGCATCTGTGTCTTCGATGACGCCGGGTACCTGGTTGCGTGGAACCCTAAGTTCCTCGCCATTTACGGTATGAACCCCGAAGACGTGGATACCGGCATGACATTTGCCGACGTGGTGCAGCACTTTACGAGCGGCGGCGGCATCGCCCTGGGTCTGCATGGCCATCGGCTTAGCCCCGGCGAGATGCTTGGCAACCGGCGAACCGAAGCGGCGCAGTTCGAGCTACATTTCGCCGACAGTCGCGTGGTCGATGTGCGCAGCCAGCCCATGCCTCTTGGCGGCTTTGTCACCACATATACCGACCAGACCGAGCGACGGGTCGTCGACCGGCAGTTGCGCGAGGCCCAGCGCATGGAAGCAGTAGGCCAGCTGACCGGCGGCATCGCGCACGACTTCAACAACCTGCTCGCTGCCATCAGCGGCAATTTGCAGATGCTGCACGAGGAGCTTTATGCCGATCAGACCGTTGCCGGCCGGCTGGTGCGCGCGCTCGACGCCACCGAGCGTGCCGCGGCGGTGACGCAGCGCTTGCTGGCCTTTGCCCGCCAGCAAACGTTGCAGCCCAGGATGACCGATATCAATGCCCTGATAACGGGCCTGCTCGACCTCGTCGAATACGGGCTCGGCGCGGGAATCGAAGTCAAAATCGAGCTCGATCCGAATTTGCCCGAAACCTTCGTGGACCCGGTTCAGCTGGAAAACGCCATTCTCAACCTGGTGTTCAACAGCCGCGACGCCATGCAGGGGGGCGGGATCATCCAGATCCGGACATGGACCGAGGGCAGCGAAGAGGCGCGCAATATCCGGCTGTCGGTCCGCGACGCCGGCGAGGGCATGAGCGAGGCCGTTCTGGCCCGCATCTACGAGCCTTTCTTCACCACCAAGGAGAAGGGACGTGGCACCGGGCTCGGGCTCAGCATGGTCTATGGCTTCATCAAGCAGTCCGGCGGCGACATCGCCATCGAGAGCCAGCCCGGTCGAGGCACCCTCGTCATCCTCTCCCTGCCCTGCATCACCATGGCTACGCCCATATCAGCGCGTCTCCAGGAAAAACTGTTGTCCATCAGCGGTTCGGGTGAACGCGTGCTTATTGTCGAGGACGACCCGATCATGCGGGCCACGGCCACGGACATGGTGAGCCGGCTCGGCTATGAAGTGGTCGCCGTTCCTGATGTGGAGCAGGCAAAAGCGGCTCTTACCGGCAACGCTTTCGACTTGGTGTTCACCGACCTGATCCTGCCCCAGGGCATGACGGGCCTCGATGTAGCCGACTACGCAGAGGCCATCCGGCCAGGTCTGCCGGTGCTCTTCACCTCGGGTTATGCCCGCGACGGCGCCGACCGCCGTGTTGTATTGCCGCCCGAGGCGAGCCTGATTGAAAAGCCCTATGCCATGGACGCGCTGGCCCGCGCCCTGCGCGCCTCCTTGCACCAGCGGGGATCAGCGACAGGCTGAAAGGCCGTCTGTTACAAATATTACAATCATGAACGCTCGATTTCATTTCGAGCGCGATTCAGAAAATCCTGCATTCACATGGATCGGTTTTGTTTCCTGACGCCGCTAGCGGTTCTGGGAGGAAGCAGCCATGGCAAAGCCAATACTGGAGATGCGCAATGTCTCGAAGACATTCGGGAGCGTGAAGGCGCTCTCCAATGTGCAGCTCACGCTCTATCCAGGCGAAGTTCACGCTCTCATGGGCGAAAACGGCGCCGGCAAATCCACCTTGATGAAAGCCCTTTCGGGCGCCTACCAGCCCGATCCGGGCGCTGAAATTCTGATCGATGGCTTGGTCGCCGATATTCACGACCCCATTTCCTCGCGCCAGGCGGGGGTCTCGATCATCTATCAGGAGCTGGCACTGGCTCCGAACCTGACAGTTGCCCAGAACATGTATCTCGGCCGCGAAATCAACCGCAGCGGGATCATCGATCGCGCAGCAATGTCGAAAAGCGTCGAGCCGATCCTACACCGCCTTGGAGCAAGTTTTACGGCTGAAACCACGGTCGGCACACTGACCATCGCCAATCAGCAACTGGTGGAAATCGCCAGAGCGCTCCATGCCAATTCCCGCATTCTGGTTATGGACGAGCCAACGACCGCACTGTCGTCACGTGAGACCGACGGGCTCTTTTCGATGATCCGGCAGCTGCGGGACGACGGCATGGCGATCGTCTACATCTCCCACCGCATGAACGAGGTCTACGAGCTGGCGGACCGGGTCTCTGTGTTGCGCGACGGCACCTATGTCGGCACGCTGGACCGGGAACAGCTCAGCCCTGACGCCATCGTACGGATGATGGTGGGACGCGAACTCTCTTCGCTCTATACGAAGTCCGACCGTGGCGACAAATCCTCCGCCCCTGTCGTTCTCGACGTGCGCAATCTTTCCGACAGCAGCTTTCTCAAGGATTGCTCCCTGACTCTGCGGGCTGGTGAGGTGGTGGGGCTCTCCGGTCTGATCGGGGCGGGCCGTTCCGAACTTGCCCAGGCCATCTATGGCGCGCGTCCGCGCAAATCGGGAACCATGACGCTCGAGGGCAAGCCCTTCGCCCCAACCTCACCGCAGCAATCCATCGACGCGCGCGTCGCCTACCTCACGGAAGACCGGCGCGGCAACGGGCTGTTTCTCGACATGTCGTGCCAGGACAATATCAACACCAGCGTCTTGCGGCCCGACGCGCGCTGGGGCGTGGTTCTGGATCTGGACAAGGCCCGCTCCCGTGCAATCGAGGCGATCCAGTCCCTGTCGGTCAGGGTGCCTTCGGAATCTTTCCCCGTTGGCGGCCTATCGGGCGGCAACCAGCAAAAGGTCCTGCTGTCACGCTGGCTGCAAATTCAACCCAAGGTTCTGATCCTCGATGAACCGACACGAGGTGTCGACATTGGCGCCAAGTCCGAGATTTACAAGATCATCGACTCCTTGGCGCTGAGCGGGGTCGCCATCCTCGTCATCTCTTCGGAACTCTCGGAAGTGATCGGCATCTCCGATCGTATCCTGGTGATGCGCGAGGGCACCATTGCCGGTGAGGTCGGTGGCAATACCGGCATCGAGCCGACCCAGGAGAACATCATGGCCTTTGCAACCGACGTGGCTCTGCCCTCGGTCGCCTGACTTCACACCAAAACGAACGCGGGCGCGATCGTCACTCGGTCGACCGACCCGAAATGGGAGGTTTTCAATGAGCAACGTTTCTTCCAATCCAGTAGGACTAGAAGCCCCCGGCTCCCTCGAGGCCCGCAAACGCAAGCTGCGCGCCATGATGAGCGCCGCCGGCATGTTGCCGGTGCTGCTGCTGCTGGTCGCGGGTTTCCACTTTCTTTCCGGCGGTCGCTTTCTCACCGGACAGAACCTGAGCATCGTGATGCAGCAGGCCTCGGTGAATACGGTCCTGGCTGCCGGGATGACGTTTGTCATTCTCACCGGAGGTATCGATCTCTCGGTTGGGTCCATTCTTGCCGCTGCGGCCATGGCCGGGCTGATCGTCTCGAATGTGCCGGAGCTGTCCTATCTCTGGATCTTTGCCGCTCTCGCCGTCGGATTGGGCTTTGGTATCCTCAATGGCCTGCTGATCTCCGCTCTCAAGCTGCCGCCCTTCATCGTCACCCTGGGCTCGCTGACGGCAGTGCGCGGCATCGCCCGGCTCCTGGGCAACGATACGACCATCTTCAATCCGCAAATCCCCTATGCCTTCATCGGCAACGGCGCTCTACCCATCATTCCGGGCGTTTTCTCCCTGCCATGGCTGGCCGTGATCGCCCTCCTTGTCATCGTGATTTCCTGGTTCGTGCTGAAGCGCACGGTTTTTGGGACGCACATCTACTCGGTCGGCGGCAATGAAGCTGCCGCGCGCCTGTCCGGTATCAAGGTTCCGCGCATCTATCTCAGCGTCTACGGGATTTCGGGTCTCTTTGCCGGTCTCGGTGCGGTGATGCTCTCGACCCGCCTCTATGCGGCCAACGGTCTGCAGCTGGGCCAGGCCTACGAACTCGATGCAATCGCCGCAGTGATCCTGGGCGGCACGTCCTTCGTCGGCGGTATTGGCTCGATCTGGGGCACGCTCATCGGCGCCCTGATCATCGCCGCGCTCTCCAACGGCCTTGTGCTGATCGGTGTCTCCGACATCTGGCAATACGTCATCAAGGGCCTCGTCATCATCGGCGCCGTAGCGCTCGATCGGCTTCGTCAGCGCGGCTCCGCCCGTACCTGAATTCACAGTTTGGCCGGGTGAGGCATTCTGGTCACCCGCCCGGCCACGATCAAAAGACCAGGGAGGAACTAACCATGAAGAAGCTGCTTATCGCGTCGGCCATCGCCTTGGCCATTGCAGCCCCCGCGTCCGCCAAGGATCTCAACAAGATCGGCATTTCGCTTGGGACCATGAGCAACCCGTTCTTCGTTGCTCTGGCCAAGGGCGCCGAGGCGGAAGCCAAAAAGACCAATCCCAATGTCGAGGTCATGGCTTTTGGCTATGACTACGATATGGCCAAGCAATTCAGCCAGATCGACAACTTCATCTCGGCCGGCGTCGACCTCATCCTGCTCAATCCCGCCGATCCCAAGGCTATCGGCCCGGCAATCAAGCGCGCACAAGACGCTGGCGTCGTGGTCGTCGCGGTCGACACCTTCGCCGAAGGCGCCGATGCTGTCGTTACCACGAATAACGTTCAGGCCGGCGAAATCGCCTGCCAGTACATCGTCGACAAGCTGAACGGTGAAGGCAACGTCATCATCCAGAACGGTCCGCAGGTGTCTGCGGTCATCGACCGCGTCACCGGTTGCGAAAAGGCCTTTGCGGCAGCACCGGGCATCAAGGTTCTCTCCGATGACCAGGATGGCAAGGGGTCACGTGAAGGCGGGCTGAATGTCATGCAGAGCCACCTGACACGCTTCAGCGACATCAATGCCGTTTTCGCGATCAACGACCCGCAGGCCATCGGCGCCGACCTCGCCGCCAAACAGCAGGGCCGCAACGGACTGATCATCACCTCGGTGGACGGGGCACCCGACATCGAAGCGGCGCTCAAGGACCCCGACTCCCCCATGATCGAAGCATCGGCCTCGCAAAACCCCTACAAGATGGCCGCCCGCGCAGTCGAACTCGGGGTCGAAATCCTCAACGGCACCAAGCCGGCCCAGCCCCTGGAGTTGATGGATTCCAAGCTCGTGACCCGTGACAACATCGGTGACTATGTCGGCTGGGCCAGCGTTCCTGCCAACTGAGCGCCGAACATGCTCCAATATTGACCGGCACTCATAGGCCTCCCGAGATGCCGGTCAATATAAGGCGCGGCGGCGATTGCTTCGTTGATAGCCCCTCTTCAACGAAGACTTGAAATTGTCGCCGCGCCCACTAGGCTCAATGGTCAAATGGAGGAAAACATGGTTCTCGGGAGGAGCCTGCCTCAAACCGACAAGCGGCCTCGCGCCGGATTGGCGCCGCTATATGGAACCATGCTGGTTCTGCTTGCCGGCTGCCATCTGCCTGTTACCGCCCTTGCCGAAACGCCGGCCACGAAAAAAGTGGCCGTCATCATCTCCGATCTTTCCAATCCGTTCTTCGCGCACATTTCGCGCGAAGTGGCCGAAGCGGTCGCCGCCGAAGACCCGTCCGCCAGCGTCTCCGTGATGTCGAGCGGCTATGACCTGGCTCGCCAGATCGCGCAGATAGAAGCCGTCGCCGCAGATGGGTATGACCTCCTGGTTCTGAACGCCGTTGACTCGGAGAAAATTGGCCCGGTCATCGAGCTGGCGAAGACCGCCGGCGTGCTTGTCGTTGCTCTCGACGTCAGGGCTGCCGGCGCCCAAATAACGGTCACATCCGACAATTCAAGTGCGGGCGAAGTGGCATGCGAATACCTCGCCGAGCGCCTTGGCGGCAAAGGCGATGTCGTCATCCTCAATGGCCCGCCCGTTTCCGCGGTCATGGAGCGGGTCAATGGCTGCAACGCCGCCCTCGCCCGTCATAGCGGCATCAATCTACTCTCGGACCAGGGGGATTCGGGCGGCAGCATGCTCGGTGGGCTCACCTATATGTCGGCACTGCTCGCAACGCTTCCCCATATCGACGCCGTCTTCTCGATGAACGACCCTACCGCGCTGGGGGCCAACGAGGCCGCCCGGCAAGCAGGACGGGATGAATTTTTCATTGTCTCGGTCGATGCCTCGCCCGCCGCGCTCTACGCCATGCAGCAGCCGGGTAGCCGGCTTGTTGCCAGCGTCTCGCAGGACCCCAGGGCTATGGCTCGACGCGCCGTTTCTCTCGCCTTCGAGAGCCTGGCTGGCAAGCCGGTGTCATCGGAACCCATTCTGATCCCGGTAGAGCTGGTGACGCACGACACCATGGATGAATTTACACCGTGGACCGGGCAGCCATGATTACTCGCCCCGAGAACGGCCCACTGCACATTGCCGTCGTCGAGGATGATCCCGATGTCGCGGCCATCCTTGCCGATATGCTGACAGAAGAAGGCTACGTTCCTCATCTCTGCGCCGGGGCAACCGAACTCGACCAGGCATTGGCGCAACAGCGCATGGCGATGCTGCTGCTTGACCTCAAACTGGCGGATGGCGAGGGGCTTTCGATAGCGGCCCGCATGCGCGCGAGCTACGGAATGCCGATCATCATCCTGACCGGCCGGGGTTCGGAGATCGACCGTGTTGTCGGTCTCGAGGTCGGCGCTGATGACTATATCGTCAAGCCGTTCAGCATACGCGAAGTCGCGGCTCGCATTCGTGCCGTCCTGCGACGCAGCGCTCCCGCCGCTAGTACGCCAGCCGCTCCTCGCCGCGGCTTCCGTTTCGAAGGCTGGGTGCTCGATCTCGACCGAAGGCGCCTCGCCGGCCCCAACGGCAACGAGACGGCCCTCAGCGTCGCCGAATTCGACCTGCTGGCGGCCCTGCTCGGGGCTCACGGACGGGTTCTGAGCCGCGACCAATTGCTGGATCTGACCCGGCGAGACAATGACAGCGTGACTGATCGGACGGTCGACGTGCTGGTTCTCAGACTGCGCCGGAAAATCGAGATCAATCCAGCCCAGCCCCGCTTCATCCTCACCGAGCGATCCGTGGGGTACACATTCGGGGTCCCAACGGAAAAGATCGGCGATACCTGACTGCGGCCGAAAGCCGTCGCCCTCTCGATCAGGCAGGCTTTGTCGTCTTTTCCGCCAGTTCAGCTTCCAGCCGGGTATTGCGATCCCGCAGCGCGGCGACGATATCGGCCAGAAACCGAGCGATAACGTCGAGATCGGCGGCCGAATAGTTGACCAACACAGCTTCGCGCAGACGCTGAGCGCTGCGCGTCAACGGCAGAACGTTCTCGTCCTCGGCCGCCGGGCCGGCTTTGAGGAGAGTTCCGCGTCGGTCACTGGGATGACGCTCGCGTAGCACGAAGTTTTCCTTCTCGAGCCGATTGATCAAAATCGCCGTTGCGCCTGAGGTCATGCCCAGGTGCTTGCCGAGGGCCGTCGGGGTCGCCTGGCCCGCCTGCTCGCGAATGAAGGAAATGGCCATCAGATCAGACAGGTTGAGCCCCGCCGCAGCCGAAAAAGCCCGGTAGCCCCGGCTCATTTCGTTGCTGAGGTCGCGGATCAGAACGTCGATATCCTCGTGCACAGCGCATTCCTTCAAAAGAATTTTACTATTTAAGAAAGATACTTTCTTGCAAAGTAACTTTCAAGGCGTTAGGTCGGGACCAAGATGACAATGACAAATAGCAAAATGGCCCAGCTTTCTCCAATGACCGAAGATGACATTCAGGCCGCTGCCAAGGATGGCGCGGAATCGCGGCCCGTGGTGATCGCCCCCGTGCCCGTGGAGACGCAGCCCGCCGCCATCGAGCCCGCAGAACCGGCCGCAAAGCCCTCGCGCAGCCGCAAGAAGGCGCGAATTGTCGGGCTCGGCCTCTTCGTTGCGCTTGGCGCGGCCGTCGCCTGGTATCCGCTCTCCGATCATAATGCGCCCTTCGCCTCGGGCGGTTCGGTCATGGGCAACGTCACCCAGATCGCGGCGCGCGTTGCCGGGCCCGTCGAAGAAGTGCTGGTTTCGGACAATTCGAGCGTCAAGGCCGGCGACCCGCTCTTCCGCATCGACCCCACGACCTTCCGGATGGATGTGGCGCAGGCCGAAGCCCAGCTCGATCTCACCTCCACCAATATCTCCTCGGCCAGCGCCGCCATTCCCGCGACCGAGGCAAAACTCAGCCAGGCCGAAGTGGCCCTCGGCACGGCGCGCGATGCCGTCGAGCGCACCCGGCAGATGTATGATCGTGGCCTCGTGACCGACGCCCAAAAGACCCAGGCCGAAGGCAATTTCCAGACGGCAGAGCTCAATGTCGCCGCCGCCCGAGCCGAGCTGCAGCGCGCGACGACCTCGGCCGGGGCGCTCGATGACACCAATCCCAATTTCCGCGCCGCCCAGGCGGGGCTGGAAAAGGCGCGCTTTGCGCTCGCGAGCACCACGATTGTGGCACCCGCCGATGGCCATGTGTCCAACCTCCTCCTCA
>NZ_JAFKHD010000383.1 GCF_017307565.1 Devosia sp.
GTCCTTGTCGTAGACGCCGTTCCGCTTGAAGACGATGACCTGCTTCTCGCCGGTATGGACATGATAGATCTTCAGGGCACGATTGCCCTCGGGAACCGATACCGCGGCTCCGACCGAGAACACCGATGCCAGAAGAGCGAGCGAGCCTAGCCGCAAAACCGAGGAACGCAGCGGACGCTTCGCCCGCGTGCTGCCCTGCGCCTGGATATTACCCCGCCTGAACAAAATCTGTTCGCTTCCGTCCTTGACCGATCCCGTCGATCGGCCTCTTACGGTCCATTGTCGGGGGCGAAAGTTAATTCCCCTTTACCAAACCGGTCCCTGCGAGCGGTCCGGCCGGCGTCACCGACGGACGGAGACTGCCACTTGCCGACCGGATAGGCAACCCGCCTTTTTCCCCTAGGGAATCCTAGGTTTCAGTCGGTGGCGAGGAGGCCCAGCGCCTGCTCGACGCGCTTGTCGTGACCATAGAGGTCAGGACGGGTCTGGAGGTCGCCCGAATCATCCACCCAGGCCGTGAAATAGGTGATGTGGACGTTGATCGGCCTCGGGAAGTCGACGCGCTTCTCGGGGCCGCCGACAAGCTTCTTCAGCCGGGCGACGGTCCAGCCGGATTCCTGGGTGAACAGCACATCGGCGAAGTCCCACGGGTTCATGACCCGCATGCAGCCGTGGCTGTAGGCGCGATAATCGTTCTTGAACAAGGCCTTGGACGGCGTGTCGTGGAGGTACACGGCATACTTGTTCGGAAACATGAACTTGATGACGCCGATGGCGTTCCGCTCGCCCGGCGGCTGGCGAAGCTGGATGTCGTTCGGGCCGACGGTCGCCCAGTTGACCATGTAGGGGTCGACCGCGCGGAATCGCCCGCCGACCTTGGCATAGACCTCGAAGCCCTTGGGGACACCGCCATTGCGCAGCGCCGGCAGGTATTCCTTGGCGAGGATCGAGGAGGGCACGCTCCAGGCCGGGTTGACCACCGCGAACTGGATGCGGTCGGAGAAGACCGGGGTCGGCAGGTCCACCTTACCGACGACGATGCGCGTGTTGTAGATGACGTTGCCGTCGCTATACACGTCCAGGTCGAAATTCGGGATGTTCACCCGAACGTAGAAATTGCCGAGGTTGCGCGGCATCCAGCGCCAGCGCTCCATGTTGGCGAGGACGAGCGGCAGCGGGTCGGGGTCGCCCTTGTTGATGACGGCTAGCGTGCCCTTGCCGATGATCCCGTCGGCCTTGATCTTCCGCGACTTCTGGAAGGCCTCGACGGCGGCGACCACGGCCGGGTCATAGACATCGGCTTCGGCCACGTCGGTGGGCAGTTCGAAGCGCTGGCGGATGAGGATCACGCGAGCGTCGGTCATGCCCGGCTTCAGGGTCGGACCGGCGGGAATCTCGATGCGTTCCTTGGACTTGTCGGCGGCGGCGCGAAGCTCGGCGAGCTTGCCGCGCAGGAGGACGAATTCCTTCTGCTGCGGATTGTAGTCGGCGAGGACGCTTGCCGGATCATCGGCGGAGGAAACGCTGGCGAGGATCGCGGCCGGGTCGACCTCCTTGGCCTGCCAGCCGATATTGGGGCTGACCTCGCCCGGCACGAGGCGGCCGGCATAGGCATCATGGCCATAGGCGACGACGGCCAGGCTCAGCGTCACTTCGGCATTGGCGAGCGCCGCCGG
>NZ_JAFKHD010000361.1 GCF_017307565.1 Devosia sp.
GGCAAGAAGGCAGACATGGTACTGCTGCAGGCCACCGACAGCATCGAGGCCATCCGCCTCAAGGCAACCCGGCTTGCTGTCATCAAGGGCGGACGCGTGATCGCTCGCACGGCACCGCGGCAGACGGCACTGGCCCTGCCCGATCGCCCGACCAGGCTCGACCCCGCCCGCGTCGGCCCAAGCGCCAACTGATTATCGACAGCCCTTTTTGAGGCGAGCCTTTTCATGACCGATACCGTTCTCGACCGCTTCCTGCGCTATGTGCAGATTGACACCCAGTCCGATGGTTCTTCGCCGAGCCAGCCTTCGACCGAAAAGCAGAAGGACCTGAGCCGCCTGCTGGTCAGCGAATTGCTGGCCATCGGCTTTGCCGACGCAGAGATGGATAGCAATGGCTATGTCTATGCCACCGTGCCGGCCAATACCGACAAGGACGTGCCTGTTATCTGCTTCTGCTCGCATGTGGATACGGCGCCCGATTTCAGCGGCACGGGCGTCAAGCCGCAGATCATAAGAAGTTATGCCGGCGGCGACATCACCCTCGTTGGCGATAAGAGCCGCGTCATCCGCGTTGCCGAGCACACTGAGCTCAATAACCAGATCGGCAATGATCTCATCACCACCGATGGCACGACGCTGCTCGGGGCAGATGACAAGGCTGGCGTTGCTGAAATCGTGACGGCGGCGGAAATTCTGCTGAAGGACAAGTCCATCCCACATGGTGCGATCAGGCTCTTGTTTACGCCGGACGAGGAAATCGGCCGCGGCGTCGACAAGGTCGACCTCGAAAAGCTCGGCGCGCGCTTTGCCTATACGATGGATGGCGAAACCGCCGGGACCATCGAGGACGAGACCTTCTCGGCTGATGGGCTCGAAATCTCCATCACGGGTGTTGCCATGCATCCCGGCTTTTCCAAGGGCCGCATGGAGAACGCGATCAAGATCGCCGGCGAGATCATCGCCCGCCTGCCCCATGAGGTGTCGCCGGAAGGTACCGAAGGGCGCGACGGTTTCGTGCACCCCGTGGGCGTGACCGGCTCGATGGAGAAGGCGACGATCTCGATGATCGTGCGCGATTTCACGGTCGCCGGGCTTCACGAAAAAGAGGCGATGGTCGATGAGATCGCCAAGGCCGTGATCGCGAAATATCCGGGCTCTAGCTATCGCATTGCGGTCAAGGAACAGTACCGCAATATGAAGGAAGTGCTCGACAAGAACCCCGAGATCGTCGAGTTCGCGATTGAAGCCATCCGCCGTGCAGGCATGGAGCCGGTGCGCGGTTCGATCCGTGGCGGCACCGATGGCTCGCGCCTCTCCTTCATGGGCCTGCCCACTGCCAATATCTTTGCCGGCGGCCACGCTTTCCACTCGCCGCTCGAATGGATCAGCCGCCAGGACATGGAAAAGGCAGTCCAGACGATCGTCGAGTTGGCCCGCGTCTGGGAAGAGCGCAGCTAGCAAATTCTGGTGCCGCCCGGGCACTCGCGCACCATCGTACCTCTCAAGCGTCCGGCCTTTGCCGGGCGCTTTATTGTTTTGGTGCTGACCAACAAAGCGGTTGACCGCGTTCCGCAGTCTCTCCAGTTTGGCCACCCCAATCAGGCCCAGCCATAGCGAGTACGAATGACCCGGACGGACTGGACGACAACATGGCCTGCGCTGCGAGCAATCATTGGCCAATTCTGGCGCGCATCCCACTGGACCCTGGCCGGCATCGTGCTGGTCACCCTCGCCGGTTCTATCCTCAGCATCGCCACGCCCTATGTGTTTTCCCGGCTTGTCGACGAACTGACTGCCGGCAATCTCGCGGCCGGGATCGGTGCGGCCTTTGTGGGCTATGCGGTGTTGCGGGGTTTTGAGACCCTGTTCTCCTATGGAACCAACTATCTCTCGTTCATGACCTCGGAAAACCTGCGCTTCATCACCGCAACCGAGTTCTTTGCCAAGCTGCTGAAAAAGCCCGGCACGTTCTTCATCGAGCACAACCCAGTCGCCATTCAGACCGCCCGAAGCCAGGGCGAAGGCGCGGTGCAGACGCTGGTGCAGTTGGGACTCATCGTCTTTGCGCCGGGTATTGCCCAGATCTTCTTTGCCATAGCGCTGCTTGGCGCCACGATCAGCAACGAGCTCGTGGTCATCGTCGTCGTCTATGGGGCGTGCTTCATCACGCTCACCTATTTTGCCAACCAATGGACGCGGCAATTGCTCGATCAGGCAATCGAGGCCAATCAGGATAACGCCCGGTTTGTCGGCAATGCCGTCAATGCCATGGAGACCATTCGCTATTTCAACGGCGATCGCTGGATCAGCGAGCAATTCGCGACCAAGGCGGAGCTGGCGCGCGCGTCATGGGTTGGCTGGTCCTGGCGGCGGATCGGGATGTCAGGCCTGTTCGGGGTCGCTCTCGCCGTACAGCTGGCGCTGACCTATCTGATCATGCTTCCGCGTTTTGAAGCCGGACTAATGAGCGTCGGCGACATCGTGCTGATCAACCTCATCCTGGTGCAGCTCAATCAGCCGTTCGAAATGATCGGCACGGCCATCGACGATGTGATGCGCTCGATCTCGCGCTTCCTGCCCTTTGCTCGCATGTGGGAGGAGCCGGATGACAGCGCCAGCCACGGCAGCAAGCGGTTTGACGGCGGGCCCGGGCGGATCACTTTCGAGAATGTCGGATTTCGCTATGGCGAGCGGCAGACCTTGAACGCGGTGTCCTTTTCGGTGGAGCCGGGGCACCTCAGCTTCATCACCGGGCCGACGGGGTCAGGCAAAACCACGCTCTTTCGCCTGGCGCTGAAGTCGCTGGAGCCGACCGAGGGGCGGATCCTTATAGATGGTGAAGACCTGGCGCTGATTGATCGCACGAGCTGGTATGACGCGATCGGGGTCGTGCCGCAGGATGTCATGCTGCTCAACGATACGCTCGCGGCCAATATTGTTCTGGGGCGTCCCTTTGATGCCGCGCGCATGCGCCAGGCCGCCGCGCGCGCTTCGATCCTCAGTTTCATCGAGAACTTGCCCGATGGGTTCGAGACGACTGTGGGCGAGCGGGGCCTGAAGCTGTCCGGCGGCGAGAGGCAGCGTGTGTCCATCGCGCGTGCTCTCTATGCCAACCCGAAGGTGCTGTTTCTGGATGAGGCGAGTTCGGCGCTCGATGAGGACACCGAGGCGCAGATCATGGGTGAACTGCGCCGTTTCGAGGACATGACCATTTTGGCCATCACGCATCGCCGCAGCGTGATCGGCCCGAACGACCAGATCATCGCCCTCGATCCGCATTCGGCCTAGTCAGCGCGTGGCTAACGCCGCGTCTCCTGCGGGGAAAAGCCGAAGCGGCGTTTGTAGCAGGTGGCGAAATACTGGCTGGAGGAGAAGCCGCATTCGAGCGCAATCTCGGTGACCGTGGCCTCCGCCCTTTCACTCAGCCACTTCTTGGCGGCCTCGAGCCGCACCATCTGCAAGTAGCGCACCGGCGTCATATTGGTGAGCGCCTGGCAATGCTGGGAAAACTGGGTGCGCGACAGCCGGCATTCGGCCGCCATGTTTTCGAGCGTCCAGTCCTCGTCGAGCGCATGCGGCAGGCGATTGAGGAATATCTGCACGGTGCGCTTGGAGCTGGCGAGATCTTCATCGAGCATCGGCGCCTGGCTTTGCAATTGCTGCATGAATTGCAGCAGCATCAGCGAAATCAGGAGGCGCAGGCGAGTTTCATTGCCCGCCACGTCGTGACCGGCGACGATTTCGGCGATGTCGTGAAAGCTGCGCGCGACGTCTCGGCTGGCTGTCAGCACATGCTGCTCGTTGCGCGAGAGCAGCTTGGTCAGGCGCTCGGTGTCGCGCTCGG
Source organism: Devosia sp. (assembly GCF_017307565.1). Classification (GTDB taxonomy): domain Bacteria; phylum Pseudomonadota; class Alphaproteobacteria; order Rhizobiales; family Devosiaceae; genus Devosia. The sequence goes on from NZ_JAFKHD010000361.1 coordinate 3,845, forward strand.
GCCAGGCCATCCAATCGGGCCAGAGCCAATCTTCGTGCGGGCGACGCACGCCGACATCGAACAGCACCCAGATGATCTGGCTGGCCGAGACGTGCGGGTCGCCGAACTGGTGCAGTTGCCAGGGGCGCACCACGAACATCTGCCCTTCGGTCAACTCGTGACGATGCCCATCGACCTTAAGCACCATGAAGCCGCGGGCCATGTAGGCGATCTTCACGCCCTCGTTGCAGTGCTCCTTGAGGCCCCAATCCTGCGAACGGGCGGCGTCCCAGCCACCTACCGAGAGGACCTGCGGCAGCGCATCGCCCAGCGGCTTGCCGGGATATTTGCGGCGGGTCCAGGCGTTGAGCGTCACCTTGCCGGCGAGCGAGGCCTCATAGAGGTCGGCGCAATTGCCGGCATACATCAGCGCGCCGGGCTCGGTGAATACCGCCGGCCGAGCCAAGGCGTGCAAACGGGCCTCTGCGTTCATGGTCCCCTCCCATGTGCAAATTCTACCAGTGTTATCATTCGAACGCGCGGCCCTCGACAGTGCGCAATGATCACAGCGTTCGCCTCCTGGCCTTGATGCTAGAGAGTCGGACGTCCGGAAGTCAACCAGAGCAGTCAACAAAGAGTGCCAGAGTGACGTCGCGGACAGTGGAGGAGTTTTAGCTGGAGCCAATCGGGGTAGCGTTCAAAATCCGCTGACGGGGCACAATTCAACGATTGTTGTACGTGCCTCAAGGCGAGATTGAGTGGTGCTGATGGGTCCGGCGCGAGGGGAAGAGTATGAAGCTCGGCATCAATCTGCTGTGCTTGACCGACTTCGTGACCGAAGCGCACCTGCCTGCCATCCGGCAGATCAAGGCGCTGGGTTATGATGGCGTCGAGGTGCCGGTTCTTTCCGGCGAGCCATCGCATTATGCGTGGCTGGCAAGAGAGCTGGATGCCATAGGGCTCGAGCGCTGTACGACCTCCATAGTGCCGAGCCCCGATGCCAGCCCGATTTCGTCCGATGCCGAGGTTCGGGCGCGCGGCAGGCAGCATCTCGATTGGGCGCTCGACTGCGCCATTGCGCTCGGCGCGCAAAGCGTCGGCGGGCCGATCCATGCGCCCATCGGCTATTTTACCGGCTTTGGGCCGACGGAGAGCGAGCTATCGTATGGGGCTGAGACCCACCGCGCCCTCGCCACTCGCGCGGCGGCCAATGACATCTATCTCAGCCTCGAGCATCTCAATCGCTTCGAGACCTATTTTCTCAATACGACAGCCCAGTGCCGCGACTATGCGCGCCGCGTTGACCATCCGGCCTGCCGGATCATGTACGACACGTTCCACGCCAATATCGAGGACCGCAACCAGGTTGAGGCCTATGAGACCGTGGCGCCGCATGTCGGCATCGTCCACATCTCGGAGAACGATCGCGGCATTCCCGGGAGGGGACATATCGATTTTCTCTCGATCATGCGGGCCGTGCGGCGTTCGGGCTATGATGGCTGGGTGACGCTCGAGGCTTTCGGAGCGGGGCTGCCCGCCATTGCCGCCGCAACGCGCGTGTGGCGGCCACTCTTTCCAGACTACGACACGCTGTTCGCCGAAAGCGCCGACTTTATCCGCAGGACGTGGGATGCTGCGGGCAGAGAGGCGGCCGCATGACGGACGTTCCGACCATCGAAATGCGCGGCATTTCCAAGTCGTTTCCGGCCGTAAAGGCGCTGCAGGGCGTTTCCTTCACCTGCAGCAAGGGCGAAGTGCATGCGCTGTGCGGAGAGAACGGCGCGGGCAAGTCGACGCTTATCAAGATTCTCTCCGGTGTTTATCGGCCCGATGGCGGCGAGGTGCTGATCGATGGGCAGGAACAGCACTTCAGGCATCCGCAAGAGGCCCTGCTTGCCGGCATTTCGGTGATCTACCAGGAGTTTTCGCTGCTGCCCGAGCGTACCGTGGCGCAGAACCTGTTTCTTGGCCGCGAGCCGATGAAGCGGGGGCTGATCGACAACCGGGCGATGGTTATGGAGACGCGCCGCGTGCTCGGACTATTCTGCGTGCGCCACCATATCGAACCGGAAACGCTGGTGGCCGATCTCGATGTGGCGAGCCAGCAGATGGTCGAGATCGCCAAGGCGATTTCGCTCAATGCCAAGGTCATCGTCATGGACGAGCCGACCGCGGCGCTGAACGAGGCGGAATGTGAGGTGCTGTTCTCGCTCGTTGATCAGTTGCGCGCCTCCGGCACGGCCATTGTCTATATCACCCACCGCATGCGCGAGGTGACCCGCCTCGCCAACCGGGTCACTGTCATCAAGGACGGCGAGGTCACAGCGAGCTTTGACCATGTGCCCGCGCCCGACGTCGTCGTCCGCGCCATGGTTGGCCGCGATATCTCGGAATATTATCCAGAGCCGGCGACGCCAGCCGAAATCGGGCCAGTGGTTTTGGCCGTTTCGAGTGGGTCCAATTCGGCGTTGCGAGATATCAGCCTCGAGCTGCGCTCGGGAGAGATCGTCGGCTTTGCTGGCTTGCAGGGCGCAGGTCGTACGCCGCTTGCCATGGCGCTGTTCGGCGCGGCCCCCTTTACCGCCGGCACGATGACGCTTGATGGGCAGTCGGTTCATCTCACCTCGCCGCGCGACGCTATTCGGGCCGGCATTGGCATGCTGCCGGGCGACCGCAAGGCGCAGGCGCTGTTTCTCATGCAGTCCGTACGCGACAACGGCATGCTGACGGCGCGCAGTTTCGCCAACGCCTTTGGCGGCAAGGATGGCAATCGTTTTGTCGACCTCAACGGCATGAATGCGCTGCTCGACCAAATGAAGGTGCGCGCTCCCTCCTACGAGCAGGAGATGCGCTTCCTTTCCGGCGGCAACCAGCAGAAGGCCATCGTCGCGCGCTGGTTGGCGCTCAAGCCCAAGGTGCTAATCTTCATCGAGCCGACCCGCGGGATCGACGTCGATGCCAAGGCCAGCATCTATCACCTGATGCGTGATCTTGCGCGGGCCGGCACCGCCGTGATGATGGTTTCGTCCGACCTGCCGGAAATTCTCGGTGCGTCAGATCGCATCGTGGTCATGCGCGAGGGGCGGATCGCTGGGCAGTTCGACCGCTCGGCGAGCGAAGCAGAACTCATGATGGCGGCAACCGGCGAGACGGGAGTGGCCGCATGACCGACACTCCCCTGCCCGCCCCAGGTCGGCGCTTCCGCTTCGAACGCCATGCCTCGACGATTCTGCTGCTGGCAGCAGTCACCATCTACATTGCCCTGATCGTCATCATGGGCCAGACGCGTTTCCTGACGCTCGACAATCTGGTGGCCATTCTCGGCCGCTCGATAACCCTGGGCATCACGGCCATCGGTCAGACTTTTGCGATCCTGGTGGCGTCGATCGACCTCAGTGTCGCCAGCCTGATTTCAGCCGCCGCGGTCGTGACGTCCGTGGTGATGAACGGCGATCCGGCCATGATGTTGCCGGCGGTGCTGGCTGTTCTGGCGCTTGGCGTCGTAGTTGGCCTCGTCAATGGGCTCGTCATCACCAAGCTTGAAGTCAATCCACTGATTGCGACGCTGGGTATGTCGCTGATCATCCAGGGCGTTTTGTCCTACTACTACAACAATTTCGCTGGAAACGTGCCGGTCGAGTTCCAGATTTTCGCCTATGGCTCGGTGGGCATCGTCCCCTTCTCGCTGGTCTTCATGTTTGTGCTGGCCGGCTGCGCCTGGTTTGTGCTGCGCTTCACCCGGTTTGGCTCGGACGTCTATTCCGTCGGCGGCAACAGGGATGCGGCGCGGCTTGCCGGCATCAAGACCGACCGCGTCGCCATCGGCGCGCACATGATCTGCTCGCTCTGCGCCGCCATTGCCGGCATCTACCTCGCCTCGCGTTTGCGGTCCGGCGCGCCATGGATCGGGGCTGAGGGCGTCTACGATCTTGAATCCATTGCCGTGGTCGTCATTGGCGGCACCGTGCTCGCCGGCGGACGCGGCGGCATCTGGGGCACCATAGCGGGCGTGATCATCTTCTCGCTCATCGACTCGATTTTTAACGTTGCCGGCGTCGATGCCTTCGTGAAGCAGGTGCTGCGCGGCATCATCATCGTGGCTGCCGTCGCCTTCTATGCCGCCCGTTCGAAGAGGCCCGTCGCATGAGCGCGCAATCCCTGCCCCATATTGCCGCAACCCAGCGGCGCCTCTTCAAGATCAACCCGGTCTATTTGCTGGTTGTGGCTCTGATCCTAGCCATCGTGGTCATGAACCCAGCCTTCGGCGAACCGACCGGCTACATGAACTATTTGAAGCGCGTGACCGCGCTCGCCATTCTCTCGGGTGGCGCGCTCTATGTCATCGTCTCAGGCGGCTTTGATCTCAGCGTCGGCTCGATGATGACGCTGACGGTCATCGGCTCGTCCATGCTCGCCAGCAACGATCCCAATTCGACCTATTGGATCATTCCGCTGATGCTCGGCATGGGGCTTATCGTGGGCCTCATCAATGGGCTCGTCGTCAGCTATCTGAAGGTGCCGTCGCTGATCGCCACGCTGGGCATGATGATCACGCTCAATGGTGTCGCCTTCATGTGGTCCGGCGGCGCGCCGCGTGGCTATCTGCCCGATACGTTCCGCTTCTTCGGGCGCTACAACATTACCGACATACCGGTCATTTCGCTGCTGCCGGTCGCCGTGATCTGCCTCGTCGTTTTCGGAGTGATCCTCTGGTGGGGCATGCACCGCACCAATTTCGGCCGCATGCTGCATGCGGTGGGCGACAACCAGCAGGCGGCGCGTCTGGCGGGAGTGCCAGTCGAGCGGGTGCGTATCTCGGCTTTCGTGATCTCGTCGCTGACGGCGGTGTTGGCGGGCGTCATTCTCGGCGGCCGGGCCGGCGTCTCGGTCAATATCGGTTCGGGCTTTGAGCTGCAGGCGATCACCGCCGCGGTTATCGGCGGCGCGCAATTGCTCGGCGGGCGCGGCTCGGTGCCCGCGACAATTGCCGGCGCCTTGGCGCTCGAGGCCATTTTCACCCTGCTCAATCTGCTTGGTTTGGCACAGCCAGTCCGGCTCGTGGTGCAGGGATTAATTCTCATCGGCGCAGTGGCGTTTGCGACCTACCAGCGCAAGCGTGCCGGCCGATGAGCGGAGACAGGCGGCCATTTCCGGCCGTCTGAGGGAAGAGTGGGAAAACCTCACGAGGGAGGAAGACGTGAAGAAGATTATTTTGGCAGCTGCCGCATTCGGCATGCTGACCGGAGCCGCATTTTCTCAGGCCCCAAACTTTGACGATCCCGCCGAATTCGCCAAGCAGCGCGACCAGTTGACCGCTGCCTTCAACGGCCCGGCGGACAAGCCGTATCTCCAATATGCCGGCGACTCCATGGCCGACACCTCCAAGTTCAAGAAGGAAGGTCCCTGGACGGTTTGCTTCTCGAACGCCGGCGTGAACAATCCCTGGCGCGTGGTCGGCTATACCGACATGACCGAGGAAGTGAAGCTTCACCCCGAGATCGGCACCTTCACCCATGTCGACGCTGAAGGTTCAGACGACAAGCAGATTGCCGATATCGACGACCTGCTGGCGGGCGGTAATTGCAGCGTCCTGATCGTTTCGCCCAACTCCACCGCGGCCCTGACACCGGCCGTTGAAAAAGCCTGTGCGGCAGGTCTGCCTGTCATCGTCTTTGACCGTGGCGTCACTACCAATTGCCCGGTGACCTTCGTTCACCCGGTGGGTGGCTATGGCTTTGGCATCCAGGCAGCCGAGCACATCATCTCCAACGTGCCGGCCGGCGGCAAGGTGCTGATGCTGCGCATCCTGCCCGGCGTCGACGTGCTCGAAACACGCGCCTCGGGCGCCCGCAACATGTTCAAGGAAGCAGGCCTGGCCGTTCTTGGTGAAGAATTCACCGATGGCGACAATGCCAAGACCAAGTCCATTGTTGAAGACTATCTGCAGCGCGGCGCAATCGACGCGGTGTGGATGGACGCAGGCGCCACGGCCGTTGCCGCCGTCGAAGCCTTTGAAGACCAGGGCGTCGACGTTCCGGTCGTTACCGGCGAAGACCAGCAGGACTATCTGCAGAAGTGGCGTGACCTTGGCTTCAAGGGTATTGCCCCGACCTACCCGACCTATCAGTGGCGCACGGCGATCATCGCCGCTGTGAACACACTGAAGGGCGAGCAGGTTCCGAGCCCTGAATGGGTGTTGCCGCAGCCAGCCATCACGCAGGACGTGCTCGACAAGTACATCAACGAAAAGATGCCGCCGCTGCACTACGCCATGTGTGGCTGCGAAGACATGCCGAACTACCCCCAGGCCTGGGGCGGCACGAAGTAAAATTCCCAACGACGACGGCGGGGCGCCCACGGGCGCCCCTTTCTCTTTGTCGAGACGAGGAAAATTGATGAGCATCACCACAGAAGTCCATTGGTCCAAGCCCAAGGGCATGCTGCCCAATTCCCGCTTTCCGCTACTGGTGCACCGCGGCGCCGTACGCGGTGGCGGCGAAGACGCGATGGTGGCGCGGCTACGGGCCAATGGCTGGTTCAACAACTGGCGCTATCCCGGCATCTACACCTATCCACACTTTCACTCGACGACGCATGAGTGCCTCGGCTGTGCGCGGGGGTGGATGGAGGTCGAGTTTTTCGGCGTAGGCGGTGTGAAGGTACGGGTGAGCGCAGGCGACATCGTCGTGCTACCGGCCGGGGTGTCGCATTGCATGATCGACAATGCCGAGGACATTCAGATGGTCGGCGGCTACCCCGATGGCCGCGACTGGGATAATGTACAGGAAGCCAATCTCACCGAAGAAAGCCGCCGCACCGTCGCCAAGCGCATCATGTCACTACCCATTCCGGCGCGCGATCCGGCAACGGGAGAGCCGATGTTCGAATGGCTCGATGCGCCTTCCTCGGTGGATGCAGATCTCAACGATTTTCGTGATGGGCTTGGGGACGGCTAAGGGGCAGACGCTGTCCTCTAGCGCTCCGGCCGAAAGACTTTCCGCCCCTCGACCTCGACCACTCCCGACGGCGGCAGCCGGGCCGAGGTCCGCACTATCAACTCACCGCTGAATACCCGATGCTCTGCCGCGATCTCACCGCTGGAAATCTGGCTCATCAGGACTTCAACGGTGGCCTCGACCATGCGCCGATGTGGCTGGCTCATGGAAGTGACGCCATAGGCGTCCCACTGCGCGGGGCCCACATCGTCATAACCCACGATGGAGATGTCCTCGGGCACGGAAAGACCGAGTTCGTAGCGGGCGACGTCCATCACCGCGACCGCCATGTGGTCGTTGGCCACAAAGAGCGCGTCGGGGCGGTCGGGTCTCGAAAGCAGTTTGCGGGCCGCCGCCTGTGCCCCGGCACGGTCGTAATTTCCGACTTCCACGAGGATGTCCTTGTGACCGGCCTCGCCGAGGACTTCGCGGTAGCCGGCGAGGCGATCGCGGTTGGTGGAGGAACTTTCGAGCCCCGCGATGTAGCCGAAGCGCCGGTGGCCGCCGGCCAGCAGGTACTCGGCGACGCGCCGGCCGCCTTCGCGATTGTGTGTCGTCACGCTCGATACCGCATCGCGCTCGGTGGTGCGATTGAAGAGGACCACCGGAATGCCGGCGGCAGCGCACTCTTCGGAGAGTTCGGAGGAGAGCGAGGTCGAGGCGAGGACGATGCCATCGACCCGGTATTGCATGAGCTGGTCAAAGACCGGATCGCTGTCGCCGCCCGCAAGGCCCGTAAAGAGCAGCAGGCGATAATCTTCCTTGGCCAGCAGCCGCCCCAGTTGCTCAAGCACATCGGGATAAAAGAGATTATCGAGATAGGCCATCACCACCGCGACAATGCGCGAACGATTGGTGATCAGGGAGCGTGCGATGGCGTTGGGGCGATAGCCAAGCTCCTTGGCTGCCGCCAGGACCTTGGCGCGGGTCTCGGGGGAGATGGAAGCGCCGGGCGTGAAGCTGCGCGATACCGCGGACTGGGAAACGCCGGCGCGCTGGGCGACCTGCGACGACGTTACCCCGGTTTTTTTTACTCCGCCGTCCATCCGCCATCCACCAAGAGCGCGGTACCGGTGATCAGGGCTGATGCGTCCGAAGCCAGGAAAACGATCGGGCCCATGATGTCTTCCACGCGGCCCAAGCGGCCCAGCTTGATCTTGGAGAGAACCCAGGAGCGGAAATCGGGATCGCTCAGGTTCTTCGCCGTCAGTTCGGTTTCGATGAAGGTCGGGCAAACGGTGTTGACGCGGATGTTGCTGGCGCCCAGATCGATGGCCAAGGCCTTGGTGAGACCTTCGACGGCGTGCTTGCTAGCGGCATATACGGCGCGGTTGGGGCCGCCGACATGGCCCATTTGAGACGAGACGTTGATGATCGAGCCCGCCTGCCCAGCTTCGTGCAGTTTGCCCACGACTGCCTGCGACACGAAGATCAGCGCGGCAAGGTTAAGCTGCATCACGGCCTGATAGTCGGGCTCGTTGATGCCGGCGACGGAACTATGCCGTGCTGTGCCGGCCGAGTTGACCAGCACATGGAACGGATCGCTTTCGGCGACGAACGCGCGGACCGCGTCAAAGTCGGTAATGTCGATGGCGACACCTTCTGCCGTGAGGCCTGCGTCAGCCATGGCATTTACCACGCGCTCGACATCGGCGGCGGTGCGGGCCCCCACCGTGACATTTGCCCCGGCCTCGGCCAGGGCCACCGAGGCTCCCAGTCCGATCCCGCGCGTGCCTCCGGTGACCAGGGCACGCTTGCCATCGAGACGAAAACTGGGCGTGCGGGGAAGCGTCATTACTCGGCTGCCTCATTTGTTGGCGCCGCAGCGGTACCATAGGGCACGTTGCGGCCGCCATAGCGGCGGACGCGGATATTTGCCTGTTCTGCGTGGCCGACAAAGCCTTCGAGCATGGAGAGGCGCGAGCCATAGGCGCCGATCTTGGCCGAGGCCGCATCGGTCGACACGCTCTGCCAAGTGCAGGTCTTGAGAAACTTTCCGACCCAGAGACCCCCGGTATAACGGGCCGCCTTCATGGTGGGCAGCGTGTGATTGGTGCCGATCACCTTGTCGCCATAGGCCACATTGGTGCGCGGCCCCAAGAAGAGCGCGCCGAAATTGGTCATATTATCCCGGAACCACACGTCGCGATCGGTCATGACCTGCACGTGCTCGGAGGCGATGCGGTCGGCCTCGGTCAGCATTTCCTCGTAGCTGTCGCAGACGATGACCTCGCCGAAATCCGCCCAGGATTTACGGGCGATATCGGCCGTCGGCAGGATGGCGAGGATACGTTCGATCTCGGCCATGGTGTCGCGCGCCAGCTTTTCCGAATTCGTAAGAAGGATTGCGGGGCTTGTGGGGCCGTGCTCGGCCTGCCCCAAAAGGTCGGTGGCGCAGAGTTCGCCGTCGACGGTTTCGTCGGCGATGACCAGCGTCTCGGTGGGACCGGCGAAGAGGTCGATGCCAACGCGACCATAGAGCTGGCGCTTGGCTTCGGCGACGAAGGCATTGCCGGGACCAACGAGCATGTCGACCGGCTGGATGGTCTCCGTGCCTATGGCCATGGCGCCGATCGCCTGGATTCCGCCGAGCACGTAGATTTCGTCGGCGCCAGCCATGGCCTGGGCCGCGACGATGGCCGGCGCTGGCTTGCCGTTAAAGGGTGGCGCGCAGGTGATGACGCGGGGACAACCGGCGACCTTGGCGGTCAGAACCGACATATGTGCCGAGGCCAGCAGCGGATATTTGCCGCCCGGCACGTAGCAGCCTACGGCATTGATCGGCACATGCTTGTGGCCCAGCGTCACGCCCGGCATGGTTTCGACGCTGAGTTCCAGCATCGTATCCCTCTGCCTCTGTGCGAAGTTGCGCACCTGGGCCTGAGCGAACTCGATGTCGTGCAGATCCTGACGGGTCAATTGCGCGATGCAATCGTCGATCTCCGTCTGGCTCAGGCGAAAATCCTTGCGATCCCACTTGTCGAACTTGATCGACAATTCGCGCACGGCCTCGTCGCGGCGCTTTTCAATATCGGCGAGAATCCCTTCGACCGTTGCCCGCACCTGACGGTCCGCTTCGGCCCGCTCCTCGACATTCTTACCGCGCTTCAGCCAGACTGCCATGTTCGCTCCTCCAAAAGAGAGCGGCAAGCTATTGCATACGTATGCAATATGCAATGCTGCTTTTGAGGAGGGATGGTCGGTGGAAGCATTCGAAAAAAATGCCTCGGCGAGCACCCGCCGAGGCATCGGGAACGTATCTAGGGACCGGAAACGACTACTCTTCGGTCTGCCCGGTGAGGCTGAGGAGCAGCTGGAAGATGTTGATGAAGCTCAGATAGAGCGACAGGGCACCCATGACGGCGAGTTTCTGATTGGCCTCGGCGCCCGCGTTTTCAGCGTACTGCTCCTTGATGCTCTGCGTATCCCAGGTGGTGAGGCCCAGGAAGACGAGGATGCCGACCACCGAAACGGCGAACTGCAGCATGCTCGAGCCAAGGAAGATATTGACGATCGAAGCGATGACCACGCCGATAAGGCCCATGATCAGGAAAGAGCCGAACTTGGTGAGGTCGGTCTTGGTCGTATAGCCGTAAAGGCTCATCACGCCGAACATGGCGGCCGAGATGAAGAAGGTGCGGGCAATGCTGGCCCCGGTGAAGACCAGGAAGATCGACGCCATGGAGAGGCCCATGACGGCGCAGAAGGCCCAGAACATGGTCTGCGCGGCGCCGGCCGAGATCGAATTGACCTTAAACGAGAAGAACATCACGAAGGCAAGCGGGGCGAACATCACCACCCATTTGAGCGGCGAGCCGAAGATCGGCACATAGAGTGCCGGGGTCGAGCCGACGAAGAAGGCCACAAGGCCGGTGATGACGAGACCCAGGCCCATGTAGTTGTAGACGCGCAGCATGTGCTTGCGCAGGCCCTCATCAAGGGCGGGGCCGGCCAGGGTGGATGCCGGATTGCTCCAGCGCGATTGTGGCTGCAAGGCCATCATTAGTCTCCGTCAGTATAGGGAATCGAAAAGGGAACCGGCGGCGCGGGACACCTCGCCGGACGGCGCGCTCGCCACGAGCGCATAGGCAATGTCGCCGAACTGCCAATAGGCCGTCGTCGTATCGTCGACGTGGCGTGTGGAAGGACGCTCCACGATGAACTGGCCCGGTCGCGCCGCAAAGAGCGACACGGCACCAAGCTCGCCGGCATTGACGGCAAGCTCGACACTGGGGCCGAAATGGGAGGGGTAGACCTGCACGTCAGTGACCGACCAGCCTTCGGGCAGCTTCGGCATGCGGATGGCCGTCTCGGCGAGGAGTTCGGCCGGGTCGTATTCCGTAACGCGGGGCTGGGAATGCATGCCAGCGCGCAAAGCCGTGATGTGATGCGCCTCGACTGCGGCGGTGACATATTCGGGCACGGCGCTCGACGCGTGGGCGGGCAAGGTGCCGCCGACCTGGGCATGGGCGATCCAGCCGGTGCTGAGGAGGAACGAGGCCGCCATGAGCGGGCGCAGGCGGCGGAAGAATTGGCCGCGCTGCAAGCGCCCTTCCAGCCGCCGCGCGACATCGCCTGTTGCCGGCGAGGGCGGCACTTCGCCGGTCGCGAGGGCAAGGCGCAGTTCGTCGCGCATGCGGAGGTCAGTCATGACCTGGGCCGCGACGTCGGGATTCTGAGACAGCCAGTGCTCGATCTCGATGCGACGAGAAACGTCGAGTTGATCGTCGACATAGGCCGCCAGTTCAAGGGGGTCGACTGTTTCAATGTTCCGCATCATTCGCCTCCTTTGACCAGTTTCAGTGATGGGCCGCTTTCCCAGCGCCGCAGGGCTTCACGTCCGCGCGAAATGCGCGACATGACCGTTCCGGCAGGCACACCCAGGACCACCGCTGCCTCCTCGTAGCTGAGGCCTTCTATGGTCACCAGATGCATCGCCTCACGCTGCTCTTCGGGCAACGTATCGAAGGCGCGCCGCACCTGATTGAGCCGAACGCTGTCGAGCTGGTTGGGCGCAAGGGTATCCGTCGCCTGAGCTGCAAAGTCCCGATCGCGCGCGGCGGCGCTGGCGCCGGAGCGAAGGCGATCGATATGCAGGTTATGCAGGATGGACATCAGCCAGCCTCGCAGATTGCCGGCCGGATTGTAAGTCGCGCTGCGCTCCATGGCCCGCACGAGGGCGTCGTGGACGAGGTCCTCGGCTTCGGCCGGACGCCGCGTCAGGCTCAGCGCATAGCGGCGCAGAGCCGGAAGCTCATCCATGACCTCAGATTTGCGGGGCTTTCGCGGAACCATGGTCTATATACGGACAAAACCGCGCGTCTCTTCCATGGCGGCGTCGAAAAAACTCAGGCGGAGGCCAATTGCGGCTCGACCACGGGTTCGCAAACGCCGGGTTCGAAAAGACCGAGCAGCTGTCCGGCATAGAGATCGAGATCGATCGTGGCGTCATGCGCCCATTGCAGGAGGCCAC
>NZ_JAFKHD010000362.1 GCF_017307565.1 Devosia sp.
CGGCCCGCCAGGCCTCGGTCCACTCGAAGTATTTCGGCGACGACATCTCAAAAATCTGGCCGATCTCCTACGAAGGCCAGTCGGACACCGCTTGCTTTGACAACGCGCTCGAATTCCTCGTGCGCGGCGGCTACCCGCTGCCCCACGCAGCCATGATGCTGATCCCGGAAGCCTGGGCCGGCAATCCGCTGATGGATGAAAAGCGCCGCGCTTTCTACCAGTACCACGCCTCGCTCATGGAACCCTGGGACGGCCCCGCCGCCATGTCCCTGTCGGACGGCCGCTATGTCGTTGCCACCCTCGACCGCAACGGCCTGCGTCCGGCACGCTATCTCGTCACCAAGGAAGGCCATGTGGTCCTCGCCTCGGAATCGGGCGTTCTTACAATTCCCGACGAAGACATCGTCGAGCGCTGGCGCCTGCAACCCGGCCGCATGCTGCTCATCGATCTTGAGCAGGGCCGCATCATCTCCGACGAAGAGATCAAGGCGACCCTTGCGACCGCCAACCCCTATGCCGATTGGCTCGCCCGCACCCAGATCGTTTTGGAAGACCTGCCGGCCGTTGCACCCAAGGCCCCCGAACCGACCGAGGCCCTCCTCGATCGCCTGCAGGCCTTTGGCTATACCCAGGAAGACATCAAGCTCCTGATGGCGCCCATGGCCACCACTGGCCAGGAAGCCGTCGGCTCGATGGGCACGGATACGCCAATCTCGGCGCTCTCCAACAAGTCCAAGCTCCTCTACACCTATTTCAAGCAGAACTTTGCGCAGGTCACGAACCCGCCCATCGATCCGATCCGCGAGGAATCGGTGATGAGCCTCGTCTCCTTCATCGGTCCGCGCCCCAACCTCTTCGATCTCGAAGGTCTGTCCACGGTCAAGCGCCTCGAAGTGCGCCAGCCGATCCTGACCAATGAAGATCTCGAAAAGATCCGCGGCATCGGCGACATCGACACCAACCAGTTCAAGACCAAGACGCTCGACATCACCTACCCCGCCGTAGACGGCGCGGCAGGCATGGAAGCGGCCATTGATGCCCTTTGCCAGGCGGCCGAAGAAGCCGTGCGCGGCGAATACAACATCATCATCCTCTCCGATCGCCTGATCGCAGCGGATCGGTTGGATATCCCGACGCTCCTCGCCCTCGCCGCCGTGCACCACCACCTGATCCGCAAGGGCCTCCGCACCTCGACCGGTCTCGTGGTTGAAACTGGCGAAGCGCGCGAAATCCACCACTTCGCCATGCTGGCCGGCTACGGCGCCGAAGCCATCAACCCCTATCTCGCCTTCGAAGCGCTGCAATCGCTCCATGCCGAAGGCAACTACCCCGAGGAAGTCTCGGCCGACGAAGTCGTCTACCGCTACATCAAGTCGGTCGGTAAGGGCCTCCTCAAGGTCATGTCCAAGATGGGCATTTCCACCTATCAGTCCTATTGCGGCGCCCAGATTTTCGACGCGGTCGGCCTCAATTCCGAATTCGTGAAGAAATATTTCTTCGGCACCGCCACCTCCATCGAAGGCGTCGGCCTCCGTGAAGTGTCCGAGGAAACCGTGCGCCGTCACGCCGAAGCCTTTGGCGACGATGCCGTCCTCAAGAAGTCGCTCGATGTCGGTGGCGAATATGCCTATCGCATCCGCGGCGAAAAGCATGCCTGGAGCCCCGACGTCGTCGCCGACCTCCAGCACGCCGTCCGCACTTTTGAGGAAAGCCCGGAAACCGCGCAGGACCGCTACAACAGCTTTGCCGAGCGCGTGAACTCGGGCGAAAACGGCTACCTCGCCATTCGCCACCTCTTCGACATCAAGCCGCTCGGGCCCTCCGTCCCGCTCGAAGAAGTCGAAAGCGCCGCGACCATCGTCAAGCGCTTCGTCACCGGCGCCATGTCCTTCGGCTCGATCAGCCGCGAGGCGCATACGACGCTGGCCATCGCCATGAACCGGATCGGCGGCAAGTCGAACACCGGCGAAGGCGGCGAAGAGCCCGATCGCTACAAGCCCCTGGCTGACGGTTCGCAGAACCCGCTGCGTTCCGCCATCAAGCAGGTCGCCTCCGGCCGCTTCGGCGTCACCACCGAATATCTGGTCAATTCCGACCAGATCCAGATCAAGGTTGCGCAGGGTGCCAAGCCCGGCGAAGGCGGTCAGCTGCCCGGCCACAAGGTCGACTGGGTCGTCGCCAAGACGCGCCACTCGACCCCCGGCGTCGGCCTCATCTCCCCGCCGCCGCACCACGACATCTACTCGATCGAAGATCTCGCCCAGCTCATCTACGACCTGAAGAACGTCAATGAAGCCGCCGACATCTCCGTAAAACTGGTCTCGGAAATGGGCGTCGGCACGGTTGCGGCCGGCGTTGCCAAGGCACGCGCCGACCACATCACCATCTCCGGCTACGATGGCGGCACGGGCGCTTCGCCCCTGACCTCGCTCAAGCATGCCGGTGGCCCATGGGAAATCGGCCTCGCCGAAACCCATCAAACCCTGGTCCTCAACCGCCTGCGTTCGCGCGTAAAGCTCCAGGTCGACGGTGGCTTGAAGACCGGCCGTGACGTCCTCATCGGTGCCCTGCTCGGTGCCGACGAATTCGGCTTCTCGACCGCGCCGCTGATCGCTGCCGGCTGCATCATGATGCGCAAGTGCCACCTCAACACCTGCCCGGTTGGCGTCGCCACCCAGGACCCGGTGCTGCGCAAGCGCTTCAAGGGCACGCCCGAACACGTCATCAACTACTTCTTCTTCATCGCTGAAGAACTGCGTGGCCTGATGGCTGAAATGGGTGCGCGTACCCTCAACGAGCTGGTCGGCCGCTCCGACCTTCTCGATCAGCGCCGCGCCGAAGGCCAGTGGAAGAGCGAAGGCATCGACCTCGCAAAAGTCTTCTACAAGCCCGAGCCCATTGGTGGCGACACGCTCTATCACTCCGAGAGCCAGAACCATCACCTCGAAGCCGTGCTCGACCGCAAGCTCGTCGAATTGGCCAAGCCCGCCCTTGAATCGGGAAAACCGGTGCAGATCGAACTGCCGATCCGCAGCCGCGACCGCTCGGCCGGCGCCATGCTGTCGGGCGCCCTCGCCAAGAAGTATGGCCATGAAGGCCTGCCCGAGGACACGATCTCGATCACCCTGCGCGGCACCGCCGGCCAGGCCTTTGGCGCCTTCCTTGCCAAGGGCATTTCCATCGACATGATCGGCGACGCCAATGACTATGTCGGCAAGGGACTTTCGGGTGGCCGCATCGTCGTGCGCCCGTCCGACAAGGTCTCCTTCGATCCGACCAGGTCGATCATCGTCGGCAATACCGTGCTCTACGGCGCCATCAAGGGCGAAGCCTATTTCCGCGGTATCGCCGGCGAACGTTTCGCCGTGCGCAATTCGGGTGCCATCGCCGTTGTCGAAGGCACGGGCGACCATGGCTGCGAATATATGACCGGCGGCCTCGTCGTCGTCATCGGCCCCACCGGCCGCAACTTTGCAGCCGGCATGTCTGGCGGCGTGGCCTATGTCCTCGACGAGGACGAGACTTTCCGGTCGCGCTGCAACCTCGCCATGGTCGATCTCGAACCGGTGCAGGAAGAAGAAGAATTGATGCAGAAGCTCCACCACCACGGTGGGGATCTCGAATGGCATGGCCGCGTCGACATTTCGGGCGACATGACCAAGCACGACGACGAGCGCCTGCACCAGCTCATCTCCAACCACCTGCACTATACCGGCTCGACCAAGGCCAAGGAGATCCTCGACAACTGGGTCGAGATGCGCCCGAAATTCGTGAAGGTCATGCCGGTTGAATATCGCCGTGCCATCCTCGAGATGGAACGCAAGCGCTCATCCGGCGCACACGTGGCCGCGGAATGACAGTTTTCCATCACGGGGTTGTATCAACCCACCGGGTCATTCCCGCGAAAGCGGGAATCTCCCTTCATCACCGCGACATAGATTCCCGCTTTCGCGGGAATGACGCGGTGAACTTGAGCAGTGAAGTGATTGGCCCGCAGTTGAGGCAGGTACGAAATGGGTAAGGTAACAGGCTTTCTCGAGATCGAACGCGAAGAACCGCGCTACGAACCGGCTTCCGACCGCATCCGTCACTTCGGCGAATTCACCATCCCGATGACCGAAGGTCGCATCGTCGACCAGGCGGCGCGCTGCATGGATTGCGGCATTCCGTTCTGCCACGGCGATACCGGCTGCCCGGTCCACAACCAGATCCCGGACTGGAACGACCTCGTCTACAACAACGATTGGGAAGAGGCTGCGCGCAACCTCCACTCGACCAACAATTTCCCGGAATTCACCGGCCGCATCTGCCCCGCCCCGTGCGAGGAAGCCTGCACGCTGAACCTGGAAGACACCCCGGTCGCCATCAAGACCGTGGAACAGGCCATTGCCGACAAGGCGATCCGCGCCGGTTGGGTCAAGCCGCAGCTGCCCAAGGCCAAGACCGGCAAGAAGGTCGCCGTCGTCGGCGGCGGTCCCGCCGGCATGGCTGCGGCCCAGCAGCTCGCCCGCGCTGGTCACGAAGTTCACCTCTTCGAGCGTGAGCCCAAGGCCGGTGGTCTCCTCCGCTACGGCATTCCCGACTTCAAGATGGAGAAGGAACACATCGACTTCCGCGTCTCCCAGATGGAAGCCGAGGGCGTCACCTTCCACTATGGCGCCAATATCGGCGTCAACGTCCCGCTCTCCGACCTGCAGCGCGACCACGACGCCGTGCTGCTCTGCGGCGGCTCGGAACGTCCGCGTGAAGTCGACGTCGAAGGCCAAGAGTTCAATGGCGTCCACTACGCCATGCCCTTCCTCGTGCAGCAGAACCGTCGCGTCGGCTACGAAGACGTTTCCCACGAAGTCCAGCTCACCGCCGCCGGCAAGCATGTCGTCGTCGTCGGTGGTGGCGATACGGCTTCCGACTGCGTCGGTACCTCGTTCCGTCAGGGCGCCATCGCCGTGACCCAGCTCGACGTTCGCCCGATGCCGCCCGAGCTCGAAAACAAGATGACCAACTGGCCCAACTGGGCGGTCAAGATGCGCACCTCGTCCTCCCAGGCCGAAGGCGCCATCCGCGAGTTTTCTGCTGGCACCATGAAGATCATCGTCAATGCCGTAGCCGACGTCATCGGCGTCGAATGCGCCCGCGTCGATCGCAAGCGCCAGCCGATCCCCGGCTCGGAATTCATCATCAAGGCCGACCTCGTGCTCCTCGCCATCGGCTTTGCCGGCCCGGTGCATGACGGCATGCTGACCGAACTCGGCGCCGACTACGACAAGCGCGGCAACCTGTTTGCCGACACCATGACCTACCGCACCACCCAGCCCAAGGTTTACGCCGCCGGCGATATGCGTCGCGGCCAGTCGCTCGTCGTCTGGGCCATCCGCGAAGGCCGCCAGGCCGCCCGCTCGATCGACTTCGATCTGATGGGCAAGACGGACCTGCCGAGGTAACACCCCCGTCACCCTCGGGCTCGACCCGAGGGCGTTACACTGAAAATAGCAGCAGCAAGCACGACACCTCCGAACCCCACTCGGAGGTGTCGCCGTTCTGTGACCAATTCGCCCAACCGCTACCCTCGATGCCAACAGTCTGCTAACAGTCTCGCGCTTGCGCTACTCGGACTCGCCATGACCCAAAAGCCCTACGTCGTCGACGAACTCATCTCCGCCAAGGCCATCGCCGCTCGCGTCGAAGCCCTCGCCAAAGAGATTTCGACCCACTTCGCCGACACAGACAAACTCGTCGTCGTCGGACTTTTGCGCGGCTCCTTCATCTTCATCGCCGACCTCGTGCGAGAACTCGACCTGCCCGTCGAAGTCGATTTCCTCGAAGCCTCTTCTTATGGAAATTCCATGGAATCGAGCCGGGAAGTGCGCATCCTCAAAGACCTCCGCGGCGAGATCGCCGGGCGCGATGTCCTTGTTGTAGAAGACATTATCGACACCGGACACACGCTCAAGCACGTCCTCGAAATCCTCGAAACGCGCCATCCCCGCCGCATGGAAGTCTGCGCTCTCCTGAGCAAACCAAGCCGCCGCGAAACCGATATCGAAGCCAAATGGCTGGGCTTTGAAATCCCCGATCGCTTCGTTGTCGGCTACGGCATCGACTACGCCCAGCGCAATCGCAACCTCCCCCACATCGGCGCCGTCCGCTTCACCGAAGAAAATTAATCCCCGCTCGGGATTAAACACTTATCATAGGTGTTCTTCTCTTTGCGGGCGCATCAAGCGCCCGCCAAGAGGAGACAAATCATGATCCTGCGTTCGCTTCTCGCCGGTGCAGCGGCCCTCGCCCTCATCGTCGCCCCGACCTTTGCGGCCGACTATCTCGGCGGCGCGGTCAAATCCACCGACATCAGCGGCAAGATGGTGCTGACCGATGCCAATGGCATGACCCTCTACATCTTCGACAAGGACGCCGCCGGCGTCTCCAATTGCTACGGCGACTGCGCCGTAAAATGGCCGCCGCTGATGGCCGATGCCGCAGCCAAGGCGGACGGTGACTTCACCATCGTCGACCGCACCGACGGCACCAAGATGTGGGCCTATAAGACCAAGCCGCTTTACTACTGGTATGAAGATACCGCAGCCGGTGACGTCAAGGGTGACGGCGTCGGTGGTGTCTGGCATCTTGCCATCGAATAATCCAGAGGCGCCCTTTGGTCGATGTTCTGCATGAGATCGAGGCCGCCGTGCCGGCCCTCAGGCGTTATGCGCGTGCGCTGACGCGCGACCTCGATCGTGCCGACGATCTCGTCCAGGATTGCCTTGAACGCGCCATTGCCAGACGCGGGCTGTTCCGCCCCAAGGGGCCCATCCGCGCCTGGCTTTTCACCATTCTGGTCAATGTTCACCGCAACAACCTGCGCGGCGCCCGCCGTCGCGGCGACATGGTGGACCTCGAAGCCATCCCCGAACCGTCGGTGCCGGCACCGCAGCCGGGGCATCTGGCGCTGGCCGAACTCGACCGCGCCATTGGCGCCCTGCCGCTCGAACAAAAGGAGGCCCTGCTGCTGGTTACCCTGGAAGGCCTGCCCTATGCGGAAGCTGCAAGCATTTTGGATATTCCGCTCGGCACACTGATGAGCCGCCTTGGCCGCGCCCGCGCGACACTGAAGACGCTGACCGGCGCACCCTCCGAACCGCATTTGAGAACCGTCAAATGAGTGCTGTGACCCGCGACACATTGATGGCCTATGTCGATGGCGGCCTGCCCCCTGCCGAGCGCACACGCGTCGAAGCCTATCTTGCCGAGACCCCGGAAGCCGCAGCCGATATCGCGCTGATGCAGCGCCAGACCGACGCTATCCGCACCCTCTACGGCCCAGTTGCCGCCGAGCCAGTCCCCGCACACCTTTCCGTTGACACTCTTGCCCGGAAGGCAGAAGGCGCTCGCCGCCGCACGTGGATGAACCTTGCCGCCGCTCTGGTTCTGCTCGCTGTGGGCCTTGGGGGCGGCTGGATGCTGCGCGGCCAAAGCGACACCCCCAATATTGCCGACCGGCTGATCGCCGAGGCCGTCAGCGCACATACGGTCTTCGTCGCTGAAAAGCGCCACGCCGTCGAGGTCGCCGGCAACGATAGCGAACACCTCTCGAGCTGGCTGTCCAACCGGTTGCAGACCAACCTCGCCATGCCTGATCTCAGTGCCCAGGGCCTCGATTTCCTCGGCGGGCGTCTGCTACCAGCCCCGGAAGTCCCCGGTGGCCGCGCCGCCCAGCTCATGTACGAAGACGCCTCCGGCGCGCGCTTGACCCTCTATGTCACCCCGTCGCCCGGCCCCAACGCGCCGCGCTATGAACTCGCCAATCTCGGGCTCGATACGGCTCTGTTCTGGGCCGACAATGTCATCAGCTGCACCATCACGGCGCCCTACTCGGCCGAAAAGCTGCAAGCCATCGCCCACACGGTTTTTGCGCAGCTAAACCCGACCATGCCCGCCTACGAAAGCTAGTCTCGGACTGTCTGAAAACAAAGAGGGCGCGGCAGAGATCTTCTGCCGCGCCCTTGTTTCTGGGCACCTGACACGCCGTGCGAAACCCTCAGGCCGTCGCGGCGACCTGCCCGACATCCTCGATTTCGCGCCATCGCAGGCACGCCACGAGCCGGCCGCCTTCCAGCGTTTCGAGCGGCGGACGCTGCTGCGCACACTGCTCCTTGGCGAAACGGCAACGGGTGCGGAAAGTGCAGCCCGACGGCGGATTGATCGGCGAGGGAATTTCGCCCTTTAGTGCGTCGATATTGCGTTGTCGCGCCAGTTTTGGATCGGGGATCGGCACCGCAGTCAGCAGCGCCCTGGTATAGGGGTGCTTGGGCTGATCATAGATTTCGTCGCCGGTGGCGAGCTCGACGATACGGCCGAGATAGAGCACCAGGATACGATCGGAAACGTGCCGCACAACCGAAAGATTGTGCGAGATGAAGATCAGCGTCAGCCCGAACTCGTCCTTGAGTTCGGCAAGCAGATTGAGAATCTGCGCCTGGATCGACACGTCGAGCGCCGAAACCGGCTCGTCGCAGACGATGAGCTTGGGCTCGGTGATCAGTGCCCGGGCGATGCCGATGCGCTGCGCCTGGCCGCCCGAAAACTCGTGCGGATAGCGGTTGATCATTTCCGGCAGGAGACCCACGGCCTCCATGATCTTCACGACCCGCGCCCGGCGCTCTTCCTTCTTGAGCTCGGGTTTGAGCGTGCGCAGCGGGTCTTCGATGATCTCGCCCACAGTCATGCGCGGATTGAGCGAAGCCAACGGATCCTGGAAGATGATCTGCAGGTCAGCGCGGCGCTTGCGCATCTCTTCGGCCGGCAGCTTGGTCAGATCCTGGCCGAGCCACAGCACCTGCCCCTCATCGGGCGAGAGCAATTGCAGGATACAGCGACCAAGGGTCGACTTGCCGCAGCCGCTTTCGCCCACGATCCCGAGCGTTTCGCCCTTCTTGACTGAGAAATTGATGTTTTCCAGCGCCGTCAGGGTCAAGGAGCGGGCGAACAGTCCGGTCGAGATCGAGAACGTCTTCTTGAGATCCTTGATCTCGATGAGATTGGTTTGGGTCTCGATCATCACGCGACCTTTCCATAAGTCATCGGGCCCTCATAGAAACAGGCCTTCTCGCGCCCGTTTTCGGTGGCCACCAGCGGCGGCCGCTCTTCGAGGCACCGGTCGAAACAGAAGCTGCAACGCGGATTGAACGAGCAGCCCTTGGGCAGGTGTTCAAGGCTCGGCGGCAGACCCTGGATCGGGTCGAGCCGCGCGGCGCGATGGGCGATGTGCGGCGTCGAATGGAGCAGCCGCGCCGCCTTCCTCGACCGGGTCATGCCCGAGCCGTGCCCTTTTCGACCGCGCGCCCGCCATACATGACCATCATGCGATCGGCGACACCGGCAACCACACCCAGATCATGCGTGATGATCACGAGCGAGGTCCCAAAATCGTCGGTGAGCGACTTGAAGAGGTCGAGCATCTGCGCCTGAACCGTCACGTCAAGCGCCGTGGTCGGCTCATCGGCAATGAGGATCTTGGGCTGGCACAACAGCGCCATGGCGATCATCACGCGCTGGCGCATGCCGCCTGACATTTCGTGCGGGAAAGCGTTGGCGCGCTTGACCGGTTCAGGAATACCGACGCGCTCCAGCATTTCGACGGCAGCGCGCTCGGCCTTGGCCTTGTCAAAGCCGCGGTGCTTGACCAGCACTTCGGAGAGCTGGGTCTTCACCTTGAGGCTGGGATTGAGCGAGGTCATCGGATCCTGGAAGATCATCGCGATGTCCTTGCCGCGGATGCGGTCGAGGCGCGACTTTTCCATGCCGACGAGATTGATATCGCCCATCATGGCCTTGCCCGAGGTCCGGCCGTTCTTTGCCAGAAGCCCCATGATCGAGAGGAAGGCCTGGCTCTTGCCCGAACCGCTCTCGCCCACCACGGCCAAGGTTTCCCCGGCCTCGAGCGAGAAGTTGATATTGTTGACCGCACGCACCTCGCTCTCATGCAGAGCGAAGGTAACGCTGAGGTCCTCTACGGAAAGAACTTTGGTCATCAGCGATCCTTGGGGTCGAGCGCGTCGCGCAGGCCGTCACCGATATAGGTGAGGCAGAAGAGCAGAGTTACCAGCACAACCGCCGGCGCCAGAAGCAGCCAGGGCATGACTTCGGCAACCGGAGCACCGGCCGAAATCAGCGTACCGAGCGAAGTCTGCGGTTCCTGCACGCCAAGGCCGAGATAGGAGAGGAAGCTCTCGGCGATGATGATTTCAGGAATGGTCAGCGTCGCGTAGATCACCACCGGCCCGGTAAGGTTGGGCACGATGTGACGCATGATGATGGTGAAGGGCTTTGCCCCGCCCGCACGCGCAGCCTCGACGAATTCCTTTTCCTTGATGGAAAGGGTCTGCCCACGCACGATGCGTGCCATGGTCAGCCATTCGATGGCACCGATGCCGACGAAAAGCAGCACCGGATTGCGGCCGAACATCACGACGAGAATGATGACGAAGAGGATGTAGGGCAGCGCATACATGATGTCGACGATGCGCATCATGATGGCGTCGACCCGACCGCCGAAATAACCGGCGACGGCGCCATAGACGACACCGATGGAGACCGAAACGAAGGTGGCAACCGCCGCCACGATCAGGCTCATTTGCGTGCCTTGCAGCACGCGGGCAAGCATGTCGCGACCGTTCTGGTCGGTGCCGAAATAGTGGCCCGTATCAAAATTCGGCGGCTTGCGGATCTGGCCCCAATCCACCTGGGAATAGCCCCAGGTGACGAAATAGGGGCCGATGAAGGCGACAAGCACGATGGCCACGAGCACGAAGATCGACAGCACGGCCATCTTGTTGCGGACGAGGCGCCGCACGGCGTCCTGGGTCAGCGAACGGCCCTTGGGTGCATCGAGGGTAGCGAGCTTGTTGGCGTAGGCCGTGAGGACCTGGTCTTTTCCGGTAATGCCGGCCATCAGCGATACCTCACCTTGGGGTCGAGCCAGGCGTAAACGAGGTCGACGATGAGGTTCAGAGCGAGAATGATGAACATGTAAAGAATGGTCGTTCCCAGAACGACGCCATAGTCGCGGTTGAGCGCGGCCGTGACGAAATATTTGCCGATCCCCGGCAGGCCAAAAATCTGTTCGACGGCCAGCGAGCCGGTGAGCAGATAGGAAAGGCCAGGTCCGAGATACGAGACGACAGGGAGGAGTGCGGGCTTGATCGCGTGGCGCGACAGCACCAGACGTTCACCGAGACCCTTCGAGCGCGCTGTGCGCACATAATTGGTCCCGAGCACTTCGATCATCGACCCGCGCATCAGGCGCGAGATACGCCCGGCATGTGGCCAGGCCAGCACCGTTACCGGCAGGATGAGATGCATGAGACTGCCATTGACCCAGCCACCTGCCGGCACCCACTTGAGGTAGACGCCGAACCACAGCTGCAGCAGCGCCGCCATGAGGAAGTTGGGAATGAGCACGCCGATCATCACGGCAAGCACCAACACGTAGTCGGGCCACTTGTTCTGGTAGACGGCGGCGACCATGCCCGCGAGCATGCCGATGGCCGTCGCGATCACGAAGGCGCAGAGCGCCATGGTGAGGGTGAAGGGGAAACCGATGGCGATGAGCTGGCTCACATTGAAGCCGTCGATCACCATGGACGGACCTAGGTCACCATGCAGTAGGCGCCAAACATAGATGAAGTACTGCACAACCAGGGGCTGATCGAGATTGTAGTGTGCCCTGAGGTTCGCAAGCACGGTTGGCGGCAAAGCGCGCTCACCGTCGAAAGGGCCACCCGGCGCCAGGCGCAAGATGAAAAAACAGACTGTCACGGCGATCAGTGCAATCGGAATAGCCGAAAGCACGCGCCGAAAGGCATAGGACAACATATGTCATGAACTCCTTGGCCGGAGCGCCGAAAACGGAAGGGCCGGGGGGCGCTGCACAGCAAAAGAACCGTGGGGGCTCAAGGCCCCCACGATCAGTTTTTTCCGTTTATTCCGACTTCGAGAGCCAGCGGGTACGGAAGATGTTCTTGGCGTTCTCTTCGAAGCCCGAGA
This sequence comes from Devosia sp., assembly GCF_017307565.1. Classification (GTDB taxonomy): domain Bacteria; phylum Pseudomonadota; class Alphaproteobacteria; order Rhizobiales; family Devosiaceae; genus Devosia. Next base: position 12,043 of record NZ_JAFKHD010000362.1, read on the forward strand.
TCTTCGGCGAGACGACGTCCTTGGACACGTACCAGTAGATCGGGATCGCAGCGAATTCGTCCATGGCGATCTTTTCGGCCTGAGCGAGGAGTTCACCGCGGGCCTTGAGGTCGAGTTCGGTCGAAGCCTGAACCATGAGCTTGTCGTATTCGGCGTTGGAATAACGACCGTAGTTGTTGCCCCAGTTCATCGTGCCGTCCTGGCTGATGCCAGTCTTGAGCAGGTCGAGCGTGTTGGACGGATCGTTGTAGTCGAGCAGCCAGCCGGCACGGCCGACCTGGAAGTCGCCAGCGCGCAGCGCGTCGTAGTGCACGGCGGTTTCGGCGTTGAACAGCTCAACCTTGACGCCAAGCGGCTCCCACATCGCGGCGATCGCCACGGCGATACGCTGGTGGTTGTCGTTGGTGTTGTAGCGCAGCTGCAGGGTCAGCGGCTTGTCGGGGCCGTAACCGGCTTCGGTCATCAGTTCCTTGGCGTGAGCAACGCGGTCTTCATAGGGAACGGAAGCCCATTCCGGCTGATAGGCGTTTTCAACATAGTTGTTGGTGCCCGGGGGAACCCAGCCATAAGCCGGCAGTTCGCCGGTGCCCAGGATATCGGGCCCGATGACTTCGCGCACGACGGTGGTCGAGAGCGCTTCGCGGATGCGGGCGTCGGAGAGGACCTGGCCCTCTTCCTGGTTCATCACGTAGTAGTAGACGCCGAGGAACGGCACCACGTGTGCCTGGCCCGGCATATTGTCCTGCAGCCACTGGTACTGGTCGGCCGGGAAGTCGGTCAGAATGTCGAATTCACCAGCGCGGTAGCGGTTGAGGGCAGCAGCCTGATCTTCGAGAACGTGGTAGAATACCTCGTCGATCTGGACGTTGGCCGCGTCATAGTAGCCCGGGTTCTTTTCCGAGCGGACATAGGAGCCCGGCAGCCATTCCTTGATCAGGTACGGGCCATTGCCAACGATGTTCTCGACCTTGGTCCAGTTGTCGCCCAGCTTCTCGACGAGATGCTTCGGCACCGGATAGGCGGTGTAGTGGGTCAGCGCATCGAGGAAGAACGGGGTCGAAGCTTCGAGGGTGATCTCGACCGTCTTGTCGTCGATGGCCTTGACGCCGAGCTCGTTGAGATCGGTGATCTCGCCCGAGTTGATCTTTTCCGAGTTCTTGATCGGGAACTGCAGGTAGGCATAGTCAGCCGCCGTCGCCGGATTGAACAGGCGCTGGAAGGCGAAGACGAAGTCGCCGGCGGTAACGGGGGTGCCGTCCGACCACTGAATGCCGTCACGCAGGTGGAAGGTGTAGACGGTGCCGTCTTCCGAAATGTCCCAGCTTTCGGCCTGGCCCGGAATGGCTTCGGCCTTGGCGTTTTCGGTCAGCAGGCCTTCAATGTAGTCGCCGATGACGCGGTTTTCCCAGTCGCCCGAGGCCTTGTGCGGGTCCAGCGTGCCCGGATCGCCGCCGTTGTGCATCTGCAATGTCACGGCGGAAGCAGCCGTCGACATCATCAGCGCCATCGCGCCGGCAGTCGCAATTGCCTTGAAAGCTGTGGTGAACTTCATTCTCGTCCCATCTCCTTGTGGAATTCTTGAGTTCGCTGGTCCGCATGTTTGCCCATGCGGCTCCACCCCTCACGCAAAGGGTTTTGTCCCTTCGGTCAAGATTGCTGGACGGTATCTTGCAAAAGCGTCCACTGACAAGCAAAACCTTGACCTAAGCGTAAACGTGAGACCTTTTGTTGACATCCTGGAAGCCATGGCAAGGCATTCCACAGCGCAATAGTTTTGCGGCAGGCCGTTCCTAAAACCGACCATCGGACGCAAAGACACTGCTACCGGCTGGCAGCAGTGTCCTAAACTATCCTTGGGGCGAATTGGCGCAGGCCGTTAGCCGATAAGGCCGGCCTGTTGCGCGACATAAATTGCCAGCGCCAGAGCCAGAAGCACGGCGAAAGGCAGCCAGTTCGGCATCGGGCCTCTGGGCGGGCGGGCTTTTGGCGGCTCGGGTTGTTTCTCGGGCCGCCGGAATTTCAGGACATTGTCACTCATGCCGCACTTTCTACCAGCGCAGCGACGCCCATGCCACCCGCTGTGCAGACAGAAATCAGCGCTCTCTTGTTTGCCTGCTGAGACAGCAGCTTTGCGGTAACGCCGAGAATGCGCGCGCCGGTGGCCGCAAAGGGGTGCCCGTAGGCAAGGCTCGAGCCCTTCACATTGATCTTGGCCGGATCAATTTCCCCAAGCACACTGTCACGGCCGAGAACGTCCTTGCAGTAGGCCGGGTCCTTCCAGGCTTTCAGCGTGCACAGCACCTGCGCCGCGAAAGCCTCGTGCAGTTCAAAATAATCGATGTCGGCAAAGCCGAGCCCTGCACGGGCGAGCATTTCGGATACGGCGATGGTAGGCGCCATGAGCAGGCCTTCGCCATGGGCGAAGTCATTGCCGGCCACGCGACCAACCGTGAGGTAGGCGAGGATCGGCAGTCCGCGGGTCTTGGCCCATTCCTCGCTTGCGAGCAGCACGCTCGAAGCGCCATCGGTCAGCGGCGTCGAATTGCCTGCCGTCAACGTGCCATGGCCCGACGTCTTGTCGAAGGCCGGTTTCAGCGTCGACATCTTGTCGAGATTGCTGTCGGCCCGGACATTGTTGTCGCGCACGAGACCCGCGCACTGGACGAGAAGGTCATCGTGAAAACCCTCGTCATAGGCCTTGGCGGCATTCTGGTGGCTGGCCACCGCCAGCTCGTCCTGTGCCCGGCGCGAAATGCCCCATTCGCGGGCCATCAATTCGCAATGCTGACCCATGGACATGCCAGTACGCGGCTCGTTGACTGAGGGTGCCACCGGCGTCAGCTCGCCAAAGGAAAAACCCTTGGTCAGTGTCTTGAATTTTTCGCCGCCAGTCTTGGCAGCATTGGCCGCGAGCAGACGATGCTGGAATTTCGTCCCGAAGACGATTGGACTATCCGACACCGTGTCGGAGCCTGCAGCAATGCCGCTATCGATCTGCCCCGAGGCAATCTTGCCCGCCAGCGCCAGCGCCGCCTGCAGGCCCGTGCCGCAAACGATCTGCAGCGTCGTGCCCGGCGTGCGCGGCGACAGCCCCGCATCGAGCAACGCTTCGCGAGCAATATTGAAATCACGCGAATGGTTGATCACCGCACCGGCAACTACCTCATCCACCTTTTCGCCCTTGAGGCCGTACTTGTCGGCGAGCCCGCCAAGGGTCGTCGCCAGCATGGAAAGATTGGTTTCATCCGCATAGGCCGTGCCACCGCGGGCGAAGGGAATGCGGGCCGAACCGACAATGGCAACGCGCTTGAGTTCAGTCATTTTCTTTCCCCCCTTACGCACGACCATCGGCGCGAGCCCGCATCGGCCCGCCGAGGAATGGGGCAAAGCCCGTGCCCATGATGACGCCGATATCGGCAAGGTCAGCATTGGCGACGACGCCCTCGCCCACCACCACTTCGGTCATGTCGACCAGCGGCTTTACGAGCTCACGACCCAAGGCCACGAGATCGCCGTTGGGCGGTACCGATCCCTTCACGGCCTTGCCGTTCTCCCACTTATAGAAACCCTCATTTGTCTTGCGGCCCAGCTTACCCTCGGCGATCAACCGGGCAAACTTGCTGTCATCCGGGACCGAATGACCCAGTTCGGTCGCCACCGACTTGCCGACATCGAGCCCGACCGTATCCATCAGTTCGATCGGCCCCATGGGCATGCCAAAGGCCATCGCCGCCGCATCAAGCAATTCCTTGCTCTCGCCTCGCTCGACCCGTTCAACGGCGCCGAGCATGTAGGGCATCAGCACACGATTGACCAAGAAGCCCGGCGCAGACTTCACGACCACTGGCGACTTGCCGATGGCTAGAGCAAAACTCGCGCCCTTGCCGATCGCCTCATCGGAATTGAATTTAGATTTGATCACCTCAACCAGCGGCAGCTGCGCCACCGGGTTGAAGAAGTGCAGGCCTATCAAACGTCCCGGTTCCTTCAGCGCTTCTGCAATACGCTCCAATTCGATGGACGACGTGTTGGTCGCAAGGATCGCGCCCGGCTTGAGTTTGCCTTCCACGCCGGAAAAGATCGACTGCTTCACTTCGAGCTTTTCGACCACCGCCTCGATGATCACATCGGCCCGCGGCACGCCATTGCCCTGTGGGTCAGCGGTCAGCCGCAGCATGGCGGCATCGACTTCGCGCTTTTTCTTGTAGCGCTTCTGGAACAGTTTCTTGGCCCGATCGAGCGCCGGCTGAATGCGCGCCATATCGAGGTCCTGCAGCGTGACGCTCATGCCGCGATAGGCGCACCAGGCGGCGATATCGCCACCCATCACGCCCGCGCCGATGACATGTACCCGCGAAAACTTCGCGCCCTTCAGTCCCTGCTTCTTCAGCCCTTCGGACATGAAGAACACGCGCCGCAAATTCGTGGCCGTCGGCGAACCCATCAACGGCACGAAGGCATCAACCTCGTGGCGAACCATGGCCTGCCAGTCATTGCCGTGCTGCTCAAAAAGCTCGATCAGCGCATAGGGCGCGGGGTAATTGACCCGGTTTGCCTTCTTGCCGACCTCTTCGCGCATCTTGTTGGCGACATAGTCGCGCAGAAGCGGCCCGGCCATCGCGCGCTTCACGAAACCGGCCGGCTGAGACTTGCGATTCTGCAAAACGGCCTTGCGACCTTCCCAGCGCAGCATGTCGCGATGCCTGACGAGCTTGTCGACAAGATTGAGCCCCCGCGCCGCGCCAGCCTTCAGCATCTTGCCGGTGAGCATGATCTGCATGGCGTCGACCGGCCCAGCCTGACGAATGGAACGCCCCGTCCCGCCAAAGCCCGGGAAAATCCCGAGATTGACCTCGGGGAAACCGATGCGGGTTTTGTCGTCGTTGACCGCGATGCGATAGTGGCAGGCGAGCGCCAGTTCGAGCCCACCGCCGAGGCAGAACCCGTGAATGCCGGCAACCACCGGAATCTTCAGGTTCTCGATCCGCGAAAACAGCGCATGCGTCCGCCGCAGCGCCTCGGGCAGCACCGAAAAATCGCTCATGGCGTCGAATTCGGACACGTCGGCCCCGGCAATGAACCCGCTCTCCTTGCCCGAGAGCAGCACCACGCCAACCAGTTCTTTGCTGTTAGCCAGGTCCTCGAACCGCGCCACCAGCGTTTCGAGTTCCATGATGGCTTCACGGCTCAGCGTATTCACCGAACCTTCGGGGGAATTGATCGTGAGCCAGCCGATATTCTCGATATCGGTGTGGAAGCTCCAGTGCTTCGTTTCGGTTGCCTGTGGGACGATCATGCTTGCTCCTCGGTGTTCCCTGTCGATCCGCCGGCTTCTTATTCGGCTGCCGCGCGCGACTCGGTATGCTTCAACACGTCCTTGTCGAAATCATCGACATGCACTGCCCGTTCCGTCGCTTCGTCCGCCGCCCGCATGATGCCGGCTTCATTGTCATTGATGACCCCCGCCTTGACCGCATCGACAATGGCATCGCGATCGAGCCGCCGTTCGAACACGCCGCGGCGCGACGCCTTGATGAACCGGGCCTCGATATCCTCGGCCTCCGTCACCTTGATGAAGGCATCTTCGAGAACGCCTGTGACATCATTAGGGTCCGTCGTGACATAAACGCCGGTGGTCAGGCGATCGCGGAACGCCCCCGGCCTCAGCACGGCCCGCACGAAGCGATAATTGACCCGGTCGCTGGCGCGCTTGGCATGTCGCCCCAGCGGGAAGCAGAGGAACCGCATGGTCCAGGCAAAGAAGGGATTGGGGAAGTTGTCGAACACTTCGCCAAAGCTCTTTTCGATGGACGCGATCCGGTCGGCCATGATGGCCTCAACCAGTTCCTTGTCCTCGGCAATCCGCCCCTCCTCGTCGAAACGCTTCAGCGTCGCCGACATCAGATAGAGATCGCCCAAGAGGTCAGCCATGCGGCCCGAAAGCTTCTGCTTGCGCTTCAACGCCCCGCCCAGAACCACAGTGGTCCAATCGGCCACCAGCGCAAAATCCTGCGAATAGCGATGGAGTTTGCGATACCACCCCGCCATCGGTCCATCATTGGGCGATGAGGCAAAAGCGCCATTGGTGAGGCCATGGAGGAAGCTCGCCACAATATTGCGCAGCATGAAGGCTGTGTGCCCGCCAAAGGCCTTGTCGAAGGCATCAATACCAGCCTTGCGATCCTTGTTTTGGGCCGCATCGACTTCCTTGAGCAGGTAGGGATGTGCGCGCAAAACGCCCTGCGCAAAGGTCATCAGCGTACGCGTCAGGATATTTGCGCCTTCGACGGTGATCGCTACCGGCAGCGCCTGATAGGCACCAAAGAGGTAATTGCCTGGGCCATCCTGAATGGCGCGGCCACCCTGGATATCGAAAGCATCGTCCATGCTATCGCGCATGGCTTCGGTCGTCGTGTATTTCAGCAGACCCGCGATTACAGCCGGACGCTGGCCCTCATCGACCATCGACGCGGTCAGGCGCCGCGCCGCCTCGAAACTGTAGGCGCGCTTGACCATTTCGCCCAGCGGCTCGGCCACGCCTTCCATGATCCCGACCGGGATACCAAACTGCCGACGCACACGGGCATAGGCCGAAGTCGCGCGCAGCGTTGCCTTGATCGAGATCGAACCGATAGCCGGCAGCGAAATGGCACGGCCCGTCGCGAGGCACTCCATCAGCATGCGCCAACCCTGGCCGGCATATTCCGTGCCGCCGATCAGATAATCGATCGGCACGAACATTTCCTTGCCGCGCACCGGGCCATTCATGAAGGCCTGACGTGCAGGATAGTGGCGACGACCGATATCAAGCCCCGGATGATCGCTCGGAATAAGCGCCAGCGTAATACCGATATCCTCACCGCGGCCGAGCAGATTGTCCGGGTCCTTGAGAATGAACGCGAGGCCCACCAGCGTCGCGATCGGCGCAAGCGTAATATAGCGCTTGTCGAAGGTCAGTTTGACGCCGAGCACTTCCTGCCCGTTCCACATGCCCTTCTGCACAATGCCGATATCGCGCATGCCGCCGGCATCCGAACCCGAATGCACGCCCGTCAGCGCAAAGCAGGGAATGTCCTGACCCGTCGCGAGGCGATGCAGGTACTTTTCCTTCTGCGCCGGCGTACCGTATTTTTCGAGCAGCTCACCCGGCCCGAGCGAATTGGGCACCATGACGGTAATGCCCGCTGCGACCGACCGGCTGGCGATCTTCGACACGATCATCGACTGCGCCTGCGCGGTGAAACCAAGGCCACCATGCTCCTTGCCGATGAGCATGCCCAGAAAGCCCTTGTCGCGCAGGAACTGCCAGAGTTCGGGCGACAGGTCCGCGCGGTTGTGGCGAATATCCCAGTCGTCGATCATCTTGCAGGCGGTTTCTGTCTCGTTGTCGAGAAAGGCCTGCTCTTCCGCCGACAGCGTCAGCGGCCGGATTTTGGTCAGCTTGTCCCAGTCAGGCCGGCCAGAAAACAGTTCCGCATCCCAACCCACCGTACCGGCATCGAGCGCTTCCTGCTCCGTGCGACTCACTTTGGGCAGGATGGATTTCACGGCCCCAAAGATCGGCGTGATCAGCACGGCCTTGCGCAGCGGCTCAAGGCTCAGCGCCAGCAAGATGATGCCGATTACAATAAGCACCCAGCTGCCGAAACCCAGCCCATAGGTCGCGCCGCTCGAGGCAAAATTGACGCCCGACACGAGGCCGATAATGACCGCCGCGATGCCCCACTGCCAGAGCGGGCTTTCGCGCATGGCGAGCGTTGCAAATACCGCAATAGCGACAACGAAAAGCAATAGGGTCACTGCACTGTCCTCCTCGGACGGCGCGACACCAAGATTGGAGGCGTCGCCCGCCATGCCAAACCGCCGGACCGGTTTTCGCGACACCGCGAACCAGCCCTCATGCCTCACGCCATCCTAGACCATGGCGGAGCATTTGTTGACCGCACTCTAACAAGGTTTACGTAAACGTCAACCAAGCGTCGTTTGCGTTCACTTACAACAACCCCGTCTCTGTGTGCCGCGTCATCTCCTCCACAGCGGCACCAAATCTTGGGCAGTTGTTTGACGCTAACGTAAAGGCGTGAAATAATTCCTTCCAAGTGCTGGGCGAGACAAGCCAAGCGGCAGCGGGAAAACCCGGCGGCCAGCACCAAAAGGAGGAAAGCAAGGCATGTCGACCGACACCCATTCGCCCGATCGCGTCCGTCCCTGGATCGCCAGCTATCCTGAAGGGATCGAGTGGCAGACCGATATCGACACGCCCCCGGTACACGAACAGGTTCTGGCTGCCTGCGCCCGCAATCCCTCCGCTGTCGCGCTCGATTTCCTCGGCGGCACCACCACTTTCGGCGAACTGGCCAAGAAAATCGTCGCCTTTGCCGGCGCCCTTCAGTCACAATATGGCGTGAAGAAGGGCAGCCGCGTCGCGCTCATGCTGCCCAATACCCCCTTCTACCCCATTGCCTATTATGGTGTGCTCCGGGCCGGCGGTACGGTGGTCAATTGCAACCCGCTCTATACTGTCCCCGAACTCAGCCACATCACCAAGAATGCCGGCGCCGACATTCTGATCACGCTTGATCTCAAGCAGATTTTTGAGAAGGCCGAGGCGCTGCTCGCTGCCGGCCATGTCAAATCGCTGGTTGTCTGCCATTTCCCCGACGCGCTGCCGCTGGCGAAGAAGGTTCTCTACTCGCTCTTCAAGCGCAAGGACCTGCTTAATCCCACACGCTCGGTGCACGCCGCCAATATCAGCAAGTTCGACGTGCTGATCTCGGCCAATGCGACGCCCAGCGCGATCCATATCGACCCCAAGGTCGATATAGCCGTGCAGCAATATACCGGCGGCACCACTGGCGTCCCGAAGGGGGCCCTGCTGACCCACGCCAATATCGCGGCCAATATGAGCCAGATCGACAAATGGGGCTGCGGGCTCTTCTATCCGCCCTCAAAGGTCGTCGCGGTCCTGCCCTTCTTCCACATCTTCGCTATGACCGTCTGCATGAACGTGCCGCTCTGCAATGGCACCCAGGTGGTCATGTTGCCGCGCTTCGAATTGAAGGCGTTGCTGGACTTGCTCCTGCGCACCAAGGCCAATGTGCTGCCCGCCGTGCCGACCCTGCTCAATGCCATTGCGCGCGCCGACACAGCCACATCGGAACATCTCGCGAGCCTCGAGGTCGCCATTTCAGGCGGCGCGGCGCTGCCCGATGAAGTCCGCAGCGCCTTTGGTAAAAAGTCGAAAGCCATCCTGGCCGAGGGGTATGGCCTCACCGAAGCCTCGCCCGTCGTCTGTTGCGCCGCCCTGCGCGTTGCCTCCAAGCCCATGTCCATCGGCCTGCCCCTGCCCGGCACCGATATTCGCTTTGTCGATGTCGACACCAAGAAAGAGGCCGGCATCGGCGAAAACGGCGAGTTGCAGGTCAAGGGCGCCCAGGTCATGCCAGGCTACTACAACAATCCTGAAGCTACGGCGGAAGCCTTTGAAGACGGCTGGCTGCGTACGGGCGATGTCGGCCATGTCGATGAAGATGGCTACGTCTTCCTCGTCGACCGCATCAAGGACCTCATCATCTGTTCCGGCTTCAACGTCTATCCGCGCACCATCGAGGAAGCGCTGATGACCCATGAGGCCGTCGAGGAAACCAACGTCATCGGCGTGCCCGACGACTATCGCGGCGAGGCCCCCGTCGCTTACGTGAAACTCCGCGAAGGCAAGAGTGCCAGCGAGGCTGACCTCAAGCATTTCCTGGGCGAAAAGCTCAACAAGATCGAGATGCCCAAGGAAATCATCTTCAAGGACGCGCTGCCCAAGACGCTGATCGGCAAGCTCAGCAAGAAAGAGCTGCGCGAGGAATATGCCCAGCAGAAAGCCAGGAAGCAGTGACGTCCCCCGACATCGAGGCCCCGGACCTCTATTCCATCGCCGATCTCGCCCGCGAGTTCGGCATTTCGACCCGGGCCATCCGCTTCTATGAGAGCAAGGGCCTGATTGCGCCAGAGCGCCTCGGCGCCACCCGCGTCTTCCGCCGCCGCGACCGCGCCCGGCTGATCCTGATACTGCGTGGCAAGCGGCTCGGCTTTTCGCTGCGGGACATTTCCGACTATCTGGCGCTCTATGACGCCGATCGTGGCCAACAGGTAAACTTGCTCGCCGAAAAAGTGGACGAGCGTTTAGAATTGCTTGAACAACAATTGGCTGACCTGCAAACCACGATTGCCGAACTGCAAGAAATCCGCAAACTTGCGCGAGATCGAGTCTCCCCTGCGAGTTAGGCCATGTCAGAATTGTTCGCGTCCCTGACAGACGGTACCGGCCATCCCAATCGCTGGCCCTGCGCCATGCTGGTCTGCAGCCAGACCGAGGCGCGCCGCAATGGCCTCGAATGGGCCCCGAGCCACATCATTTCTATCTATGGACCGGAAAGCCGCTATCTCGGCCTGCCCGACTTTGATCAGACTAAGCAGCTCCATGCCCGCTTCGAGGATGTTGCTGATCCCGCCGCCCCCGGCGCGCCAACCCGCACCCATATCGACGAGATCATGACTTTCGTTGACGGTCTCCCCAAGGATGCACGCCTGATGATCCACTGCCTGCAAGGCAGCACCAGAGGCGCCGCCACCGCGCTGGGCATCCTCGCGCGCTACCTGCCCGCCGACAAAGCCGGCCAAACCATTTTCAAGACTTTTCCCAATGTTGCCCCGAGCCCGCTCGTTATTGCACTCTGGGACAAGACGCTGGGTCTCGACAGCAAGCTGATCAAGGCCGGCCGCAAGTTCCCAACCTCCGGACTAAGGCGCGCCGTGGCGTAACGGCAGTCGCCAGCCCTCCCTCGCCCCGCCTCACGTCGTCCCCACAAACGCATCCATGTCTTCAAGCCGCGCCGCCTCCTGCGCCGGCTTGTCCCATCTGATCCTGCTTATGCGCGGAAATCGCAGCGCCACGCCGGATTTGTGCCGGCCACTCTTTTGCGCCGAGTCGAACGCCACCTCGAAAACCAGCTCCTTCTTCACCTCGCGCACCGGCCCAAAGCTGGCCGTCGTGTTGGCGCGGATCCACTTGTCGAGCTGCTTCAACTCTTCATCGGTAAAGCCGAAATAGGCTTTTCCGATCGGCACGATCTCGTTCCCCTTCCAGACGCCAAAAGTGTAGTCCGAATAATAAGAGCTGCGCTTGCCATGCCCGCGCTGCGCATACATCAGCACCGCATCCACCACATTGGGATCGCGCTTCCACTTGAACCAGAACCCTTTTGGTCGCCCCGGCACATAGGGCGCAGTCCTGAGCTTGATCATTACCCCTTCATGGCCGTGTTCATCGGCACCCTGCCGGCGCAGCCGCCCCAGATCTTCCCAGCTATCAAACGGCAGCACCTCGGACAGGTCCATCCGCGTCTGCGGATTGTTGGCAAACCACGCCTCCAGCCGCGCGCGCCGTCCCTCCCAGCCCAACTCCCGGATATCCTCATCGCCATCGAAGAGCATGTCATAGACCCGCACAAAGGCCGGCAATTCCTGCATCTGCTTGGCCTGAGCCACCTTGCGGTTCAGCCGCTGTTGCAGGTCATTGAAACTCCTGGCATCGAAATCGTGCCCGACGAGCAATTCGCCGTCGAGCACTGCGCGGCCCATGACCTTATCGACCACATCGGGAAACGAGCCGCTGATCTCGTCGCCGGTGCGCGAAAACATCGACACGCCCTGCGGACCCATGACGATCTGAACCCGAATACCATCCCATTTCCACTCGGCCGAAAAGTCCTTGGGATCGAGCTTTTCGAAATCCTTGTCCTCGATGGGGTTGGACAGCATCAGCGGATGAAACCGCGCCGCATTGTCGATATCGGGCCGCCTCGCCTTGCCTTCGAGCCAGGCAAAGAGATTGGCGTAGGGCGGCTCCAGCCCATGCCAAACCTCCTCGATGTTCTGAAGCTCAACCCCGCTCATTTCCGCCAGCGCAGTCTTTGCCAACCTTGCCGAAACCCCGACGCGCAGCGCCCCCGTCGCCAGTTTGACCAGTGCCCAGCGCTCGTGAATGGCGGCCTGGCTCAACAGCCTGGAAATCACCCTGGGCAGTTCCGCCTTGCTGGTGTGATTGAGCAGATCGACGAGGTAAGAAAGCCTCGGCAATTCCCCCTCTTCCCTGTGCGGCCAGATCAGCGCAATGGTCTCTCCGAGATCGCCGACATAGTCATAGCTTAGCCTGAACAGCGTTTCGTCGACCTCGGCCAGCACCGTCTCGCGCAACAGCGCTGGCTTCACATTGCGAATATCCATCTCGCCGGTAAGCACCGCCAGAGCGATGCCGCGATCCGGATCCGGCACCTCGACAAAATACCGCTTCAGCGCCTCCAGCTTTCGCGTGCGCGATGGCGTCAGGGCAAGCAGTTCCAGAAGATCGGCGAAGCGCTTCATTCTCCGCCCTCCCCGCCATCATCATCGAGCCCTGGCAGCGCCAGTGGTTCCGCATTGAGCCCCTGCTTCTTGCACCAATAGACCAGCGCATCCTCGCGCCCATGCGTCACCCACACGGTCTCGGCGCCGCTTTCGAGGATCGAGACATTGAGCTCGCCCCAGTCGCAATGGTCCGAAATCACGAGCGGCAGTTCTACCAGCGCCTGTCTTGCGCGCTGTTTCACGCTCATCCAGCCAGACGCCTGACACACGACCGGATCAGGGAAACGCCGGCTCCAGAGGTCGCGAATGGAAGAAGGTGGCGCGATGACGATCTGCCCCATCATCTCTGCCTTCGGCATGCCTGTCGCCGGCAGTAATTCTCCAAGTTCTACGCCAAGCGACTGATAGAGCTCGCAAAGCCTGATCATGGCACCATGAAGATAAATCGGCCTGTCCCATCCCGCATCGCGCAAAAGCGCAATCACCCGCTGCGCCTTCCCTAAGGCATAGCAGCCGATGAGATGGCTTCGCTCCGGCTGCGCCGCGACTGATTTCAAGAGCCGCGCAATTTCATCCTTGGGGTCAGGGTGCTGGAACACCGGCAGTCCAAACGTCGCCTCGGTAATCAGCAGGTCACATGCCACCGGCTCATAGGGCTGCGCCGTACGGTCCCGCAGCCGCTTGTAGTCACCGGTCACAACCGCTCGCTGCCCCTCCGCCTCTATAAGGACCTGCGCCGAACCCAGAATATGACCCGCAGGAAAGAAGGTGACTGTCGCCCCCTCCATTTGCAGCGGATCGTGAAAATCCAGCGCCTGAAAGCGCCCGGCGCAATCCTCACCGTAGCGCACCTTCATGATCTCGATCGTATGAGGCGTCGCCAGCACGGCGCCATGTCCCGACCGCGCATGGTCGGCATGGCCATGGGTAATGATTGCCCGCGCCTTGGGCTCGGGCGGATCGATCCAGGCGTCGATCTCAGGAACGTAGAGGTTGCGGTCGATGATGAAGCCCATGATCCCCTCAACGCTGGCTCGGCCCGGGCGGTTCATCCCCCAGCAGCAATCATCATCCCGCGGAGAATGGGTTGTCATTCGGGCCGCACTGTTACAAACCCAATGGAAAAGAGGAGCAAGACATG
>NZ_JAFKHD010000363.1 GCF_017307565.1 Devosia sp.
CACAGGATAAAGCCCCTGGATCAGCCGGGTGACCGTGCTCTTGCCCGAGCCGCTCCGCCCGACGACGCCATAAACGCTGCCGGCCGGGATTTCAAAAGAGAGGTCATTGAGCGCGAAGGCATCTTCCTGCCGGTAGCGGAAGTTGATGTTTTCGAACTGGATGCCGCCGGCGAGATCTGGGCGTAGGCCCTCGGTCCGGCCCGAGCGCCCCACCTTCTCATTCATCACCTCGCCCAGCATGCGCAACGAGAGAGCCACTTCCTGGTATTCGTGGACCATGGTGACGATCTGCACCAGCGGCCCGGATACGCGGCCGGCGAGCATGTTGAAAGCAATCAGCGCGCCAACGGTCATGGCGCCATCGAAGACCTGCAGGGCGCCGAAGCCGATAATGGCGACGCTCATCAGCTTTTCGAGAAGGCCCGTGACCGCCTGCGCCGAGACCGAAATCGTCTCGACCTTGAAGCGGGTATTGATGGTCTGGGCGGAACGATCGTCCCAGATGCGACGCTGCAACGGCTCCATGGCGAGCGATTTCAGCGTCCGCACGCCGTGGACAGTCTCGACCAGTATGCCCTGCCGCGCGCCTTCGGCGGCATAGAGCGCCGCGAGCCGCTTGCGGAACGGCACGACCAGCATTGCGACGACGAGGCCGATAAGCGCACTGAACCCGAGGACGATCAGCGCCAGGGTCCAGCTGTAGAACAGCAGCACCGGCACAAAAACCAGAAGCGAAAGCGCGTCGAGAAGCGTCAGGAACAGCCGGCCTGTGAGGAATTCGCGGATGCGGCTGGATTGCTGCATGTGCTTGACCAGCACGCCGGCCGAGGACTTTTCGAAGAAGGTGATCGGCAGGTCGAGCAGATGCCTGAAAGTCCGCGTCGACACGCGGATATCGATGCGATTGGTGGCGTATATCAGCAGGTATCGCCGCAGGAACACGAACACTGCCTCAAAGATCAGCGCCACGGCGACGCCGCCCGCCAGCACATAGAGCGTGGCATAACTCTGGTGCACCAGCACCTTGTCGATCACCAGCTGGAAGAACAGCGGGGTGGCAAGGCCGAGGGCGTAGAGAAACAATGCCGCGACGGCAACGTCGGCGAAGAGGCGCTTCTGCTGCAGGATTTCGGGAATGAACCAGCGGAAGCCGAACGGCTGCTCGGGATCGGCTATGCGATAGCTGCGCTTGGTCAGCAGCAGCTCGCCCTTCCAGTGCTTGGCGAACTGTTCGAGCGGCAGCGCAATGGTGCTGAAGCCCTCGGCCAGCGGGTCATAGAGCCGAACGATACTGGCGCCCTGCTCGTCGCGCTCGACGCCCAGCACGCTGACCCAATTGCCATTCGTCAGGCGCGCCAGGGCGGGATAGGCCGTGCCGAGCCGGCCGATCGCCTTGGGTTTGATGCGCGTGCGACGGGCCTGCAGGCCCGCCTCGCGCGCCATGCGCAACATCAGTTCGAAGCCAACGCCCTCACGGGCAATGGCATATTCGGCAACAAGACGATCCGCGCTCGTATCCAGCCCATGATGACGAAGGGTGGCGGCGAGGCAGTCGGGGCCAGTATGGATTGTTTCGCGCATGGCGGAGCCGGTTATTGGAAGTTCGGCGATCCATTTTGACGTGCGCCGTTGCCGTTCGGCTTGGGCGCGGCAGCGGCGGCAGCGACATCCTCGGGCTCATTGCGCCGGATCGCGCCGGCCTCGATGAGCCCATTCATCGCTTTCTGCAGGACGTCAAAACTATTGGCAAAACCTTCAAGCGACATGACCACCCGCTGCCTGTGCTCGGGCACGTGCTGGCCGTTGTCATCGCGCATGGTGGGCGACAGGCTCACCAGGTCGATGCGCACGATGGTGCCAGTGACCGTGATTTCCCCGATGGCGTCGGCATAGACTTCCTGCATGGTACTAACTCTCTTTGGCGCCGCCTCAGGAGGCGAGCGAGGCGTTGAAGATGACGTCGACGTGGTAATTGGTGGCGTTGTAGCTGTTGGTGGGGAAAGCACTGGCCCCGCCATAGGCATAGAGCCCGTTGCCACCGCTCGAGCCGCTGGACGGTGCGGTCAGCGGACCCGAGGTGACAGGCGAGGCGAAACCATTGGCCGTGGCCGAGTAGTAGCCGTTGCTGTGGTAGGAGACGACGTAGTTGGCGCCCGCCGTGACGGAGATCGGCGTCGCAAAAGTCGCCGTCTGCCAGCCGCTCGCGGTTTCGTTCTGGAACGTCACCGTGCCCAGCTGAGCGCCGGTTGAGCTCCACAAGGTCCCGGTATGGGTGCCGGTATTCTGAGGCCCCTTGTAGAAGCGGATGCCGGTGATCGTGCCGTTCTGCGAGGTGGTGAACCGCATGCCCAGTTCGACCGAGTTCGGATCGTTGACCGTAGTCGTCGCCGGGGTGGAGGTGGGCGAAAAGAGCGAGGTGCTGGCGACGGGCGCGGTGACCGTCAGCGAGACATTGGCCGACGACGTGCCGCCCCTGCCATCGGAGATGGCATAGTTGAAGCTCGCAGCGCCCGTATAACCGGCATTGGGCGTGAACGTCACGGTCTTGGCGACCGCGTCATAGGCCACGGCGCCATTGCTGGCCCCGCTGACGCCGGTGACCGACAGGGCGTCGCCATTGGCGTCAGTGTCGTTGGCGAGCAGCGCCGAGGCGGCGATCTTGAGCGGGGTATCGCGCTGGACCGAAAAGCCGGAGTCGGCATTGGCGACCGGCGCGACATTGGCGGATCCCTGGTAGTAGACGTCGACCCAATAATTGGTGGCGTTGTAGGAGCCGGTCGGGAACAGCGTGCTCGCGCCATAGGCGAAAACGCCGTTACCGTTGCCATTGACGCTTTGCGGGGCGGTTAGCGCATCATTGGTGGTGGGCCCGGCGGCGAAATAGCCCCCGGTGGCGGAATAGTAGCCGTTTGGCGCGTGGTAGGAGACCACATAGGTCGTGCCCGAGGTGACGGCGATCGGATTGGCGAAGGTCGCCGACTGCCAACCGCTGGCGCTTTCATTGGTGAAGGTCACCGTGCCCAATTGGGTACCGGTGCTGGTCCAGAGCGTACCGGTATGAGTGCCGGTATTCTGTGCGCTCTTGTAGAAGCGCATGCCGGTGATCGTGCCATTGGACGCCACCGTGAACTTCATGCCCAATTCGACCGAATTGGCGTCATTGACGCTGACGGTGGCCGGGGTGGCGTTGGCGGCAAAGAGCGTCGTGCCGGAGCTGGCCGGCGTCACGGTCAGCGAGGCAGTGGCCGAAGCCGTGCCGCCCCGGCCGTCGCTGATGGCATAGATGAAGCTGGCGGCGCCGGAATAGCCGGTATTGGGGGTAAAGGTGACCATATTGGTCTGGGCGTTGAAGGCCACCGTGCCGTTGAGAGCGCCGCTGACGCCGGTGATGCTGAGCGGATCGCCATCGGGATCGCTGTCATTGAGCAGCAGCGCCGAGGCCGCGATCTGCAAGGCGACATTCTGCTGGGTCGTATAGCCGGTATCGTTCGCGGCGACCGGCGACTGATTGGTCGTCGAGGCCGAACTCATCACCACGTCGACCCAGTAATTGGTGTTGTTGAAGCTGCTCGTCGGCATGGCGCTGACATTGCCATAGCTGAAGACGCCATTGCCGGTTGCCGGCGCCCGCAGGAGGCCGTTGACCTTGTCGGTAACGAAATAATTGGGCGTCGACGCATAGCGGCCATTGCTGAGATAGCTCGCGACATAGGTCGTGCCAGCCGTGATCTGCACCGGGGTGTTGAAGCTGACGGTCTGCCAGCCGCTTGCGGTTTCATTGGCAAAGGTGGCGCTGGCGAGCAGAGTGCCCGTGCTGCTCCAGAGCGAGCCGACATGGGTGCCGGTATCGCTGGCGCTCTTGTAGTAGCGCATACCGGTAATGGTGCCGGAGGCCGAGGCGACGAACTGGACGCCCAGATTGACCCGCGAGGCGTCGCTGCTGGCAAGGTTGCTGGGTGTGTCACTGTTGTTGAACAGCGAATTGGTCGTGACGGAGGCGACGACCTCCATATTGACGAAGGCCGAGCCCGTGCCGCCGCGGCCGTCGGAAATGGAATAGCCGAAGGTGGCGTGGCCGAGATAGCCCGCATTGGGCGTGAAGGTCAGCGTCTGCTGCTGCGCGTTCATCACGACCGTGCCGCCCGATGCGGCGCCGGCACCGATAATGCTCAGGACGTCATTGTTGGGGTCGGTATCGTTGGCCAGCAGCTGGGCGAAGGTGAAGGTGATCGGGGTATTCCTCGTGACGAGGAAATTGTTGTCATTGGCCCCCACGGGTGGCGCATTGGGCGTTTCGGCGCCGCTGAACACCACATCCACCCAGTAATTGCTGCCGTTGGACTGGGTCGAGGGGAAGAGGTTCTGGTTGCCGTAGGTGAAGGAGCCATTGGTCGCCGTGAGCGCACCGCGCGTATGCGGCGTGGCAAAGTAATTGGTCGTCACGGCATAGCCGAGGGTACCAAAATAGCTCGCGACATAGGTCGTGCCGGCCGTGATCGAAATGGGATTGTCGAACAGCACCGTCTGCCAGCCACTGACGGACTCGTTCTTGAAGGTGGCGCTGGCAAGGAGCGTTCCGGTGGAGGTCCAGAGCGAGCCGATATGGTCCCCGGCATTGCCCACGCCCTTGTAGTAGCGCAGGCCCACAATGCTGCCCGACTGGGTGGAGGTGAAGGTGACCCCCAGGGTTACCGGATTGCTGTCGGAACTGAAGGGAACGCTGGGCGTATCGGTTTGCAGGAACATCGTCCCCGCGCCGCCCTGGGCGACGTTGACCGTGACGCCCGCGCTGGGAGTTTCGAGATTGATGCTGTCATCCACCGCGCGCGAGAGGATGGTGTAGGTGCCCCCGACAAGCGGGGTCCAGCTATAGGTCCAGTTGTCGTAGCCGGTCGCCCGGCGCCAGCTGGTGCCGCCATCGACCGAGACTTCCACGACCGCGATGCGCCCGCCCCCGGCATCCACCGCCGTGCCGGTGATGGTGTAGGTATGGGCGGCCGAGAGGCTGCCGGTCGTGGTTGGCGAGGTGATGGTGGTCGTGGGCGCCGTGCGGTCGGTGCTCTGCGAGGCCACCGCCAGGCTCTGCATCAGCGTTGCCGGCTGCACACCCATTTCGGCAAAGAGGTTGATCATCGACTGCTGCACATTGCGGTCGACCGGGGTGGCTTCGTTGTCGTGGTGACTGTCTAGGCCCCAGGCCCAATAGACCGTGCCGGCGCCGAAAACGAGAGCGCCGCTGGGGGCGCGATAGAGCGTCAGGCTGTGCGAGGCCGTGCCCGGGCCAACCGCATTGCCATAGTCGAGCAGCTTGGTGGCGACATCGACGGTGGTTGAGGACAGCGGCACAAGGCCGGCCGGGCGGAAACCGTTATCGAGATCGGAATCCCACTCGTACCCCAAAAGGTTCTTGGTCAGCGTATAGACCTGCCCCGGCTGCAGGTCGGCGACCGCGGTATTGGTCCAGAAGCGCAGGCCGGACATGTCGTAGGGCACATTGATGGCGTCGAGCCGGTAGGAGTCGACGGTAAAGATCGTGCCCGTCAGCGCGTTTTCCGGCATGCCCGAGCCGAAGACCGGATCGCGCCAGGTAGAGGTGGTGCCGGCAGTGTCGGTATTGGCGTTGTCCCAGCGCTCCTTGTAGGAGACGAGGGTCTTGTAGGGCGTACCGCTGCCGTCGATGCTGGTTTCCCAGCGGGTCTGCCAATAGACCTCGTTGCCGCTCCAGAACGAGAGATTGACGCCGGCATCGCGCGCGGCCTCGACATTGGCCCGCTGTTCGGCCGACCAGTATTCGTCGTGTCCGACGGAGAGGAAGATCTTGCTGTTGAGGAGCTGGGCGGCGCTGCTGGCCGTGTCGATCCCCGAGATGTAGTTGACGTCATAGCCGTTCTGTTCGAGGAAGCGGATGGCCGGATATTCGACGCCGAAGACGAAATCCTGCGGCCCGGCGGCAAAACCGCCATCACGGGTGGTGATCGGCCGGTTGTAGCTCACTGCACTGGCGCGGCCGGCATGCCCGCCCACATCCACACCGCCATAAAAATTGTAGCCGCCCCACCAGTTATAGGCCTGCCAGGTGGTGTCCGAGGTCTGGAAGGTTATGTCGCTGGGCGCTTCGTCATCGCGCACGATGAAGGGAATGACGCTGGCGCCGCCCGAGCCGTCGAACCGGGTCAGGCGCGCGAAGTAGACGCCCGAAACCGCATCCTGCGGAATGGCCCATGAGGCCGTGACGGACCAATTGCCGGCGTCAACCAGCCGGCGGGTCGGGTCGAACAGCGGGGTCGGCTGGGTCTGCGCCGTGGTCAGGTTCTTGTTGATTGTGGCGACCTTACGGGCACCATCGCCGCCATAATAGCCCAGCCGGTAGATATCGATCCGGTAGTTGAGCGAGTCGGTGTTGATCTTGAAGTCGACGGTATTGCCGTGGTTGATCGTGAACTGCGCGGCAAAGCCTTCGATGGTGGGATCGCTGAGCCCGATCATCCACTCGCTTTCGGGCGTGCCCTGCTTGAGGTTTTCCAGCACGATCGCATTGGTCACGGTCAGCGACTGCGGCGCCGCAAATTCCGATTGCACGGCAAAACTCTGGGGCGCCACCGAGAGCTTTTCGGCGGCGCCAATGCTGTCCTCGGGCTGGAAAAGCAGCAGAGTGCGCTGGGCGTAGCCGGTCGGCCGGCCATTGGCCATTGTGGGGCCGCCGGTGCGCACCGAACACATGGTGCAGGCCCGTCCGGTGCAGGAGCCGCAGGGCGTGGTCGCCGCGGCCGCAGCCCAGCTGGCCCGCCAATCGGCCGTGGCATTGGACCCGACAATGGAAACGGTGCTTGTGCCCTGGTCCGCAGCCGGAATCGGCAGGACGGTGGTGGTCTCGTGCGTCGGCTCGGTGACCTTGTCGGGCGCAACTGCAGGGGCGGACGGGTTGGTCAAGATCTGGGTTGGCACACCGTGCAGCGGACCAGCAGGCGAGGTGGGAACGCTCGGCGAAAGCGGCACAGAAATGCCATGCCCGGACGGCGAAGGTACCAACAGAGACTGTGCCATCGAGGACAGGTCGAAGCCATTGAACGAGGCAGCGACCTTGGCCAGCCGGTTGGCGCTATAGAGCTGGGGATCGTCATAGCGCGCGGTCCAGGCGGCGCTAGCCGCGATCAGCTGGTCGGCAACGGAAGGCGACGGGGCGAGCCAGGCGGTGGTCTTGCCGCTGCGAAAACTGAAATTGGTGGCGGACCTGGTGGCACTGCGGTGCTTGGGCGCACGGGCGGGGGCGGCGACGGACAGAACCTGCGCGTCAGGCCTGCGTGCGGTGTTGCGATACGATTTCATGACGCCGTCCCCCTTCCAGATTCAGGTCAGGATTGCACAGAGGCTGGCTAGTCGAAATCAATCGAAAGATTGCAGACGGACTAGGACGGATTGAGGCTTAACCCATGAGGGCCCGTGTTTTTGCAGAGCGTAAGCCAATGTTGCATGCGGGCCGAGCAAGCAGCCGAGACCTGCTGAAATCCGGGTATCGAAGCGCACAAGAGAGCACTCGATCGAGCTGAACTTCGAGGCCCGAAAAGCAGTAATCGCCAGAACTGTTTAGCACGATCGAATTAGTGGCGGCCTGGCGTGTGCGGCGGACTAGCCCAAGGCCTCAATCTAGCTCCTTCTAGCAGGCGGACCCATTCTTTCGGACCGACTAGGCTCTGCCTGACATTTCGAGACCCGTTCCATGTCGGCTCCCGCCATCAGTCGCGACGCCCCTGCCCCGCCTGTACTCCGCCCGCCGCCACGCGGGCGCGTGCAGCGAATGGCACTCACCCCTCAAAAGCCAACGGCGCCACGCCTCCACTGGGCGGTGATGCTGTTGCTGGTGACCTGGCTCATACCGCTCGCGGTGTTTGTAGGGCCGGTGCGGTTGACGCCATACCGGCTTGCACTCCTGGTACTGTTCATCCCCTGCGTAACCTGGCTGTTGCAGGGGCGCGCCGGCCGCGTCCGGCTGCCCGATATCCTGCTTGTCCTGTTCGCCATCTGGACGGTGATCAGCCTCGTCGTCATCCACGGCCTTGAAGGCATCCAGACGGGCGGCATCCAGGTGCTCGAAACCCTCACGCCCTATTTTCTGGCGCGCTGCTGCATTCGCAATGCCGACGACTTCTATGCCTTCGCCAAGGTGCTAACCTGGATCGTGGCCGCCCTGCTGCCCTTTGCGATCTACGAGGCCACGTCGGGCCACAACCTCTATCTGGAGATCGCCTCGCATATCGGCTCCTCTATCGGCGTGACCGACAAGGATCCGCGCTGGGGCCTGCGTCGCGTGCAGCTGTTTTTCGAGCACCCGATCCTGATGGGTGTCTGTCTCGGCAGCGTCTTTGCCCTGACCAATATGGTGGTCGGCCGCCGGCTCTCCTTCACCCGGCGCTGGATGGCGAGCGGGGTCGTGTTTGTCACCGCGGCCTTGTCGTTGTCATCGGGTCCGCTCAGCGGGCTGGTGATGCAACTGGCGCTGATGACGTGGAATCGGGCCCTGGGCTGGCTGCGCGCCCGCTGGGCGCTGTTGCTGTCGCTGATCGGGCTCTTCGTGGTGGCCGTGGAACTCTTCGCCAAGCGCCCCCTGCCCAATATTCTCCTGTCCTTCGCCTTCGATCCGGACTCGGCCTTCTTCCGCATCGTCATCTGGACCTATGGCTCGCAGTCGGTTGCCAATCACCCCTGGTTCGGCGTCGGCATGGGGCGGTGGGACCATCCGTCGTGGATGGCGCCCAGCATCGACATGTTCTGGCTCTACAATGCCATTACCTATGGCCTGCCGGGTGGGCTGCTGATGGTTGCTTTCTTCCTTGCCGCTTGCGCGACGGTGGGCGCGACGCGCCACCTTACGCCGGTGCATTACGACTACCGCGCGGCCTATCTCATGGCCATGGCGTCGTTTTTCCTGACGGGCTGGATGGTGCATTTCTGGAACGGCACCTACGTGTTTTTCCTGCTGATGGTAGGCGCCGGCATGTGGCTGCGCGACGTGCCCGAAGCGCAGCCAAAGCCGGCCCGCCTACGCGCCGGAGCGGCGCAGCATCGGCGCCCACAGCGCCTGCTTGATCCCGAGCTTGAGCCAGTTGAGCGAGAAGCGCGCCGTCGGCGATAGCGACAGGCCATAGCGCTTGAACTGAGCGGCCGCGACCGGATCGCGGCGATTGAGCGCCATGCTGGCGTGGCGGAAAGCTTCTGCGGCAAGGCCATGGAGGCATTCCTGCTCGATGCGCCTCGATGGATCGAGCTTGGGCGCCGCCTCCACAAAGAACGCCCGGAACGCCTTTTCCCGGGCCAGGAGGTCGGCCATGCCGTCGTAAGCGATCGACATATTGTTTTCGTGGCGCCGGTAGACCGCCTGGTCGACGTCGATATAGCCAACCGATCCCTCGCCCGCGAGGCGGAGCCACATTTCCATGTCGCCGCTGTGGGGCAAGGTGCCGAGATAGCCGCCGACCTTTTGTTGCAGCGCCCGGCGGATCACCACGGTCGGCGTCAGGACGATGTTGCGCGGGCCCGACAGGCGGACGAATTCGAGCCCGGACAGAACGCGCGCGGCCCCGAGGTAACCCTCGGCGGGCGGCGCCAATGCGCCGGCGGCCGCCTGCCCTTCGACCCGGGCGGGCCCGAAGGTAAAGCCCACTTCGGGGTGTTTTTCCATGACGGCAGCAGCGCGGCCAAGCGCGCCGGGCAGCAGGTAATCATCGGCCGAGAGAAGCAGGAAATAGTCGCCCGTGGCCTGGTCGATGCCCTGGTTGAAGGTCGCAATATGGCCGGCATTTTTGACGTGGCGGATGAACTGCACGCGGTGATCCTCGCGCGCCAGCCGCTCGCCGATATCGGCCGTATTGTCCTTGGAGGCATCGTCGATGACGAGAACGCGCGGCTCTACACCCTCCTGCGACAGCACGCTGCGCACACAGGCTTCGAGAAAGCGTCCATAATTGTAGCAAGGCACCACCACGAAGACCGAGGGCAGGCCGCGCTGCCCCGTGCTGGCAATGGTCATGATGCCTCCGTCAGTTCCGGTTGGGACGTTGCGCTGGCCCGCAGGGCCTGCGCGTGGCCGCCAAGGGCGTGTTCCGGACGGAACCGGGCGAGCGATTCCGCGCGCAGGCTTTCGCGTCGGGCGCTCCACGCCTGCCGTGCCGCAACAACTTCATTCATGGCGGCGACGAGCGCGGCGCGATTGACCTGCGGGCTATAGAGCGTCTCGCCCAGCGTCTGCCAATTGACGGCGAGCGGATCGCCCAGCGGATTGGGCACCACGACGCCGCGGCTGCCATCGTCGCCGATCTGCTCGCGGGCGCCGCCGACGTCGCTGGAGATGACCGGCAGGCCGGCGGCCAGCGCCTCCATGGTCGCGAGCGACCAGCCTTCGAAATAGGAATTCATCACAAAGGCATCGGCTGCGGCGAGCAGCGCCCCGGACCACGGCGCGTGATCGCGCAGGTGAATGCGGTCGCGGCAATCGAGGCGCGCGCGCAGCTGCAGGAGCTGGTTCATGTGCAGCCGGTTGTCCGGGCGCCCGGCGATCAGCAGGTGGGCATCGGGATGCGCGGCGGCGACATCGGCAAAACTCTCGATCAGCGCATAGCCGTTCTTTTGCAGAGCATGGCGGGCGAAGGACACGAAGAGGAATTCATCCTTAAGGCCCAGCCAGGCTCGCGCTGCTTGCCGATCGACAGGGGCAACCCGGTCGGGGTCGACGCTATTGGGCACGGTGACGATGCGGGCGGGATCGAAGCCGCGATTACAGCGCAGATATTGCTGGCGCACCAGCTCGCTGACCGCGATCAGCTTGCTCTTGCGGCGGGCCCGGCGCGCCTCCTCGCTCCAGTCGGTATCGAAGAGATCGTGCATGCCATGCAGCGTTTCGACGAAGGGTACGCGAGCCTTGTCGGCGATATCGAGCCACCAGAGTGGCGGGCAATGAGCGCTGATGACATGCGGCCGCCAGCTTGAAACGAGGGCCGCGGCGCCATCGGGGTCGACGTCGTGAACCGAAATCCCCTGCTGCCGGAGGAGCGACGGCAAGCGCCCGCCGGCACCCCCGCCGACTGAGCTGCCGGTATGGGCCACGCGCGTCTCAAAACCCTGTTCGGGGAGGCGACGCGCGAGGAACGCGGCAACCTCGTCGGTGCCGCCGACATCGAGCACACCGGTGACGATGAGGCAGCGCAGCGGCGCCCGGTCATTGGCGGCCTGCGGCATCGGGGCCGGGCGCGGCGTCGCGGCGACGGCCTGCGGAGCAGTGGTGAGAGGGGCAGAGCCGACGAGTGGCTTGGTCCAGCCCTCCACGGCGACCTCCTCGGGCAAGGATTTTCCGAGCATGGCGCGGCCCAGCCGGCGCATCGCAGGTGGCACGAGCTTGGGGTTGCGATGGGCGTAAAGCGCCATTCGCCCCACCAGCGCCTTGGCCTGGGGTTTCAGGTCCACGCCATTCTTGATAATGCGGCCGGCTCGCCGCAGTAGGCTTTCGGCCAAAAGCAGGCTTGCCGAGGGATGAATGGAAAGGCTCTGGAGGAGGAACTTGCGGGCCTGACGCGGCTTGCCGGTCGCGGCCAGTGTTCGGGAAATGTCGAGCATGATGGCGGCGTGCTGCCGGGGATAGTTCTCCAGCAGCGCCCGGTTTTTGCGCAGGATGCGGACCGTGCCCATGCTCTGCTTGCGGCGATTGCCCGAAATGCTGTCGGCCGAGATGTAGCTCAGCATAACCGGGCGGTCGTCCTCGTGAATGCGGGTGAACTGGCTGATCCGCACGGCAAATTCCCAGTCCTCATTGGCCCGGGCGCAGGTATCGAACCAATCGGGACCGGGCAGCACGTCGCGCCGGAACAGCGAACAGGGCAGGCTCAGGCGATTGGCGAGGAGCATGGCACCCACCTGATCCTGACCACGCGGCCAGGTCGCCAGCGATGGCGCGACGCAGACCCGCTCGGAGCCGACGCGGAACTGAGCATCGCGGCCATAGATGATGCGATGGCTGGTGACGACGCCGATATCGGCAGGCAATTGCGCAAAGAGCGCCAGTTGCCGTTCGAGCTTACCCGGCAACCACAGATCGTCGCTGTCCTGAAAGGCGATGAACTGGCCCTTTGCCGCGGCGACGCCCGTATTGCGGGCAGCGGCGGCGCCGCCATTGCGGGCCCGGCGAATGTAGCGCAGCCGCGGATCAGTGATCGTATCAAGCACGGACTTGATGTCCTGCTTGGAACCATCGTCCACGACGATCAGCTCGAAGTCGGCGAACGACTGCGTCAAAACGCTGTTGATCGAGGCTCTGATCGTATCCTGCCTGTTGTAGCAGGGCAGGATCACCGAGACGGTTGGGGTCATGCGCCAACCACCTTGCCGAGTGACGGCCGCCGCATGCTGTGCTCGGGCGGTCGGCTCAGGGCGGCCTTGACGCCGGCCCAGTGCACGCGCGAACCACCCAGGCTACGCAGCAATTCCCCGGTCAGCACCGCAAGACGGAACATGGCCGTGGCGAACCTGGCATGGTGGCGGCCATAGTCGCGGATGCGGTTGCCGGTCAGGATTGCATAGAGCTTGGCATTGCGCTGATAGTCGCCGCCGATATGGACGATGTCGGTATCGGGCGCATAGGCGATGAAATAGCCGGCCTCGCGGACGCGGCGCTGATAGTCCACCTCTTCGCTATAAAGAAAGAAGCTCTCATCCCAAGCTCCGACGCGGATGCGCGCCTCGGCCGACACGGCGAGCGCCGCCCCGCTCGCCCAGTCGAAAAAGCCTGGTGCTTCATAGAACTGGGGATCGCAGATGCATTCGCCACGATCAAGGCGCGCGCCAAGCTTGGCGCCGAGCACGGCATCGGCCCAGGCGGTCCGCAGCGATGGTTCGCGGCGCAGCGAATGCACCAGCGTGCCGTCTTCATGGAGAATGCGCGGCACCACGACCCCGATATGGGCATGGCGCAACCGGGCGACGAGCCGCGCCACCGAACCGCGCGAGAGACGAATGTCTGGATTGAGGATCAGCACGTCGGCATAGCGAGACACCGTGGCGAGCGCGGCATTGATCCCGGCGGCATAGCCACCGTTCCAGCCGGTTTGCACAACGCGGGGTCGCGCCGGATGCGCCTTGGCGATGGCGACGCTCCTGTCGGCTGAGGCATTGTCGGCAATCACGACATCGACGTTTCCGACGCCTTCGAGGCCATCGGCCAGGGTATCGAGCAAACCGCCGATCGCGTCGCCGCTATTATAGGTGACGATGACGACCGCAAGGGACCGGGTCCGATCACTCGGCGCTGCCGGCAGTGGAAATTGATGGAGCGTCACAGTATCCCCCCGGGAGCATTGCCCGGTAGAAAACGCCGACGGGGAAAAGGTGTGAACTAGCAAGTTAAGGCTAAACCGAAGCCGATCTGCTTAGTCCCTACATAAAGATAATCATCGGCCCGCCAGGCGCGACGACAATTACATCACTAGTGTTCAGGACCCCATCCTGTTCGATTGATTGTTGCCCCAATGCCCGCCTCCTAGCCTCGCAGCCTCCCTCGTGGACCCTGGAGGCTTTGATGGCACTTGTGTGGGACGGTCTTTCTCGGTCGACGAAGGCGCAAGACCTGCCGCCTGAGCCCAGGCTGCTATTCGGGCTCAACGTCGATGGCCTGCGCATGGACGAAGCGGTCGATCGTTGCCGCGAGGCGCTGGAAACCCGTGAGCCGGTGCTGGTCGGCGTGCTGAACGCCGCCAAGATTGTCACGCTGCGGCATGACCCGATGCTCCGCGATGCCCTGCTCGATTGCAACATGCTGCTGGCCGATGGCCAGGCCGTGGTCTGGGCCAGCCGCCTGCTCGGCCGCCCCCTGCCCGAGCGTGTGGCCGGGATAGACCTCTTTGAGGAACTGCTCGCGCTGGCCCATCGGGACAATCGCTCGGTCTATCTTCTGGGCGCCCGCCCCGACGTGCTGGCCGCGCTGGAGCGCAAGATCGCCCAGCGCTGGCCGGGCCTGCGCCTCGCCGGCAGCCACCATGGCTATTTCGATGCGGCCGAGGCGGAGGATATCGCGCGCGATATCAAGACCGCCAAGGCCGACATGCTGTTCCTGGGTATGGCTTCGCCCAAGAAGGAAATCTTCCTCAATCGCTTCCGGCACGAACTCGGCGTTCCGATCCTTCACGGGGTCGGCGGTTCCTTCGACGTTTTAGCCGGCATCACCAAACGTGCCCCGCGCACCTGGCAACGCCTCGGGCTCGAATGGGCCTATCGGCTGCTGCAGGAGCCCGGCCGCATGTGGAAGCGCTACCTGGTCACCAATAGCGCCTTCATCGCCCTGACGGTGACCGAGGCAGTGCACCCCTCGCCGGCCTTCAAGCCCACCTCTTCCTCCACGCTCTGAACTACAGGAATCCAACGATGTTGAACGAAGTCTTCAGCGGCAAGCTGGCCGTGGTCGGCATGGGTTATATCGGCCTGCCGACAGCGACGGTGCTGGCCACACGCGGCGTGCAGGTAGCCGGCGTCGACGTCAATCCCAGGATTGTCGAAGCCATATCGAATGGCGAAACGCCTTTCATCGAGCCAGACCTCGCGGTGGCCGTCAGCGGCGCCGTGGCCATGGGGCGCCTGTCGATGTCCCGCGAAATGCCGGAGGCCGATGCCTTCATCATCGCGGTGCCCACCCCATTCAACGCCGACCACACGGCCGACCTCTCCTATGTGCAGGCCGCGGCCGAGGAAGTGGCGCGCAAGCTGCGGCCGGGCAATATCGTGGTGCTGGAATCGACCAGCCCTCCCGGAACCACCGACAAGGTCAGCCGCTGGATCGGCGCCATCCGGCCCGATCTCAAGATGCCCCATGTCGTGGGCGCCAGCGCCGACATCTATGTCGCCCACTGCCCCGAGCGGGTGCTGCCGGGCCGCATCATGATCGAAATGATCACCAACAACCGCGTCGTCGGGGGGCTCACCACCGCCTGCGCGATCAAGGCCGCCAGCATCTATCGCGTCTTCTCGCAGGGCGAAATCCTGCTGACCGATGCCGCCAGCGCCGAAATGGCCAAGCTCGTCGAAAACGCCTATCGCGACGTCAATATCGCCTTTGCCAATGAGCTTTCGCTGATCACCGAGTCCCTTCGGCTCGATGTGTGGGAGGTCATTCGCCTCGCTAACCAGCATCCGCGCGTCAATGTGCTCTCGCCCGGCCCCGGCGTCGGCGGCCACTGCATTCCGGTGGATCCCTGGTTCATCGTCGCGGCGGCACCTGATCTCGCCAAGCTCATCCGCACCGCTCGCGAAGTGAACGATAACAAGCCCCACCACGTCGCCGAACAGGTCATCGCCAAGGCCGGGCGCTTCGTTTCTCCCTCGATCGCGTGCCTGGGGCTGACCTTCAAGGCCAATGTGGACGATGTGCGCGAAAGCCCGGCGATCGAGGTGGTGAGCCTGATCGCCAAGGGTCTGCCTGATGTCGAAGTGATGGTCGCCGACCCCTATGTCGACGAACTGCCCGATACGCTGCGCAGCAACGCCAACCTTCGCCTCGTCAATGCCGGCGAGGCTGTGGATGTCGCTGACATCATCGTGTTGCTGGTCGAGCATGAAGCCTTCAAGGCCCTGCGCCACACCCGCCAGAACGGCAAGGTGGTTTACGACACCCGCGGCGCCTGGGCCTGAACACGGCTCGAGCCGGGCGCAAAATCCACCGGCCGGCTCGAATGCCCGAAGAAATGCTCGATGGACTGGACGCAACGATCCGACGCCTGGCCATCCCCGTAGGGGTTCACGGCCATAGCCATGGCGTCATAGGCCGCCCGATCCGTCAGCAGCTTTGTCACTTCCCGCACGATCAGGTCTTCATCGGTGCCCACGAGCTTGACGGTGCCTGATTTCACCGCCTCGGGGCGCTCGGTGGTTTCGCGCATGACGAGCACCGGCTTGCCAAGGCTCGGCGCCTCCTCCTGCACCCCCCCGCTATCGGTAAGAACGATGGTCGAGGCCTGCATGGCCCCCACGAAGTCGCTGTAGCCGAGCGGCTCGGTGATCAGCACATTGGGCAGGTGCTGCAATTCCGGCAGCAGGATTTCGCGCACCGCCGGATTGAGATGGGCGGGCAGCAGGAACTGCACATGGGCAAAGTCGCGGGCCAGCCGCGCCATGGCCTTGGCGGCGCGCGCCATCGGTTCGCCCCAGGACT
>NZ_JAFKHD010000384.1 GCF_017307565.1 Devosia sp.
ATGTCGATCTGGCGCGCGCCATCTGCAACGAACTCCGGCAAAACGCCATGATCTCCCAAAGTCATATTGCGGAAGCAGGGGGCTGAACAGGGGCCTCGGTACGTGTGCCACGGATCACCCGGGCGATTTCTTCGTAGGTCTGCCCCAGCGGGCTGGCCTCGCGCCAGACGAGCGCGAGATGGCGGCCAGCCTGCGGGTCATCGAGCCTATGCACGGCGATGCGCGGGTCGTTGGCTTCCTTGCGCAGGGCAATCTGGGGCAGGAGGGTCACGCCCTGACCATTGGCAACAAATTCAACGATGGTGGAGAGGGAGGTCGCGGCGAAGGTGCGGGTCGACCGGTCTCCCTCCAGCCGGCAGGCGGAAATGGTCTGATCGCGAAAACAATGGCCCTCGTCGAGCAGCAGGATGCGCTCGGGTTCGAGCGCTGCGAGCGAAACCGGCTCGGCGGTGACTTCGCTGCTCGGGGTGGCCAGGACGAAGGGATCTTCAAAGAGCGGTGATACGACGAGCTTGGGACCACCGGGCGGCGGCATGGAGGCGATGAGCGCGATGTCGAGATTGCCGTTGGACAGGCTCTCCAGCATGGCTTCTGTGCGGCTCTCGCTGATGGTGAATTTCAGCGTAGGCAGGCGGCGCGTCAGCAGCGGGAAGATTTCCGGAAGCAGATAGGGCGCCACAGTTGGGATCAGGCCGAAGCGGATGGGCCGGTTCGTTTTTCCGGTGCTGCGCAGCGCGAAATCATCCAGCGCTTCGGCGGCAGCGACCGCGGGCCGTGCCAGTTCCACAAAGTCGCGACCGAACGGGGTCAGGCGAACGCCCGTTTTTAGCCGGTCAAAGAGCGGCGTACCGCACAGCGTCTCAAGCGCCAGGATTTGCTGGGACAGTGCAGGCTGGGAAACCGAACATTCGCTGGCTGCCTGGCCGAAATGGCCGGTTCGCGCCACGGCGAGGGCATAGCGCATCTGTTTGAGGGTCACTGTCACGATAACTTTGTCCTATCAGTGGAGAAAGAATTATCGATTGGCCTAATGATTGTCACCTGCCTATAACGCGGCCTAGCAGCAAAGGAGCCCTATATGACTGACAAGACGAGTTCCCCCCACGGCGAGGCCCCCGCCGGCAAGTGCCCGGTGGATCATGGCGGCGCCAAGCCGCGCGCCAACCGCGACTGGTGGCCCAATCAGCTGCGCACGGACCTGCTGAGCCAGCATTCGGCCAAGTCCAACCCGCTCGATTCTGGCTTCAATTATCGCGAAGCCTTCAAGAAGCTCGACTATGCCGCGCTCAAGAATGACCTGCGCAAGCTTATGACCGACTCGCAGGACTGGTGGCCGGCCGACTTTGGTCACTACGGTCCGCAGATGGTCCGCATGGCCTGGCACGCAGCCGGCACCTATCGCCTGAGCGATGGCCGCGGCGGCGGCGGCCGTGGCCAGCAGCGTTTTGCTCCGCTCAACAGCTGGCCCGATAACGTCAACATCGACAAGTCGCGTCGCCTCCTGTGGCCGATCAAGCAGAAGTACGGCCAGAGCATTTCCTGGGCCGACCTGATGATTCTCGCCGGTAACGTCGCGCTCGAAACCATGGGCTTCCGCACATTTGGTTTTGCCGGTGGCCGCGAAGACACCTGGGAGCCGGATGA
>NZ_JAFKHD010000364.1:0-3214 GCF_017307565.1 Devosia sp.
GTGCAAAATGAACGTGCGGGTACAGAACAGCGTGGATATGCCCTTGGCAGTGGATCTTGATGGCACGCTGGTGGCCACCGATCTGCTCTGGGAAGGCGTTTTCCAGCTGCTCAAGAAGAACCCGCTCTTCCTGTTCCTGCTGCCGGTCTGGCTCATGAGCGGCAAAGCGCGGCTTAAGGCAGAGATCGCAAACCGTATCGAGTTCGATGCTTCGATCCTGCCCTATCGCGAAGATTTTCTGGCTTTTCTCAATGCCGAGAAGGCCAGTGGCCGAGAACTCGTTCTGGTAACGGCGGCGGCCGAGCCCTTCGCCCGTGCCGTCGCCGAGCATCTGGGCATTTTTAGCGCCGTCCATTCCTCGAACGCCGAGATCAACCTGGCGGCCCATCGCAAGGCAGCGCTGCTTGTCGAACAGTTCGGCGAGCGCGGCTTTGACTATGCCGGCAATGATCGCGCCGACATTCCGGTCTTCGAGACGGCGCGCGCCGCCATCGTCGTCGCCCCGGACCGCACCGCATTGCGCTATCAGCAGAGCACCAAGTCCCGCCACTTCGAGCGCACCCGCCCCGACTTGAAAAGCTATCTCAAGATGCTGCGCGTGCATCAGTGGCTGAAGAACCTGCTGGTCTTTACCCCGGCAATTCTCGCCCATGAGATCGCCAATCCGGACGTCCTGCTGCCCTCCTTGGGCGCCTTCGTCGCCTTCTGCGCCGCCGCATCGGCCATCTACATTATCAACGACATCATCGATCTGCCGCTCGATCGCCAGCACGTCAAGAAGCGCAATCGCCCCTTTGCCAATGGCACGCTGTCCATTCCCTTTGGGCTCGCAATGTCCGGCGGGCTGATGACGATTGCAGTGGCGATGTGTTTCTTCCTGCCGCCCGCCTTCGCCCTGGTCATCGGCCTTTATGCCATCGCCACCACCGCCTATTCACTCGCGGTCAAGCGCATGCTGCTGATCGACGTGCTGTGCCTCGCCGGCCTCTATAGCCTCCGGATCATCGCCGGCAAGGCGGCCGCCGACCTGCCGCTCTCGTTCTGGCTGATCGCTTTCTCGATGTTCT
The DNA here is from genome assembly GCF_017307565.1 of Devosia sp. Lineage (GTDB taxonomy): Bacteria > Pseudomonadota > Alphaproteobacteria > Rhizobiales > Devosiaceae > Devosia. The sequence goes on from NZ_JAFKHD010000364.1 coordinate 1,068, forward strand.
TCTTCCTCTCGCTGGCGCTCGTGAAACGCTATGTGGAGCTGCAGACTTCCAAGGTCAGCGAGCGGGACCGCATTGCCGGCCGCGGCTATCGCCCCGAGGACATGGCCATTGTCGGCCAGGCCGGCATTGCCTCGGCCTTCACCGCCACGCTCGTGCTCTCGCTCTACATCCAGAGCCAGGAGATCATCGGCTACTATTCATCCCCCTGGCTGATCTGGCCGCTGGTGCCGATCGTCCTCTACATCGTCATTCGCATCTGGATCCTCGCCTATCGGCGCGAGATGCATGATGACCCGGTGGTTTTCATCGCCACCGACTGGCGCAGCCAGATCGTCGTCGTCTTCGGCGGCCTGCTGATGCTCGCGGGGAATTTTATCTGATGATGGCCAACCTCGACAGTTTTGGCCGCATCGATCGCCACCCGCGCCAGACGATGGCCCCGGAGAGCGCCGTAGAAAGCCTGCGGGCCGCGACGGCCGAGGGCCCGAGCCTGCTCGCCTTCGGCAACGGCAAGTCCTACGGTGACACCTGCCACAACGAGGTCGGCGTGCTGGTACCCATGCGGACACACCACGCCATCACCGGCTTTGACGCCGAGACCGGCGTCATTAGCGCCGAAGCCGGGGCAACGCTCGAAGAACTGATTGCCTATATCGCGCCGCACGGCCTTTTCCTGCCCGTGACCCCCGGCACCCGCTTCGTCACGCTGGGCGGCGCCATCGCCAATGACGTGCATGGCAAGAACCATCACCTGCGCGGCACGTTTGGCTGCCATGTCGTGAGCCTTACCCTCCTGCGCTCGGACGGCACAGAATATCGCTGCTCGGCGACCGAGAACGCGGACCTCTTCGCCGCAACCATTGGCGGAATGGGCCTCACCGGCCTGATCCTCAGCGCGAGCGTTCGGCTCATGCGAGTCGGTTCGCTCGATGTCGAAGAACGCATAACCCCCTTTGCCGGGCTCGAAGACTATTTCGCCCTCGCCGAAGCGGCCGATGCTGCCAACGAATACGCCGTTGCCTGGATCGACCAGCTGGCCTCGAGCAATCGCGGTGTCCTCCTGACCGGGAACCACGCCCGGAACGGCAATTTCACTCCTCAGGTAAAGGCGACGCGCCTCGGCGTGCCCTTCGAGATGCCATTCTCGATGCTGAACGGGCTGAGCCTGAAGCTCTTCAACGTGGCTTATTTTCACGCAAAGGCCCGGAAGACCAAAGCCCACCTTTCCTCCTATGGCAGCTTCTTTTACCCGCTCGATGCCGTCGGCAACTGGAACCGCCTCTATGGCCCAAAGGGCCTTCACCAGCACCAGAGCATCATTCCGTTCGACGCCGCCGACCGGGTGATTCCAGCCCTGCTCAAGGCCAGCCGGGATGCTGGCCAGGCTTCATTCCTGACCGTCCTCAAACGCTTCGGCGCCGTGGCTTCCCCGGGTCTTCTGTCCTTCCCAAAGCCGGGCTACACGCTGACCATGGATTTTTCCAACCGCGGAGCTTCGACGCTAAAGCTGCTCGAAGTCCTCGACCGCCTGACCGTCAATGCCGGCGGAAGGGTCAATCCCTACAAGGACCAGCGCATGAGCGCGGCGACCTTTGCGGCAGGCTTTCCCGAATGGAGCCGGCTCGAGCGCTATCGCGACCCACGCTTTTCTTCCGATTTCTGGCAGCGCACCGCGCTCAGCCCTTCTGCACACGCGCCGGCGCTGGCCGCCGAATAGAGGACTTCATGAACTACTTGCCCTTCATCCTCTTCACCGTTTTCACCAATGCGGCCGCCCAGCTGATGCTCAAGGCCGGCATGAGCTCGATGGGATCGATCAGCTTTACGGCCGATACGGCGATCCTGCGGATCTTCCAGATTGTCTTCAATCCCTGGGTGTTTGCCGGGCTTGTGACCTTCGTCGTCTCCATGGCCTCGCACCTCTATGTGCTCTCCAAGGTCGACATCTCCTTCGCCTACCCCTTCCTGAGCCTCGCCTATGTCGCCGTCGCGATCTTCGCCTGGCTGGTGTTCAAGGAAGACCTCGGCGCCCTCAAGATCGCCGGCATCGCGCTGATCTGCGTGGGCACGGTGCTGATCGCCCAGGGCGGTACGAAGCACGCGGACGCGACCGAAACGGTCGCCAGCTACGACCAGGCCAGAACCTG
>NZ_JAFKHD010000364.1:3308-7746 GCF_017307565.1 Devosia sp.
CGGGACGACAGATGAGACATATTATTTTCGGTGGTGATGGCTTTGTCGGAAGACACCTGGCCCCGCGCCTTCTCAAGGACGGTCACGAGGTCATCGTCGCCGACATCGTCAAGTCGGACCTGCCGCACTATCGCGACGTCCAGTTCGTCAAGACCGATGTGACGAGCGAGATCTCCGTGCGCGACCTCGGCATCAAGCCCGATGACATGGTCTATAATCTGTCGGCCAAAATGCTCTCGCCCATCCAGGTGCGGGCCAAGCGGCACGATTTCTTCTTCCCGGTGAATTACTACGGCACGGAAAATATCATTCGCGCCATGGACAAGGCCGGCGCCAATCGCCTCGTCCACTTCACCACCGACATGGTCTATGGCCACACCTATACTTGGCCGCAGAAAGAGGACCATCCCTGCGCCCCGCTCGGCGAATATGGGCTCTCCAAATACAAGACCGAGCTGCTGGCTGCCGACTGGCGCGAAAAGGGCATGAACATTTCCCTCTTTCGTCCACGCCTCATCATCGGCCCGGGGCGTCTCGGGATCCTGGCAAAGCTCTTCAAGCTGATCGATCTCAACCTGCCCGTGCCGATGATCGGCTCGGGCAAGAACCCCTACCAGTTCATCTCGGTCTTCGATTGCGCCTCGGCCGCCCACGCGGCGTTCACGGCCGGTGTGCCGAACGAGGTCTACAACCTCGGCTCGCTCAATCCCCCGACGACGCGCGAACTGCTGACCAAGCTGATCAAGCACGCCGGCTCGAAGTCGTTGCTGGTGCCGACGCCGGGTTGGGCGGTCAAGCGCACGCTTGATCTGCTCGATCTCATGAACATGCCGATCATGGACCCCGAGCAGTACCTGATCGCCGATGAGATGTGCATTCTCGACGTCTCCAAGGGCGAACGTGAACTGAGCTGGATCCCGCAATATCGCGACGAGGACATGCTCGTCGCCGCCTACACCGAATATCGCAAGAAGCTCGCCGGCGCCGAGCCGGCATCCGCACCCCAGTCCAAGGCCGCGTGAGGAGAACGCCCATGAGCAGTGTGATGAAGCTGTCCGACGCCCCGGCGCGCGCCACCAAGACGGCAAAGCCTGATCTTCTGACGGTCGAAGACGCCAAGGCGCTCGACATCAAGCGGATGAACGAACTGTTCGTCGAGCACATCAATCCCGGCCAGCTCCATTTCATGAAGCTGCTCGGCTTCCACAAGATCAAGATCGAGCGTGCCGAAGGCATGTACTATTTCGACCAGAATGGCCGAAAGATTCTCGATTTCTTCGGCGGTTTCGGTTCGCTCGCCTTCGGCCACAATCATCCGCGCATTCTCGAAGCGCGCCGGAAGTTTGCCGACGAGAAGCGCCAGGAAATCGCCATCGCTTTCCTCTCGCAATATGCGGCAGCGCTTGCGGCAAACCTCGCCGCCTGCTCGCCGGGCGATCTCGACATGGTATTTCTGGGCTCGTCGGGCTCCGAAGCCATGGAAGCCGCGCTCAAGGTGGCCGAGCGCGCCGCAGGCCCAAACCGTCCCAAGATCGTTTATGCGGAAAACTCGTTCCACGGCAAAACCAAGGGCGTGCTGTCGATCACTGACGGCGCGCTTTATCGCGGACAGTTCAAGCTAACCGACAATACCGTTCGCGTCCCTTTCGGCGACATTGACGCCATCGAGGCGGCGTTCAAATCAGATCCGGCTATTGGCACCATCGTGCTCGAAACTGTCCAGGGCGGCGGCGGCATCATCGAGGCCCAGGCCGATTTCTGGCCAAAACTTCGCGCGCTTTGCGACAAGTATGGCGTGCTCTGGGTGGCCGACGAAGTGCAGTGCGGTTTTGGCCGTACCGGCAAGTTCTACGCCTTCGAACACTATGGCGTCGTGCCCGACGTGACGGCCCTTGCCAAATCCCTCGGTGGCGGCAAGGCCGCTGTGGGCGCCATGATCGCCAGCCGTGACGTCTATATGAAGGCCTATGGCACGTCAAAGACCGCCATGATCCACGCCATGGCAACCTTCGGCGGGATCGGCGAAGCGTCCATCACCTCGATCGAAGCGCTCAACGTGCTTTATGACGAGGGCCTGATCGACAATGCCGCGGAAACCGGCGACTACCTCTTGGAAAAGCTGCGCGGGTTGCAGGCAAAACACCCAACCCTGCTCAAGGACGTGCGCGGCCGTGGCATGATGGTTGGCCTCGAGTTCCACGACTTTTCCCAGACCCTACCCCTCGTGTTGCGCCCGGTGGTGGCAGCGCTCGATGACAAGCTCAAGGGCTCCCTCCCCGGCTTCATCGGTAGCCACCTCATGCGCGACCATGGCGTACTGGTGGCCTTCACCGAATACAACCGCAACGTCATCCGTCTCGAGCCACCGCTGATCTGCGAACGCGCGCATGTCGACGAGTTCATCACTGCGCTCGACGAGGTCATGTCGCGTGGCGTGGTCAAGATCGTCACCGACTTCGTCAAGGCTCAGGTGAGCTGAAGAAAAGCAAAGGACGGGCCGAGATGACCATGACCAGCGAAGTCGATCGCAAGCGCGACCTTCGAGGCACATTGCAGGGCGCCGTTGCCGGCGCTCTCTATGGCCTGCGCCATTTTTACTGGCGCCATTCCGGTCTTTTCTCGATCGCTACGCTGACCGGCTTCGTTGCCGTATGCGTGGCGATGACCTTCCTCCGCCCTGTCTACAACTGGGATGTGCTGGCCTATCTCGGGGCGAGCGTAAAAGGCACCCTGGCCAGCGCATCCGACATTCACGCCTATGCCTATGGCATCGTCCGCGATGCCGTGCCGCCCGAGGCCTTCGCCGAGCTGACCGAAGCCGGGAGCTATCGCCTCCGCCAGTTTGCTGACCCCGATGCTTTTGTCTCGATGCTCGGCATGTATGAAATGAAGTGGCTCTATATCAGCCTGATGAAATGGCTGACGCCCATCTTCGGGGCCTATGGATCAACCTATGCCATCAATATCGGCGCGCTCCTCATCCTGACGACCTCGCTCGGCCTCTGGCTGCGCGCAACCCGGCTTTCGGGCTATGCTCCCCTCGTCGTCGCACTCCTCTTCGTGCTGCAGTTCTCGGGCTTTTACGCAACGCAGCAGCCCGATTTCCTCGGCAACGCGCTGCTGGTTGCCTCGCTGCTGTCCTTTGAGCGCAAGCGCGATGTTCAGGGCTCGGCCCTGATGGTCCTGACCATCCTGACGCGGCCCGACCAGATCGCGACGACAGGTGTGCTGATGGCCTGCGCATGGTTCCTGCGCGATCGCTCGACGCTGGTTTTTGCCCTGACGTTCCTCATTGGCCTTGGCGCCTGGCTTATCATCGGCCAGACCACCGACAGCGTCGGTTATTGGCCCCATGTGTGGTTCTCGACCTACCAGATCCAGGACACCATGGTCGGTTTCCACCCCGAATTCTCGCCCGTGGTCTATCTCACCGCGATTGGCTTCAACATCTACCGTTCGCTCTTCGACAATACATGGCTCGCCGCCTATGCGCTTGGCCTCGCCGCAGTGGGAGCGCTCTACTTCGGAACCGGCATTGCCGATCGCCGGCGGCAGGTTCTGCTCATGGCGGCGCTGCTCGCCATTGCTGCAAAATTTGTGGTCTTTCCGCTGAGCGATGGTCGCATTTACTTCGCCCAACTTGTCGTTCTGTTCCTCGTGACCTTCGCGGTCTGGGCGGGCAGGCGCTCGGGCACCGCCGATGGATACGCGGCAAGACAATGACGAACGAAATTTCTGTGCATCACGCCTGCGGCAACACTTTCGCAAAGGCGCGAAGCGCAATTACTGGGACAGGACTACCTTGGCGGATCGGCCGGATATGAGCATTTTGGTTGAACAGCGGGACGCACGCCGGCGCCGGCGCTTCCGACTGCCGAGCCGTGGCATCATGGCGGCAAGCCTCGGGGCCACCGAAGGCTTTGTGGCCGCCACTGCCAGCGTTCTCCTTGTCCTTGGCTATTCACTCCCGGTGGCGCTCGCCATGACGGCGACCGCGGGCCTTGTCTATGGCCTCTTCGCCGCGCGCGCGGCCCGCAAGTTCCTCACCTATGCCGATCTCCGCCAGCCTTTTGCGCTGCATGCGGTTTTCAGCTGGGTTGCCGCTGCCGTCCTGGCCGAACTCGTCGGCACCACGCTCTTGGACTGGACATTCAATCCCGGCGCGCCCTTCTGGCTCTGGCTGCTCCTGACCCCGATCCTGCTTCTCGTTCTGCGGTTGGGTCTTTACCGCCAGCTGGCGCGCATGCTCTCGCGCGGCCAATTGCAGGTCGAGCGTTTTGGCGTCGTCGGCGATGCTGCCTCAATCGATCGGCTGCGCGCCGATCCGCGCATCTGGCAGCAGGGCGGTCAGGTGATCACCAGCCTCGTGCTCCCCAATGGTCTCGGTGGCCCGCTGCCCTCCGCCAATGAAATCGCCGATTTCGCCCTCTCCTGCGTC
>NZ_JAFKHD010000364.1:7835-31292 GCF_017307565.1 Devosia sp.
CTGCCAGCACGTGCTGCTCGTGGGCGATCTCGACGATCTCGACGGCATCGGCACCCTGGTCGCGCCCTGGCGACCCTATGCGCTCAATATCCTGCTCTATCCCCGGTCGAGCCTGGAAAACCAGCAGATCAACCTGATCGACATTGTGCCCCTGGGCTCAGGCAGCACGCTCAAGCACTTGAGCGCGCCACTCAACGAAACCGGCCGCTTCTTCAAGCGCGCCTTCGATATCGCCACCTCGGCGATCGGCCTGATCCTGTTGTCGCCGCTGCTGCTGGCCGTTGCGCTCGCCGTTCGCGGCACCAGCCCCGGTCCGGCCCTTTTCGTGCAGGAACGCCGCGGCTTCAACGGCCGCAATTTCCGCATCCTGAAATTCCGCTCCATGCGCGTCATGGAGGACGGACGCGCCATGCGCCAGGCCCAGGTCAATGACCCCCGCATCACCCCGATCGGGCACTTCCTGCGCCGCACCAGCATCGACGAACTGCCGCAGCTGATCAATGTGCTGCGCGGTGAGATGAGCCTTGTCGGCCCGCGGCCTCATGCCATTTCCCACGACGATGAACTGTCGGGGAAATTCGAGCTCTACGCCCAGCGTCAGCGCATCAAGCCCGGCATCACCGGTTGGGCCCAGGTCAACGGTTATCGCGGCGACACCTCGACCCAGGACAAGATCGAGGCGCGCACGCTGCACGACCTCTACTATGCCGAGAACTGGTCCATGTTGCTCGACATCTGGATCGTGCTCCTGACGGTCTTCTCGCCACGCACGCGGCAGAACGCCCGCTAATATCTTCTGCGCTCTCGCATTCTGCAGTGCGGTTTGCGGAATATTAACCACGTTGAGGCATCGTCTTTCCAAACGGAAATGGCGATGACGGACACATCCACGCAGCAGATCAGCGGGCCGGCAGGCTGGGGCCACTTCCTGGCGGCCCTGGCACCACGCCTGCCGCGCATAGTGGCGGCGACCGCCGTGGTCATGTTCACCGCCTTTGCGGCCATCCAGTTCATTCCGCAGACCTTTCAGGCAAGCCTCGCGCTGAGCCTGCCCGCAGGCGGAACGCCAGCCAGCGAGGCCGACAAGCTCACTGACCAGCAGCACCTGGCAGATGTCGTCTCGCGCCTCTCGCCCGAGATCGTCGCCGAACTGCGCCGCGACGGCGGCGGCACGCTCGATACGACGACCCTGCTGCGCAAGCGCCTGGTGCTGACGCCGGCCGACGACGACACACACCTCAATCTTGCAGCACTTGCCGCAACGCCCACACGGGCGCGCGCCATCCTCGACGCGGTGACCGCGGGCTACGCCTCGCTCGCCGCAATCCCGCCGGCCCTTTCCGCACCAGAACTCGCAAAGCCTGCAGCGATCAATTCCCAGGTCGCCCCAGCCGTAGCCGGTTCTGAAGCGAACGGACCAAAGCTGCTGCAGGAGCGGCTGAGCCTTGCCTGGGAAGACCGGATCAGGCTCGAAAGCCGCACGCGCCGCATCGAATCCCTGATTGCCGATGGCAACTACGCCATGCTGGCGCTTGATGCCGAGAACCTGCCGGGACTGGGCCGCACGCTCGATAGCCTTGCCACGCTCCAGAGCGAGCGCGACCGGCTCGCCGTCGACCTTCTGCCCAACCTTCCCAAGATGCGGACGATCACCACCGAGATCGACCGTCTCACTGCCGATCTCTCAAGCGGCCTGCAACAGCTGGCGAGCCTCGCCAAGGCCGATCGCGACGCTGCCCGCCGCCTTGAGGACAGCTTGCGCGATCAGCTGGCCGCCGCCAGCGCCGTGGTACCGGCAGAGGTCGACACAAGCGTCGCGACCGGCTCCATAGAGGGGCAAGCAGAACCAAAGGTCATTGCTCTACCCCGGCCCGTCCGCACCGACCTGGTGCTCGGCTTTTCCGGTGGCCTCGCCTTTTTTGGCCAGATCGGGCTTTTTGCCTTCCTGCGATCGCGGCGAAACCGGACCGGACCCGAGGAAGCCATCGAACCGGTCTCGATGGTCGCGACGGACAAGCCAACGGAACACAACTGGCTCGAAACAGCCGAATTGTCGGACGTCGATATTGCCGTAACCTGGTCCGACGAGCCGCAAGCGCCCCCGCCGCTCGATAGCGCCCGCATCGTCGCAATCCAGGGTGGCCGCGAGATCGCCGTCGCGAGCCGAAAACTTCTGGCCCGCTATGAAAGCCAGCGCCGCAGCGTCGTGCTCGTGGATGCCGCAAGCCGTCGTCGCGGACATGTCCCGGGCATCAGCGACCTGTCGCTCGGCCTCGCCTCCTTCGCCGACATCGTCCACGGCAGCGGAGCTCACCAGGTGGCGCTCGTGCCCTGGGGACGGCAGGCTCAGCTCGATCCCGGCGCGAAATCCGTTCGCATCCTCATTCAGGCACTCGCCGAAATCTACGACGTGGTCATCCTGTCGCTCGATAGCGAGAACCTCGCTGCCACGGCGCCTCTTACGGCTCTGTCAGACCTGACCATTGATGCCGGCACCGTCCGCGATGACCAGAGCGTTGCCGCTTAGCCTTCCCGAATGACAAAAGCTCCTGCTAGGGTGGTGTCGGAAAACACGAAAAGTCGACGGACGAGGCATGACCATCGAAGCGACAGTGAATACCGACATCGTGAGCTGGCTCGAACAGAACCCGCAGATTGAAGTCCTGCACACGGCCGTGTGCGATTTGAACGGCATCATGCGCGGCAAGCGCATCCCCATCGACCAGGCTCGTCGTATTGCCGAAAACGGCATTCGCATGCCGCTCTCCATCGTCGGCGTCGACGTGTGGGGCGAGGATATCGTGGGCAATCCAATGGTCTATTCGAGCGGCGACGTCGATGGCATCTGCAGCCCCACCGGCCGTGGCGCCCTGCCGATCAACTGGACCACCCGGCCGAGCGCGATGATTCCGCTTTGGCTGTTTCAGGATACGCAGACCCCTTTCCTCGGCGATCCGCGTCAGGCGCTGGCCCTGGTGCTGCGGCGCTACGCCGAAATCGGGCTCAGACCCGTCGTTGCGACCGAGCTCGAATTCTATCTCGTCGACCCGGACGCAGAATCGGCCCAGCCGCCGATCTCGCCCTATACCGGAAAGCGGCTCGACTCCGACGCCATCCTTTCGCTCGACGAGCTTGAGGATTTCGGCGAGTTCTTCCGCGACGTCTATCAGCAGTGTGAACAGCAGAACGTGCCCGCCGACACCGCAGTCGCCGAAAACGGCGTCGGCCAGTTCGAAATCAATCTCCTGCACACCGATGGGCTCAAGGCCGCCGATGACGCGGTCCTTTTCAAGCGGATCGTCAAGGGCGTGGCGCGAAAGCACAAGCTCGTCGCCACCTTCATGGCCAAGCCCTATGGCACGCGCTCCGGCAACGGCTTTCACGTCCATTTCAGCCTTAACGACGCTGCCGGCAACAATGTCTTCGACGATGGCACCGACACCGGGTCCGATGTGATGCTGAACGCTGTCGGCGGCCTCCTGGCCGGCATGGCGGAATCGACGCTGCTCTTTGCGCCGCATTTCAATTCTTATCGTCGCCTCCGCCCCGACACTCATGCCCCGAGCGCCATTTCCTGGGGTTATGAAAACCGCACGACAGCGGTGCGCATCCCCGGCGGCAATCACAAGGCCCGGCGCATCGAACACCGGGTTTCCGGGGCCGACGCCAACCCCTATCTGGTGCTCGCCGGTGTGCTGGGCGCCGCGCTTGTCGGCATCCAGGATGGCCTGAAACCGCCAAAGCCTTTCAAGGGCCGCGCCTATTCCGAACGATTGCCGAAACTGCCGGCCGACTGGGCATCGGCAGTCAACGCATTCGAAGATGGCGACATGATCCCCCGTATTTTCGATGCGACGCTACAATCCATGTTCGTCGCCTGCAAGCGGCAGGAGATTGCGGGCTTTGCTTCCCAGGTCACCGACCTTGAATTCTCCGCCTATCTCGAGGTGGTGTGATGGTCGAAAAATCCTATGCCGGCGACGGCTCCTATCCACCGAGCTACTACGCCGCCTCGCGCAATATGATCCGGCAAACGCGAAAGCTTGAAGGCGAGATGACGGCCGACATCTGCGTCGTCGGGGCCGGCTATTCCGGGCTTTCCACCGCCATTCATCTGGCCGAGCATGGCTTCAAGGTCGTGATGGTGGAAGGTGCCGAGGTCGGCTGGGGCGCGTCGGGTCGCAACGGCGGTCAGGTGGTCAACGGTCTCAATGCGAGCCTCGAAACCATCGGGCGCCGCTATGGTGAGAAAACCGCCGCCTTCGTCGGCGGTATGGTGCAGGAAGGCGCCGGGATCATCTATGACTGGATCGAACGCTACGCCATCCAGTGCGACCTGAAGCGCGGCAATATTTACGCCGCCTACACTGATCAGCACATGCGCGATCTCGAAGCCAAGAAGGCGCTGTGGCAGCGCTATGGCATGGACGATCACGAACTGCTCGATCGCGACGCTATCCGCAAGCACGTCGGCTCCGAGGTCTATGCCGGCGGCATGATCGACCACTCCGGTGGCCACATGCATCCGCTCAACCTCACCCTTGGTGAAGCGGCGGCCCTCGAAGGGCTCGGCGGCATCATCTTCGAACACTCCCCGGTGGTGCGCGTCGAGCAGAATGCTGAAAACGCCGTCGTCCACACCGCCACCGGGCGGGTGACGGCCAAGACGGCCGTCATCTGCGGCAATGCGTATCTGGGCAATGTGGTGCCGGAACTGACTGCCCGTGTCATGCCGGTCTCGACCCAGATGATGGCCACCGAGCCGCTCGGAGAAGCGCGCGCCAAGGCGCTGCTGCCGACCGGCATGTGCGTCGAGGACGTGCGCTACATTCTCGACTATTTCCGCCTCTCCGCCGATCACCGGCTGATCTTCGGCGGCGGCGTCGTGTATGGCGGCACCGACCCTGCGGACGTCGTGGCAAAACTGCGGCCCAACCTCGACAAGGTCTTCCCTCAACTCAAGGACGTGAAGATCGACTACGCCTGGAGCGGCAATTTCGCGCTGTCGTTCTCACGCGTGCCGCAGATGGGGCGACTCGGAAATCGAGTCTATTTCGCTCATGGCTATTCCGGGCACGGAGTCACCGGCTCGCACCTTTTCGGTCGCATTCTTTCCGAAGCGATCCGGGGCGACATGACCCGTTTCGATACCTTTGCCGCCTTGCCCTGGATACCTTTTCCCGGCGGCCGGCTGTTCCGCGCGCAGTATTCGACGCTCGGGTCTTGGTGGTATTCGCTCAAGGACAAGCTGGGGATTTAGTCCTTCGGAGCCAGCTTTTCCGGCCGGCGCGGCACATCGATCTGACCTTCGACGCGATCGCGGAACAAGGTAGCGCGCGCCAGCAGCATGAGCGTCACCGGCGTCGTCAGGCTGACGAACAGGAAGATGATCAGCTCATGCACTACCAGCCGCTCGCGGGTGACGGTGAAGTAGATGGCGGACGCCAGAAGGATCAGCCCGCCACCCATGCTGGTGCCCATAGTTGGGCCGTGAATGCGCAGGTAAAAGCTCTTGAGCCGAACAAGGCCGAAACAGCCCGCCATGGTCAGAAGGGCACCAAGCACGACGAAGGCGGAGACGAGGATCGAAAGCCAAAGCGGCAGATCTGCAATCATTCGATCACCTCGCCGCGCATGAGGAATTTCGCGAGCGCCACCGTGCCAACGAAGCCCAGCAGCCCCATGAGCATGGCCAGCTCGAAATAGACCTGCGAATTGTTGCGAATGCCCAGTGTGATGAGCAGCAGCAGGGCAACGACATAGAGCGCGTCCAAGGCCAGGATGCGGTCCTGGGCACGCGGGCCGGCGATCATGCGATAGGCGGTTGCCAACATGCCCAGACCCAGCATGACCTGGGCGGCGAGAAGGCTCCATTCGAGAATGGCTACGCTCATTCGAAAATCTCCAGCAAGAGGGTCTCGTAGCGACGCTTGACCGTTGCCACCCACGCGTCTTCGTCCACGACGTCGAAGACGTGGATAAGGACGGTGCTGCGCTCCCGGTCATATTCGAGCCAGGCGCTGCCCGGGGTTGCCGTCAGGATGCAGGCCAGGATCGCCAGAGCGAAGGAATTGGTCAGCGTCAGTTCCATCTCGATAAAGCCCGCTGTCGGCTTGGGACGCGGGTGGAAGAGCACCGACATGACGGCAAGGTTCGAGCGGATCACGTCGAGACCGGCGACCGCGAACAGCACAAGGAGCTTATAGGGCCGCTTGACGATCACCTGATCGGGAATGACCGCCGTTGCTGCCGCCGAGACCGCAATGGCAATGATCGAGCCGAGGAGGATATGGCCAAAGCCCGCCGATTGCTGCAACACGAGCCAGAGCACCAGCAGGAAACAGGCAAGGATCGGGTGGGGGAGGAGACGTCTCATGATGCCACCTCCTGAGGCAGAACCACATCGACATAGCTTTGCGGCGCGTGGATAAAGGCGGCCGTCTCGGAAAAATAGGTCATGGCCGGCCCAGCAAACACCGCCAGCAGCACGCACAGCGTCAACAGGGCGATAATGGGCCAGATCTCAAGCGCCCGCAGGCGCAACAGGCCGTCGTCCGGCATGGACGTCCAGAAGATGTTGATGCCGTTACGCACCATGGCGACGAGGACGAAGAGGCCGGAAATGATCATGGCCCCCGTCATCCACCATGTTGCAGCACTTGGGCTCGCCTGGGCGGAAAAGGCCGCCGAGAGCATGGCAAACTTTGAGATGAAGCCCGAAAGCGGCGGCAGGCCTGCCATGACCAGAGCGGCCACAGCAAAACAGAGGCTCAGCAATGTTGCAGCAGCGGGAATGGTGCGGCTGACTTCCTGGTCCTCATCGAGAACCTCTTCCTCGTCGCCATAAAGCTCGAGCGACACAGCAAGGATTTGCGCTTCGGCCGGAAGCACCTGGTCGATCACGTCCTTGAGGAGGAAGAGCGCACCAGCCGCAAGGGTCGCGACGACGACATAGTAAAGCGCGCCCGTGGTCACGCCGGGCGAATTATAAGCGACCGCTAGCAGCAGCGTGCCGGCGGAAACAAGGATCAGATAGCTGGCGAGCCGATCGAGCGCCTTGCTCGACAGCGCCCCGACACTCCCATAGGCGATTGTCGCGACGCCAAGAACGAAAAGCACGTTCTGCCCGAAGGCCAGTTCCGGCCCGGTCTGATTGGCAAAGACCAGCGTCCAGAGCCGCAGGATCGCGTAGAAGCCGACCTTGGTCATCACGGCGAAAAGCGCAGCAACCGGCGGGGCGGCGGACGAATAGGTATTGGGCAGCCAAAAATGCAGCGGCCAGGAGCCGGCCTTGATGAGGAAGGCCACGCCGAGCACGGCGACCCCGGCCTCGAATAGCCCCAGATCGTCACCGGCAATATGGGGCACGGCACGAGCGATGTCGGCCATGTTGAGCGTCCCGGTCGTGCTATAGATCAGCGCCACGCCGATCAGGAACAGGAACGAGGCCACGAGGTTGATGACGATATAGTGCATCGCCGCGCGGACGCGGTTGCGCCCCCCGCCATGCAGCGCCAGGCCATAGGACGCAGCAAGCAGCAGTTCAAAGAAGACGAAGAGATTGAAGAGATCGCCGGTGAGGAAGGCGCCATTGAGCCCCATGACCAGCGCGTGGAACAGCGGGAAGAAATTGGTGCCACGGCTGTGCCAGCGGGCCGACGCATAGACGAGCGCCGCGAGCGCCAGAATGGAGGTAGTCAGCACCATCATGGCGGCGAGGCGATCGGCGACCAGCACGATGCCGAAGGGCACCGGCCAATTGCCGAGCGGATAGACGGCCGCAGCAGCCGTATCGGCCTGGGCCAACACGGTCAGCAGCAGACCCGAGACGAGGACCAGAAGCACGCCGAAGGCGATATTGACCCCGACGATGCGCCGATTGCTGCGCTGGTCGCCCAGGATCAGGTTGAAGACTGCCGCCGCCATGGGAATGAGGATGGGCAGAATGGCGATGTGGTTCATGCCGGTCATCTCAATCCCCCTTTCCATCAACGTGGTCGGAGCCGCTAAGGCCGCGGGCGGCAAGCATCACGACAAGGAAGAGAGCGGTCATGGCAAAGCCGATGACGATGGCGGTCAAAACCAGTGCCTGCGGCACCGGGTCGGCATAGTCGGCAATATTGGCGTTGGCTCCGGAAAGGACCGGCGCCGCATCCATGCGCAAACGCCCCATTGAGAGGATGAAGAGATTGACGGCATAGGAGACGAGCGACAGGCCGATGATCACCTGGAAGGTGCGCGGGCGCAGCAGCAGATAGACGCCGGAAGCGGAGAGAATGCCGATGGCGATGGCGAGGGTCAGTTCCATTTGTCGAGCCCCGCGCGCTGCTTAGGTTTATTGGAGCCTGCGGCCTTGGGGCGGCGGATGGATTGGTGCGCGAGAGCGATGAGCATCAGCACGGTCGCGCCGACGACAAGGGCAAAGACGCCAAGATCGAACATCAGAGCCGTTGCCATCGGCACCTTGCCGATCAGCGGCAGCTCCGCATAGGCGAAGGCAGAGGTGAGGAAGGGCGCTCCGAGCACCATGGCACCTAGGCCCGTGAGCAGCGCCAAGAGCAGGCCCCAGCCGATCCACAGCACCGGCAGAATACGCAGGCGCTCTTCGACCCAGCGCGTACCGCCGGCCATGTATTGCAGGATGAAGGCCAGCGACATGATGATGCCGGCGATAAAGCCCCCGCCCGGCAGGTCATGTCCACGCAGGAACATGTAAACGGCGACGACGATCACGATCGGGAACATCCAGTTCATGAACAGCGCCGGGATGCGCAGGAAATCGTCGGCGACGTTCTCGCTGGCACCGGGCGCATAATCATCGAGCATGCGCTGCTGTTCTGGCCGATCAGCACTGTCTGAACCCGGGCGGAAACGGCGTAGCAGGCCGAACACCGTCAGGGCCACGACGCCAAGAACGGTGATTTCGCCCATGGTGTCGAAGCCACGGAAGTCGACCAGCATGACGTTAACGACATTGGTACCGCCTCCCTGGGTATAGGCATTGGCAAGGAAGAAGTCCGAGATGCCATCGGGTGCTGCGCGGGTCATCACGGCATAGCTGGCAATGGCGGTTCCGAGGCCGACAAGCGCTGCAAGGCCAAAGTCGCGATAGCGGCGGAACCGCGCCGCCCAGGGCGTTGATTCGGGCACCGGGCTGCGCTTGGGCAGCCAACGCAAGCCAAGGAGGATCAGGACCGTGGTCGCAATCTCGGCGAGCAACTGCGTCAGCGCCAGGTCAGGCGCGGAGAACCAGGCAAAGGTCAAACACGTGGCAAGTCCCGCCCCGCCCATCAGGATCATGGAGGCGAGGCGATGGAACTTGGCCTGCTGCGCTGCTGCAACGGCACAGACGCCACCAAGCACCCAGACAAGCCCCAAAACCGGATCGAAATTGCTCGGCAGCGGCAGATTGCCGATGCGCGACCAGCCCGCACCGATGCCGGCGGCCAGCGCGAGAAAGATAACGGTAAAAATCTGTGGTTGCAGGCGCTGCGTGCCGAAGGCGGCAACCAGGTGCCGTGCCCAGCGATTGGTGGCGGTCACCAACAGACGCTCGAACAGACGCTGCCCGACAAGGCCATGCGTGAGCGGCACGCCATCGACGTCGCGGAGGCGCCGATAGTAAGGCACATAGATAACGGCGCCGCCGACGAGCGCGATGATGCTCATGATCAGCGGCAGGTTGAAGCCGTGCCAGACCGAAAGGCTGTAATAGGGCGTGGCGGCACCGAGGACCGAGGGCACCGCCGCAGCGAGATAGGGCGCGATGGTGATGCCGGGAATGATGCCGACGGCGAGACAGATCAGCACCAGGATTTCGATCGGACGACGCATCAGCGCCGGCGGCTCGTGCGGCACTTTTTCGAGCTCAGTCGGCGGCGGTCCGAAGAACACGCCATGCACGAACTTGATCGAATAGGCGACGCTGAGCATGCCCGCGAGAGTGGCGCCGATCGGCAGGGACAGGTTGACGAAAATGTTCGGGTCGAACTCGGCCGTCTCGGTGAAGAACATTTCCTTCGAGAGGAAGCCGTTGAGGAGCGGCACACCCGCCATTGCCGCGCTGGCGATGATGGCGAGGGTAGCCGTGAAGGGCATGAATTTTCTGAGGCCGCTCAGCTTGCGGACATCGCGCGTACCGGCCTCATGGTCGATGATCCCCACGGCCATGAAGAGCGAGGCCTTGAAGGTGGCGTGGTTGGCGATGTGGAAGATGGCGGCGACTGCCGCAAGCGGGGTGCTCATCCCGAGAAGCGTGGTGATGAGCCCAAGATGAGAAATGGTCGAATAGGCGAGGAGTCCCTTGAGATCGCGCTGGAACAGCGCGGTATAGGCCCCGAAGATGAGCGTCGCGAGCCCCGTATAAGTGACGATCCAGAACCACAACTGGCTGTCATGCATGACCGGCCAGAAGCGGGTAAGAACAAAGACGCCCGCCTTCACCATGGTCGCCGAATGCAGATATGCCGAAACCGGGGTCGGCGCGGTCATGGCATTGGGCAGCCAGAACTGGAAGGGGAACTGCGCGCTCTTGGTAAAGGCGCCGAGCAGCAACAGGATCAGCGCTACCGGGTAGAGCGGGCTTTCGACGATCTTGCTGCCTGAAGCCAGCACGTCGTTAAGTTCGTAGCTCCCAACGATATGGCCGATCACCATCATCGAGACAAAAAGCGCCAGGCCGCCCATGCCGGTAACGATCAGCGCCATGCGGGCGCCGTCGCGCGCGTCGCCGCGGTGATACCAATAACCGATGAGGAGGAAGGAAACGAGGCTCGTGAGTTCCCAGAAGATGGCGAGCTGGATGATATTGCCCGACAGCACCAGACCCAGCATTGCCACCATGAAGGCCAGCAGCAGCGCATAAAAGCGCGCGATCGGGTCCTTGGGCGACATGTAGTAGCGCGCATAGAGCACCACGAGGAAGCCGATGCAGGTGATCAGCACGGCAAAGAGCCAGGCCAGGCCATCCATGCGCAGGGTCAGGTTGAGCCCGAGCTGCGGGATCCATTCGATGCGGCTGATGATGACCCCACCATCCGCCACGGCGGGAAAAAGCGCGAGCGAGAGAACGCTCAAAACCGCCGAAACTATCGCCGTAGACCAGACCGCACCCCGGTATTTTTTACCCGGCGCAGCCAAAACAAACACACTTGCCAGAAATGGCAGAATGCAAAGAAGGGGAAGGGCGAAGTCGGTTGGTATCGAAGGCAGGGGCCAGTCCTCGGGCACGAATCTATTGCCAAGGTATAGGGATGCTCACGCCTCCTGAGAAGACCACTTTGGGCTTAACTTGCATGCTCATCTCGTCACATGAAATTCATTGTCCCTGGAGGGGCAGAAATTCTGCCCCCTTCAGGTCAATTTGGCGCGGATGCGACGGGATATCGCATCGATGATCGAAACAGTGACGAGGATCAACAGGATGATGAACGCGGCTTCCTGCCAATTATTGATGCGCATGCGATCGGAAAGCTGCAGGCCAATACCCCCTGCCCCGACGATGCCCAGGATTGTCGCCGAGCGGACGTTGGATTCGAAGAAATAGAGCACGTGGCTCATCATCACCGGAAAGACCTGCGGGAAGACGCCGAGGCGCATGACATGGAGGCCGCCGCCGCCTGAGGCGCGCACGCCATCTACCGGCCTCTTGTCGACATTCTCGATCGCCTCGGCAAAGAGTTTTCCCAGAACCATCACGTCGCCCACCGCAATGGCGAGCACACCGGCAAAAGGACCAAGGCCAACGGCGGAGACGAAGATCAGCGCCCAAACGAGACCATCGATGCCGCGAAAAGCGTCGAAGAAGCGGCGAATGCTGAAGTGGAACAGCCAGTTGGGCACGATGTTCTTGGCGCCCAGAAAACCGAGCGGCACGGCGATGACGGCGGCGACAACGGTGCCGAGAAAAGCCATGGCGAGGGTTTCGAGCATGGCCCTGGCATAATCCCAGAGGCCATCGCCGGGCCAGGGCGGGATCATCAGCACGACCAGCATGCTGAGCTTGTTGAGCCCGTTGATGATCCGCATGGGCGAGGCATCGATCCACCAGAGCCCAAAGGCAAAGGTGCCGAGAAAGGCGATCCACATGCCCCAGTCGCGCAACCTTTCGGGCAGCGGGCGGCTGAAAATCTCAGGATTGATGCGTTTCAGACGAGAAATGTCGGCGAGCTGAGCGGTGTTCATGGGTCAGGCACTCGCAGCAAGATCGTGGCCGATAAGGCGATGGCGGATGGTTTCGCAGATGATGTCGATCACCGACGTCGTCAGGATCAGCAGCAGCATGATGGCGGAGATATCAGTGTATTCGAACTGCCGGATGGCAACGTAGAGGTCCTGGCCGATACCACCCGCCCCGACGAGCCCCAAAGCCGAGGCACCGCGCACATTGATCTCTAGGCGCAGCAGCAGATAGCTCGCATAATTGGGCAGGGCCTGCGGCACGACGCCGAGACGCATGACCATCGGCCAATTGCCGCCCGAAGCCCGCACACCCTCGATGGGACGCGGATCGACGTTCTCATTGACCTCGGCAAAGAGTTTTCCGAGCGAGCCTGCTGTATGAACGGCAATGGCCAGCACACCGGCAAAGGGGCCGAGGCCGAAGGCGAAAACGAAGATCAGCGCAAAGACCAGCTCCGGCACGGTGCGGCAGAATTCGAGCGCACGGCGGGCGGCGAAATAGATGGCAGTATTTTCAACGAGGTTTCGCGAGGCCGGGAAGCAGAGGACCAGTGCTAGGACGCCACCAAGGACCGTACCGACAAAGCCCATGAGAATGGTTTCGACGAGGAGGCGCGTCCAGAACCGCAAGCCCCAATACCAATTGGCGAGATCACCCCAGAAATTCTCGATGGTCAGCGTCGGCAGCGTGCCGGCGATATAGTTCCAGGCCATTGGCAGGCCCTTGATGAGGCCCGGAATGCTGAAACCGCTGGCAGCGATGGAGCCAATGAGGGCGGCTAGGAACAGCGCGCCGTAAAGGAGGGTCCAGTTGCGGCGGGTAAACTGCTGCTGGCGATAGCGCCCTTCGAACGAGAGGAGGCGCTCCTCCCGCGTCGTCGATGACAGCCGGCCATTGGTGGGGGTCAAGGTGGACACGGGGCCCTCGCAAAAGAAAAGACCGGCGCAGGAGACATGCGCCGGTCAGTTGGATGAGATCAGTTGCCGTTCTTGCGGCGCTCTTCGGCGTTGAACTCGGTGATGGCGATCACGTCGAGATAGTCTTCGTGCTTGGCTTCAACATAGCCGCTCGAAGTGCCATTGCTGTAGGTCGCAAAGCCTTCAGGGTCTTTTTCCGGGAAGGCCATCAACGCGGTCTTGAACGCGTCCTGCAGTTCCTGCGGCAAGGTGGTCAGCATCATCACCGGGGTGTTGGGGATCACCGGGGACTTCCAGATGATGCGGGTCGAACCGGTCGGGATCAGGCCCTTCTTTTCCATGGTCTGGATGTTGCCGGCATTTTCGTTGCGCCAGTGGGTGGCGACAGCCTCAAAGGTGCCGTTGACCAGCGCCATGACGCTCTGCTCATGGCCGCCGGAGAAGGCGACTTCGCTGAAATAGTCGGCAGCGGAGGTGTTGAGTTCGGTCGAGAGATAGTAGGACGGAACGGCATAACCCGATGTCGAGTTCGGATCGGCGAAGGCGAAGGACTTGCCCTTGATGTCTTCGAGGCTTTGGTACTCGCTGTCGGCGCGCACGGCGATGACGGAGAAGTAGCCAAGATTGCCTTCCTGATCGAGGGTAACGGCGACCGGAGCGATATCATCGCCCATGACCTTGCGGGCCAGCGCATAGGCAGCAGGACCGACCGAAGCGAACTGCACGTGGCCGGCACGCATGGCTTCGATCACGGCAGCATAGTCGGTACCGCGAACGATCTTCACCGGCACGCCCAGCTCGCGGCTGAGATAGTCGGCATAGGGCTGGGTGCGGGCGATGGCGTCGGTTTCGTTTTCGCCCGAGGAGATGCCGATGGTCAGTTCGGGATATTCGGCCTTCCATTCCTGAGCCAGGACTGGCGAGACAAGCGCGAGCGAAACCAGCGCAGCCGCAAGGCCGCGACGCGTCAAGGTGAGCATTGATGGAACTCCGGTTTGGGAAAGGAAGCGGCCCTAGTGAGCCGCCTCCATCTGTCGTCCTGCGGGACTGGTGCCAGCCATTGTGGAAGTCAGGTTTTCGTCCACGGCTGTTTCGGTATCGTCACCATAGATCTCCTGGATCACCGCCGAGGTAAGTTGGCTCGGCGTGCCGTCGAAGACGACGTGGCCGTGGGCCATGCCCACGATGCGATCGCAATAGGCGCGGGCCGCATCAAGCGTGTGGAGATTGGTGATGACGGTAATCTTGTCCTGGCGGTTGATGGTGCGCAGTGCATCCATCACTAGCCTCGCATTGCGCGGGTCGAGCGAGGCGATGGGCTCGTCGGCAAGGATGAGGCTCGGCTTCTGCATCAGGGCGCGGGCAATGGCGACGCGCTGCTGCTGACCGCCCGAAAGCGTATCGGCGCGCTGCAGCGCCTGGGATAAAAGGTCCAGCCGATCGAGCGCCATGGCGGCATTGGCCCGGTCCTCGGCTGGAAAGCGCTTTAGCATGACCGGCAGCGTCGCCGCGGTGCCGATGCGGCCGATCCTCACATTGGTGAGCACGTCGAGACGGTTCACGAGGTTGAACTGCTGAAAGATCATGGCGCAGCGGGCGCGCCAGGCCCGCAAGGCCTTGCCTTCGAGGGCACCCACATCGGTGTCGCCAAAACTGATGCGGCCTTCGCTGACGCCGGCGAGGCGGTTGATGAGACGGAGGAGGGTCGACTTGCCGGCACCGGACCGGCCGATAATGCCGACCATCTGGCCCGGGGCGAAGGTGAGCGACACGTTGCTTACCGCAATCGTGTCGCCAAAAGTCTTGGTGACTTTTTTCAGTTCCAGCATGACGCACCTTGCCGTGTTTCTATGCCTAGGACCCTAGCCCGTCTCAATGACACGATTAACTCATTCGAATGACTGTCTCGTGACGCGCGGAAACGCCTGAAAGTGCAAGCGCACCATCGGAATGCACGAAGCGGCCGCGTGACATCGTGGCATGGACGCGACCGACGCCGGTATCGCTGGCAACGAAGAGATCGGCACGCAGGCCCACACGTATTTCACCGCGATCTTCAAGGCCAAGCGCCCGCGCCGGATTGAGCGAGGTGAGTTTTGCCGCGCCCGGAAGACCGTTAGGATCGGTCTTGCCCAGAACCAGCACGGCCGGCAGCATGGCCGAGGGGTGATAGTCGGCTGCGAGGAGATCGAGCACCCCGGCTTCGTGGGCTTCGCGCGCAGAGAGATTGCCGGAATAGGACTGACCCCGGAGCGCGTTCGGCGCTCCCATGGCATTGAGCATGCCGCGACGATTGGCTTCCCTGGCGGCTTCGAGCGTCACCGGGAATTCCGAAATATTGGCGCCGAGAGAATCCATCAGTTCCACTTTCTCTACCGTGTCGTCATCGTGGCTGGCGACGGGCACGCCATGCAGCGCACAATATTGGGTGATGGCGCGGAGGGTGGCGGTCATGTCGCCGGCGGTTTCCTGGCGATCGCGAATACGCTGCTGCAGCTGTTCGGCGGCGGCTTCGAGCGAGATGCCCTTGTTCTTGGAAATATTGGCGGCCTGCAGTTCGAGATTACGATACTGCCCCTGCCCCGGTGTGTGATCGCAGAGGGAAACGAGATCGACCGAACCTTCGCCAACCAGTTCTTTCACAACCGACAGGGCAGCCGGAAAGGTCACTTCAAAACGTGCATGGACGCGATGGTCGATGAGCAGGTTTGGCCGTGCCGCGACGACGGCGCGGATCATTTCGCTCGTAAAATCATAGGAGCGCATGTGGCCATAGGTGGAGCCGGGCGCGAAGGAGAGCGAGGCATAGGCCGTGGTGATGCCGGAGGTCGCGAGCTTCATGTCGAGATCACGGAGGCCCCATCGGCATGCGCACGCCGGGACGCGGCTCGATTTCGCGTTCGATCATGTCGCCATGCATGTCGATCATGCCCGGCATCAGGAGGAGGCCGTTTCCGTCCGCATCGGCATTGGCGACTGGGGTTTCGCTGATCTCGGCAATGATGCCGTCTTCGACCTTCAGCGCGCCATTTTCGATGACGCGATCGGCGAGGACGATACGGAAATTAGAGAGCCACATTTTCTTCTTCCTCGCTCTGGTCGGCAACGACCTTGGTATTGAGATTGATTTCGCGGTCGATCAACTGGGCGACGTCGCCGGGGTGATGGAACACGCCAATGATGGCGACACCTTGCGCCTTCAAATCCGAAAGGCGGCGCACGAGGGCGGCGCGGGCGCCGACGTCGAGCGAAGCCGTGGGTTCGTCGAGCAGCAGCAGCTTTTGCGGCAGGATCAGCGCGCGGGCCAGATTGACCTTCTGCTGTTCGCCACCTGAGAAAGTGCTGGGATAGGCACGCCAGAGTTCCGGGCGTACGCCGAACTGGTCGAGCCAGTGCCGGGCTTGATCGAGCGCTTCGGCCTGAGAGGTGCCAGCGAGCAGCAGGGGTTCGGCGACGATGTCCTGCGCGGCAACGCGGGGACGGGCATTGAGGAACTGGGTGACGAAGCCGATTTCCTCGCGGCGGAGGAGCGCAATGTCGACATCGGCGGCATTGGCGAGGTCGATCTCGCCGTGATTGGAGCGGTACCAGACATGGCCGCCGACCGGCAGATAAGAGCGCCAGATGGTGCGCAGCAGCGTCGATTTGCCGGCACCATTGTGCCCGCGCAACAGCAGGAACTCGCCTTCAAAGAGGTCGAAGCTGACCCCTTCAAAGGCATGCAGCATGCTGTCGAGGTGATACATGCGGAAGGTCTTGGTCAGCCCATCGACACGCAGCAAGGGAGTGGAGTTCATGGGTTCACCTCAGAGCTTGGCGTGCACGAGTTGCTGGGTATAGGGGTGCTGCGGGTCCTGAAACACCTGATCGGCCAGACCCTGCTCCACCACTTCGCCATGGCGCATCACCATGACACGGTCGGCCATCGTGCGGATGACGCCGAGATCGTGGCTGACCAGCACCATGGTGATTTTCCGGTCGCGCTGTAGCCGCTTTAGCGTATCGAGCACCAGCGCCTGAACGGAAACGTCGAGGCCGGTGGTTGGCTCGTCGAGCAGCAAAAGAGCGGGTTCAAGCGCAATGGCCTTGGCCAGCTGCACGCGCTGCTGCATGCCGCCTGACAGTTCGATCGGGCGGGCATCCATGCGCGAAAGCGGGAATTCCGAGGCATCAAGCGCTTCGCGTGCCTTGGCGCGGAGCACATCAAAGCTGCGCTCGCCGGCGATGAGCAGCCGCTCGGCGACATTGCCGCTTGAGGAGTGCTTCATGAGCAGGCCCAGATGCGGGTTCTGATAGACGATGCCGATATGACGCGCACAGAGCATGCGGCGCTCGTAGCGCGTCAGGTCGAAGAGATTGCCATCTTCCCGGTTCGGCAGACGCAACGAGTAGTCGCCGCTATCAGGGGTGTCTTCGAGATTCATCATACGGAGCAGCGTCGATTTGCCCGAGCCGCTTTCCCCGACAATGCCCATGACTTCGCCGGGATAGACCGTGGCATCGACATGGCGCAGGGCGCGTACATCACCATAAGTCTTGGAAATATCGCGCATCGTAAGAAGCGGTTCGGCGCGCATCAAGCGCGGTTCGGCGCGGGTCAACGCCGCGGGGCTCATATCGAGGCTCATGCCGAAAACTCCCCATTGCGATACCAGGTCTTTCCGACCTCGATGGCAGCGCCTTCGGACTGCTGGATGGCCTTGATGCCAAGATTGCTGTCGGACACTTCGAAGGCCGAACCGCCGCCATCGATGGGCAACTCGTTCATGAAATAGCCGGAGACGCCGGAGCGGCGGCAGGTAAGATCCGCGTGGTCCTCAACCCGATAGGGACGGTCGGAGAAGACCAGCGGCTCGACGCGGGTAAAGGGCGGCACGGCAAACAGCCGCTTTTCCCGACCCGCAGAGAGAAAGGTGAGATGCTTGGCCATATTGAGCTTTGGCACGTCCCAGCGCGGAATGGGCGATGGCGTCATGACATGGCGGCCATTGACCATGGAGGGATAGGCCGCCCCCTGCATGATGCGGCCCTTGCGCACGATCTGCTCATAAAGCGTCAGCCAGAGCTTTCCGTAGTCGGCATCGGCATGCATCTGCCGGGCGATAGAAATGTTGGGCTCCACGCCACGCAGGGGCTCGGGATTGGGCACCTGCAGCACGAGGATCTGGTCTTCGCGCATAACCTCTTCTGGCACGCGGTGACGCGACTGCACGATGGAGGCGGCGAGCGTGTCCCAGGTTTCCGACGCGCCGGAGACGCGCGAAATGAAGCGGCGGATCGAGGCGGCGTTGACGCCATCGTCAGCGCCCTGGTCGATCACCTTCACGGTGGACGTCGGGTTGACGAGAGTGAGGGTCACCTGCAGACCACCAGTGCCCCAGCCGCGGGCCATCGGCACTTCGCGGCTGGCATAGGGCATCTGGCAGCCGGGCACAGCAATCGCCTTCAGCATTTTCCGGCGCAGTTCGCGCTTGGCCGAGGCATCGAGAAAACCGTAGCTGGTCGCGGCCCAGGGTTTTGTCAGGGATGAAAGGGTCATTCTGCGGGTTCCGTCTGGCGCGTTTCTGCCGGTTTCTGTTCGGCCGCGGCCTTCTTCGCCTTGGCGTCACGCATGGCGTCGAGGATCGACTGGAAGGTGACGTAGTGGGGCAGCTTGAAATGGATGCAGAAGCCCGAGGCCTCCACGCTCTCGGTGTGATAGAGATAAAACTCTTCGTGGACCGGCGAGCCGACCGGCGCCTCCGCCGAATTGAGATCGAGCGTTGCTGCGGCGATCACCTTCACTTCGTTCCAACCAAAAGTGGCGGCGAAGCCCAGCTCCAGAAAACCGCCCTTTTCCTTGGACGTCACTTCCGCCTGGCTGACGCGTACGCGCCCGGCAGAAAACTCGGTGCCGCGCGGATGGCGCACGACGACTTCGGCTTCGCCCAGGCGGAGTTCGTTGACGGTCGGATGGGCATTGCCATAGCCGCGCATGGCGGAATAGCCGAGCGCAAGCACGCCGCCCGTTTCGGCGCGTGCAAGGCTTTGGAGGCGATGGGCGCGCGAGGCCGGGAACAAGAGGGGTTCGCGCGTCAGGTCTGGAATGTCCTCAGGCGCCACATCGGAGGCATTGGCCGGAGCGACGAGGCCCTGCTGGCGCTGCCAATCGGCGAGCGAGGGCTGGCGCGACGGCGCGGGCTTGGTCGCGGCTTCGACGGCCGGTGGCGCATAAGGCTTGCCTTCGAGCACATTGGTTGCGAGCACGCGGTGCGAATAGTCGAGGGTTGGTCCCAGAATCTGACCGCCGGGAATATCCTTGAACGCTGCGGAGATACGGCGCTGGGTGAGGATTTCATCCTGCTGCACGGGGCGGGCGATGGCGATGCGCGGCTGGGTCGTGCGCCAAGCGCGCAGCACCAGCACCGCTTCTGAAAGTTCGCCGCCGGTCTGGGCCAGGGCCAGGGCCGCCAGTTCCTCGCTATAAAGCGAGGCTTCGCCCATCACGCGATCGATGAGATAGGGCATGGTCTGCTTGATCGTCTCGACGCGGGCAGCATCGATCGTGCCCAGGTCCTGCCGGAACAGCCGTTCGGCCTGCTCGATGGCTTTCTCGCCACCGCGGGTTGCAACATAGGCCATTACAGCACCTCCACCAGGGTCGAGCGAGGAATGCCGATGACCGAGCGGCCATCGACGAGGAGCATGTCAAAGCCTTCGGGATAGGCGCAGAGCATGGCGCGCATGGCCCAGAAACCGGGCGAAATGCCGAGGGTCAGTTCCAGCGTTCCATCGACGCCCGGGCCAGAAAGCCGCACGCGATGGCCGACGCCATGGCGGACGTTTGCGACCAGCGTTGCGCCGTCATCGGGATAAAGCGCGCTGCCGCAACGAAGAGTGGCCAGCTGTACTTCAGTGCCTTCGAGCGAGGACAGAAAGACATGGTCAACCTGGGAAATATCTTCGGCAACAAGTGCGCCGGTCGCCGCGATCTCGGACCGCAAGGCGGGATCATCGGCGAAGACGGTGCATTCGAGATCGACCAATGTTTCGGCGATGGCGGCAAGCCCGGATTCGGGCATTTCCCTGCTATCGCCTGGGCGCGAGAGGGCCCACATCAGAGCTTCAAAGGTCGCATTGCTGCGCAGTTCCAGTGCATCGGGGGGAGCGACGGTCAGCATCAGAACGTCTCCATTTCAACGCGCGTGGCTTCGACCTGCCGCATGCGGGCTGTGTCTTCAGCGGCCTGATGGGCGCGTTCTTCGGTGAGGAAATTTGCCGTGGCCGGCTCCTCGCCAACGGCGGCGATGCGGAGGTCGATAACGGCCATGGCCATTGCGTGTTCGAGGTCGCGGCCAGTCACCATGCCGTAGCCGACGTGGCCTTGGGCATCAGCGATATGGGCTTCGCTCACCAAGACTTCGCCGAGGTGAAAGTCGACATTTTCCACGGTGTCGCGCATGGGGACCATGACGAGGCCCGTGCGGTTGGTGAGGACGGAAATCTCGCCCATGTCGGTAAGGAGTTGTTCCGCAAAGGCTTTCAGGCGCTCGGGCCGGGCCCCCGCCAGAATATCGAGCGCTGCGCCGTGGTCGCCGCCACCCGAAGGGGTCTCGTTAAACATCGCTGTCTCTTTCGGTGGCCAGCACGGTCGGCTGGTCGGTTTCAAAGGTGAATTGCACCCGGTCGCCGGCCCACACGGCTTCCGAAAACCCGATGGGGCGACCATCGAGGTCGGCGTCGATTTTCTGAACAACCAGAACGGATTGGCCGGGTCGCAGCATGAGCATGGCAGCCTCGTTTTCCGAGGCGATACGGGTAAAAACGGTGGTGCGCAGCCGCCGGTAATCTGTGATTCCGTAGGACGCATAAACCTTGGTAATCGACGACAGTTCGCGCCGCCGCTCCGGCAGATCGGGAAAGCGCTGCGCCTCGTGATAGGCCCAGCCGATGCTGATCGGCAGGTCATTGGCAAAGCCGCGCCAGGAGCGGGCGAAAACCTGCGCTTCGGGCTCAATCGCGAGGGCTGTGGCGACGCGCTTGCTGGCCGGGATGGTCATTTCGGCCAAAGTCTCGCCGGAGGCCGTAAGCCCTTGGGACATCAGGTTTTCGCGGAAGCGGGTGCGCGAACCGATGACGTAATTGAGGAGCGGCGCGCGCTCGACAAAAGTGCCGCGACCGTGTTCGACGCGCAGTTTTCCTTCGGCGACAAGGGCTGCCAGGGCCTTGCGCAGCGAGTGCCGGCGGGTGCCGTAGAGCAGGCAAAGTTCAGGCTCGGACGGCAGGCGGGTGTCGGGCGCGAGGCGTCCGGAGGTAATTTCGTCGCTGATCCGATCCCGGGTTTCTTCCCAGGAATGTCCTTGATTGCGCATGGTACCAACTCATTCGAATGAGCTGGTTGTAGCCATCGCGAATGACACGCGCGTGACGCCTATAGGCTAGCACACTGTTAGCATTGAGCGCCGCAAAACTGCGACTGCGTTACTCGGCAGCCTGCATGACGCGGCGGACGGGGCGTTCGTCGCCGATTTCGAAGGCGGAGATCAACCGTTCGAGTTCGCTAGCCTGATTTTCAGTCTGCTCGATGGCGGCATTTGTCTCTTCGACCAGGGCCGCATTGTGCTGGGTCATTTCGTCCATCTGGCGAACGGCGACACTGACTTCGGCGATGGCGCGCGACTGCACATGGCTTGCTGCCGAAATGCCTTCGATCTGACCGGCATTGTTGCGAACGAAGTCGCGGATGGCGAGAAGCCTGGCGGCCGCTTCCGAAACGAGCCGCGTGCCGGTGTCGACTTCCTTGCCGCTCTTTTCGACGAGGCGCTTGATGTCTTCGGCAGCGCTGGCGGCCGATTGGGCAAGGCGGCGGACTTCGACGGCGACGACGGCAAACCCCTTGCCGACATCGCCGGCCCGCGCCGCTTCTACCGAAGCATTGAGGGCGAGCAAATTGGTCTGGAAGGCGATGTCGTCGATCAGTCCGACAATGTCGGTGATCTTTCGCGAGGAGCTGGCGATATCGGCCATGGCGGCGGTTGCCCGCTGCATCACCGCTTCGCTTTCGTCGGCGACGGCGGAGGCCTTGCGCGCTTCAAGGCTCGCCGCTTCAGCGCGGCTCGAATTCTCGCTGACCGTGCTGGCCAGCTGCTCCATGGAGGCCGAGGTCTGCTCGACGGTCGCTGCCTGGCGGGTGGTGCGCTCGCTGAGATCATTGGCGCCGGAGAGGATTTCGCCTGTCGCCACCCGCAATTCGCCCGAGGTCGAACGGATGCGGCGGACGATGGAAACGAGGGAATCGGCCACCGCATTGGTGTCGTCACGCAGCTGGGCGAAGGCGCCTTCGTGGCGCCCTTCCATGCGATGGGTCAGGTTGGTATGGGCCATGGCTGACAGCACTTCGCCGGCTTCGGCGAGGCCCCGGGCGATGGACTCCATCAGCGCATTGATATTGGCGGCGACACGCGAAATGTCGGCATCGTCAAAGCGGGTGGAAACGCGGGCGGAAAAATCACCGCGCAAGCCTGCGGCGACCACTGCGTCGAACTCGGCCTGAAAATCCTGCATGGTTTTGGCGCGGCGATTGGCGTGCGCCTGCAGCTCCGCCTCTTCCTCGGTGAGCTTTTCGATGCGCAGGGCATTCTGGCGAAAGACATCCACCGCCTCGGCCATGCCGCCGATCTCGTCCTTGCGGCCGATAAAGGGCACCTGCGCATCGAGCTCGCGGCCAGCAATGCGGCCCATGATGCCCGACATGATGGTGATGGGTTTTGCGAAAAGCGCCGCAACCCAGGAGGCTCCGACCAGCGCGGCGATCAGAATGGCGATGGACACCACGATCATGATGTTGCGCGCCGCGATGGCCCCGGCAACCATGGCGTCCTGCGGCACGGCAATGGTCAGGATCCAGCGCTCGGCGACGCCGGCAAAGCTGATCGGAATGGCGGCGCGATAGATGTCGCCATCCCACTCCTCGGCCATGCCCGAGCCCATGGCGGCTTCGACGAGGCTGGTCACGGTGGGGTCATCGGCATGCTGGCCGAGCAGCGCCGCATCGGGCGAGGCAAGCCACTGTCCGCTATCATCGATCAGCGAGGCGGTGCCGTCATGAAAGGGTTTTAGGGCCCCGATCATGCTCGAAATGTCGGAAAGTGCGATATCGACGCCCGAGGCGCCGACGATCCGGTCGTTGAGAATGACCGGCGCGGCGATCGTTGTGATCAGGGTCGGGACGTCTTCGATCTGGTCGAGATAGGCCGGGGTAATGACCGGGCGGCCGGCGCGGAGCGGCGTGCCGTACCAGACATCGACCGTTTCATCTTCCATATCGAGCTTTTCGATGGCCACTTCGCCTGCATCATCGCGGAAGGCATAGGTAGCAAA
>NZ_JAFKHD010000305.1 GCF_017307565.1 Devosia sp.
AGACCCCAGCGATCACGCAGCCAGCCGCATTCTTCGACCGAGCCGCCTTCCTTGAGCGCGTCCCAGAGCCTGTCGATCTCGGCCTGCGTGTCGCATTCGACCATGATGGAAAAACTGTGGTTGAAGGGGTCGAGCGGACCCGCATTGATCGCCATGTAGCGCTGGTCACCAATGGTGAAAGCAGCCATGCCGACGCTGCCGGCAGGGCCGCTGGGATTATCGGCGGGAATGGCCGAGACCCATTCGATCTTCGAGCCCGGAATCAGCGACGTATAGAACTTGATCGCCGCGTCCATATCCTTTTCGAACCAGAGATGCTGGGTAACCTTCATCGTTAGTCCTCCTGTTGAACCGCCCGAGGGCACTACCCTCAAGACGATTCAACGTTTTGGACTTCGACATGGTCGCCCAGAATCATCACGCCGGGCGAATGCGGATCGCCAGGTGCGGTTTGCCCGGCAATTCCACCGCAAAGGCGGCATCCGGTTTGCGCTGCATCACCACCGCGCCGTGTCGGGTTGGATGATTTTGCGGCGCCGGAACGATCTTTGCCGGCTCGACGGTCATGTTCCAGGTGTCGATCAGGTCCACCTTGTATTTTCCGTCATCCTTGGGCAGGCCCGAGGCCCAGATCACCGGCTGATGCTCGCCAAAATAGATGATGGTCGTATCGCCATCGCGCGCGCCGGAAACCCGGTTCCAGGGATAGCGCGTATTCGGATCGATCGGCTCAAAACCGTGCTTGGCGTCTTCTTCCATCAGATCGCGGAGGAAACCGATGCGCTTCCAGGTTTCGCCATGCAGTTCCCCGCCCTTGGCCCACCAGATGAGATCGTCGGGATTGGAGAAGGTTTCGCCGTGCCCGGTATAGCCGCCGCGCATGGCGGTGATCCAGAAGCGATGCACCAGTTCCTGGGCTGAAATATTGCCCCAGACCTGAATGATATTGCCCTCATATTCGGGCTCGTCATTGACCACCGGCTTTCCATAAGCCAACCGCCATTCACCGGTGCGCTTCACGTCCCAGTGCTGGATGCAGACATGGGTCACCCAAGGCTTGCGGTGATCGTAATTGGCGTCCGGGTCGCCATTGTGGATCGAGCGCAGATGCCCATAGGGATCGTTCTCTTCCAGAATATGGAAGTAGCGCTCCCACTGATGCATCGGCTTGGTGTTGAGGAGGAAATCGTACTCGTTGGCGAGCGACCACCAGACGTTGCGATAGGCGGCAAGGCGCGCAGCGAGGTACTGGACATAGGCATAGTCCTGGGCCTCGCTCATGTCGCAGTAACCCCAGCGATCATAGGGGTGGAAGATGATGATATCGGCTTCGATACCCATCGCCCCCAGTGCCTTCACCTGGATTTCAAAGTGCCGGAAACTTTCGGGATTGGGCCGGTCGAAATCGAACTTGCCGTCTGCCCCCTTCTGATAGACGTCGTGCAGCGCCTCGTTGACATTGTAGGGATAGTCCTTGGGAAAGACGCCCATGCGCATCTTGTTGAAGCGCGTTTTTTTGAGCGTTTCCAGCGTCTTTGCCTGTTCGCTCAGCGGCTGATGCGTCCAGGCGTAGCAGGTGGTGCCAAAGGACAGGAACGGCGTGCCGTCGGCATAGGCAAAGTGGAAC
>NZ_JAFKHD010000306.1 GCF_017307565.1 Devosia sp.
GACCGGGTTCAAAAGAGCTTCAGCGCCCATCGCCCTGTTAAGGACTTAATCCGTACTTTTCCGCAGGCGCCCCCGTCACGGCCACCCGAACAGTGCCCGCTTCCGCCCGAGCAGCGCCACATCCGGCCAGTCGCTTTCCGCCTCCGGCAAACGCAGGCGCTTCGACGTAACGCGCTG
This sequence comes from Devosia sp., assembly GCF_017307565.1. Classification (GTDB taxonomy): domain Bacteria; phylum Pseudomonadota; class Alphaproteobacteria; order Rhizobiales; family Devosiaceae; genus Devosia. Next base: position 178 of record NZ_JAFKHD010000306.1, read on the forward strand.
TGTATCGAGATCTCCGACCACAGCCGTCCAGCTGTAATCGTCATGTATGGCGATGTTCCCGCGGTCGAAAAGGTAGTGCCATGTCGGTGCCAGGAGAATGCCCGCCGAGGCCCTCTCGTGAGGGGAAAATAACCGGGGTACGATGTGTGCGGCCTGCAGGCCACAGAACCCGTCCATGGACATCAGGGCAACGCCGCTGATCGCACAAAGCCCGCCATAAGCGCGATAAACGCGCGCCCTGAAGCCTCGGTCGCGCGCATGCTCCTGATGGGTCCAAAAGCGGGGCGTCACGATCTCCCCACTAGGGATCTCTCCGAAGAGCTGTTGCGCCACATACCCGGTCAGGCTCGCATAAAGATCCCCCGTAATCTCCCGGACATCGGCAGCCGCAAACCAACCCTCCGCCTCCGCCCGCCGGCTCGCATCTTCCCCAAACCCCGGGAACAACTGTTCAGTGTCTGTCAGGAAAACAGCATGTGTCGTCCCGCCGGGACGTGGAAAAATGTTCGCAACAGCGGCCGAGGCAAAGTAGCCGACCTGGCCGCTCAGCCGCCCAGGCTGCCGAACGCTCTGGTAGAGCAGAACGCGAGAACCGGAACACGCCCTCAGTAATCCGACGAACTGATTGCGGATCAGAACAATGCCGTGCTCGTCGCAGAGCTTCCGATCATGTTCCGTGATGCGAATGACGGCATAGGGCACGCCCCGATATTAGGAAGAACCCGTATCCGAACATTAAACTGTTCTCGACATGCAGACTTCGGGCCATCCCACCGACCACAGCCCCTCATGACACCAAGCCACTACAATCCAGTCAGCCGAGCACCGCCCCAAACTGGACAGGCAGCCGCCTCGCCAAAACGACTGCTTTCAGATGCGCTTACACCAAGAACGTCCGGCTCCTCGCCCTCGGCCGATGCCCTATGCGCCTAGGCTAAGCCGTCAGCTCCGGCGCCAGACGTTTCAGAAACGCGCGACACTCCTTGAGCGTCCGACTGGCCTCTTCGGCAGTATCCTCGCGCCGGCTCTCGCCCTGGGCCGTCAGCCTTTCGAGCAGCGCCAGTCGCTCCTCGTGCAAAGCCGCTCGAATATCGAGGTCGGCCGCCGTCTCCAGCGCCCGCCGCATTTCCTGAATGCGCAGCAATAGCGAAAAGCTGGCATAGAGCCGCCGCGCGATGGCCGGGTCGCGGCGCCAATTCTCACCTGCAAAGATGGCAGATGCGCGTTGCCCTGCCCCCAGGCAGTCAAAGGCCCCGCAGCCGTCATAGCCCAGCTCTTCGCGCCGAGCGTGGATCTTGCAGCGAAAATCATCGGCCAGATAATGGCAGGGCTGGCCGGCCAGTTTGTCATGACCGAACTGGCTACCGCGCTGAAAGGACAGCGCGGTGCAGCAAAGCGCAAAGCAGCTACCGCAATCGGCGGAGAAATCCGTGGCCAT
>NZ_JAFKHD010000307.1 GCF_017307565.1 Devosia sp.
GACGCAGATCGCCGACTATTTCGGGTTGCCGCGGCCGGATCTCTTCAATGCCAACAGCATGCTCTACGCCATCGCCAACATCGCGATCTGGGAGCATGTGGGCTACTTCATGATCATCTATTTTGCCGCACTGCAGGCCATTCCTGCCGATTTCGAGGAAGCGGCGGTTGTTTCGGGCGCACGCGCCTGGCAGTACGTGATCTACGTCAAGCTGCCGCTCATCCGTGGCACCATTCTCGTCACGGTGATCTTTGCCACCATTGGCGCGCTGCAGCTCTTTGCCGAGCCCTATCTGCTCGAAGCGCTTGCTCCCGCAGTGATCACCAGCAGCTACACTCCGAACATCTATGCCTACAACCTGGCTTTCGTGAACCAGGACTACAACTACTCGGCCGCCATATCCTTCGTGCTCGGCGCTGTCGTGGCGGTTGTCTCCTACGTATTTCAGCTCATCAGCGCCCGGCGGGAGAGCAAATAAATGGCAATTGTGGGCAAAACCAATTCGTCCAGGTCCTTCCGCACCAGCCGCAACATGCTGACTGCGCTGATGGCACTGTTCCTGGCCTATAGCTTCGCACCGATCGTCTATGTGTTGCTCTCCTCGACCAAGAGCAATGCCGACCTTTTCACCACGTTCGGGTTCTGGTTGGGCAACAGCTTCGCTCTGTGGGACAATCTGCAGCTCGTCTTCAGCTATCAGAATGGTATCTTCCCCACCTGGCTCTGGAACAGTTTCGTGTATTCGACCACCATTGCGGTGGGTGCGGCGCTGCTGTCGACCTGGGCGGCCTATGCATTCTCGAAATATGAATTCAGAGGCAAGAAGGCGATTTTCTCGGTCGTGCTGGGTTCCGTGATGATCCCGCAGACCGCACTCGTCGTGCCGCTGTTTCTGCTCGTCACCTCAATGGGCCTCGTCAACACCCCATGGGCTTTCATCCTGCCATCGATCGTGTCGCCGTTCGGGGTCTACTTGATGAAGTCCTATATCGATGAATCCGTGCCCAGCGAACTGATCGATGCGGCCCGCGTTGATGGTGCCAGCGAGTTCCGCATCTTCTGGAACATTTCCTTCCGCCTGATGGCGCCGGGCTTTTCCACGGTCGTGCTGCTTAATTTCGTCTGGAGCTGGAACAACTACTTCCTTCCGCTCGTGGTGCTGAATTCGTCCAGCACGCTGCCCGTCACCGTGGGGCTCGCCCAGTGGTACAAGCTCGGTGGTGGTGCCGGCGGGGCCATCCTTTATTCCATCGTCCTCACCGGTGCGGTGGTGTCCATCGTGCCCGTGGTGATCCTGTTCCTGTTCATGCAGCGCTATTGGCTGGGTGGGCTGACTACTGGCAGCGTAAAGGCGTGACCGGGGAAGGCTGCCGGTTGGTCCGGCAGCCTTGAATAGGCGCATTGGCGCGGCCGGGCGTGGGTGATATGCCCACCGGGCGTCGCTGTCACATGCGACCAATCTTCAGCGAGCCCGGCCAATTGATCATTCGTCCTACCCCGCCATTGTGGCGCCTGTTTTTCGTCTGGAGGGGGTCCGTTCTGCGCAGGACCTGGCGTGGTATTCTCGCCATGGCAGGCTTTGCGGCTCTGGTCGTTGTGGCGCATCGGCTGTTTC
>NZ_JAFKHD010000397.1 GCF_017307565.1 Devosia sp.
CATGCGGCGGCGCTGGCTCACGACTGGACCTCCTCGGCTTCAAGCAGGGCCTGCCCGATGAAAGACTTGGACGTTTCGATGGAATAGGCCATCAGGCCACCAGCCTGAGCATCCCGGAAATGGCGCTGAATGGGCGAACTGCGCAGGAAGCCGGTTGCACCACCGACGCTGATCCCCAGTTGACCGATCTCGCGGGCGACTTCGTTGGCAAGAAGCTTGGCGCGCAGCAGCAGGAGCGGCTCGGCCGTGCCGGCATCGATCTGGCGCAGGGCCTGGCGGGTATAGGCAATTGCCGCTTCGAGCTTGGTAGAGGCTTCCGCGACCGCGAACTGCACCCATTGCAGTTTGGCCAGTGGTTCGCCCGTGGTAGGCACGATGCGCGCGCGGGCATGCGCGATCAACGCCTTGAGCGCCGCGTCGGCGATACCGAGCGAGAGTGGCGCCAGACCGGCACCGATGGGATTTGGATCGCCGGGCAATGGCGGCCGGCTGCGATGTTCGGCGCGTAGCAAGGTGCCTTCAAAAGACACCAGCTGGCTGCGCGAGGCGCGCAGACCCAGCGTGTCCCAGACCGGTATGAACTTGACCGTCTCATCGGGTATGACGCCGAAAAAGGTCGGCTGGTTGTCGATAAGCACGTTGAGAACGAGATAGTCGGCAATTTCGCAGCCCGAAACAAAGCGCTTGGACCCGCTCAGTCGGAAGCCGCCGTCGACCGGCTCGGCTGCTTGCTGGGGCAGCAGAAAGGCGCTCCCGCCAGCCGGCTCCGTCAGCGCGTTGGCAAAACGTTTGCCGGCCAGATATTCGTCGGCGTAGAAAGTGCCAAGATTGTCGGTGGTTCGCAGGGACAGGCCCACCGCTGCGCCCACATGCATGACCCAGATACAGGCGGTCGATGGATCGCCGGCCGAGATCAGGCGCACCACCTCACCGAAGGCCAGCGCGCTGCCGCCCCCGCCACCCAGAGAGGCAGGCAGAAAGAAGGCATCAAGACCCGCCGCATGCAGCGCCTTGAGATTGGCGACCGGGATTTCGGCCGCGTCGTCGAATTGGGCGGCAGTCTCGGCAAAAGCCCTCGACAGATCGGCGGCAACCCTGATCCATTTGCGCTCATGATCGGCGAGTTCAGGGGGCAAGGAGGCATAAGTCATGGTAGTTTCCAATGGAGATTCAGTCGTCGCTATCAAGCGACAGGCGCCCAAGCACCATGGCCTCGGCGACAGACACGAGGGCGTAGATGAGCACCACGATTAGGGTGATGGCGGCGGTTGCAGCCCAGAGTTCTTCGTAACGAAAGGCGTGAACGAGCCGCAGGATGTGCGACCCGAGGCCATTGCCGGTAGCCAGCCACTCGGCCACCATTGCGCCGGTGACGGCCCCGGGAATGGCAATGCGTGCGGAGGCGAAAATCGCCGGCACGGCCGAGGGAAGACCGACCTTGATAAGGCCGGTCATGCGGTTGCCACCATAGGCCCTCACCAGATCGAGGGCGCGAGGCGAGGCCGAGCGCAGGCCGATGGTAACAGTGACAAGGGTCGGAAAGAACACAACGATGGCCCCGATCACGGCCACGCCGCTGGCACCGCGACCAAAAGCCATGACGATCAACGGGGTCAGTGCCACGAGTGGAAATGTGCGCAGCAGCATGGCGACCGGCATGAGAGCCCGCTCGGCCGGACGATAGAGCGTGAAGAGCACAGCCGTTGCCAATGCGACACTCATGCCGGCCACAAAGCCGATCAGGGCATGCCAGAGGGTGGTGCCAAGGTTCTCGACAATGGTCTGCCGTGCCTCGGCGGCTCCACACCAGCCTAACCAAAAGCGGACGACATTGACGGGGGACTTGCCCACGAGGGGACTGATGCCGAGCCCCCAGAGAACGAGAGCCCAGGCCGCAACGGTGACGAGCGCGGCCAACGTCAGCAGAGCCAGTCGATTGGCTATAAGCCAACCGGTGCCGAAGCTTTGGTGGGCAGGCGGACAGAACAGCCGGGTGATGACGTCCGTGATGGATAGGCTCATGACGCCCCCTCCGAGGCATAGGCCGGATTCCATGGCGCGAGACGGCGGCCAACTTGGTCCACAAGACCATATCCTGCGAGCGCGATAAGGCCGGTGAGGATGGCGAAGGCCCAGGCCCGCTCGACTTCCAACTGGCTCTGCGCAATGGCCAGCGCCACGCCGACGCCGGTATCGACCCCACCGAGATATTCGCCGACGATGGCGCCGAGGAAGCCCGCCGGTACGGCGATTTGCAAAGCGCCGATCAAGGCGGGAATAGCCGAATAGAGGCGCACCTTGCGCAACTGCATCCAGCGGCCCCCGCCATAGGCAGCCACGAGGTCGAGGGCTGGGCGCTTCGCGGCCGAAAGACCGAGGAGGGCCCCGATAAGCGTGGTGAAGAACACCGATAGTCCGGCAAGGAAGATGGAAGGCGCGCGGTCTCCCGCAACCACGAGAATGATCGGACCGATGGCCACCAGTGGCAGGCATTTGCTGACGACACCTATCTGTGTGGCCAATCCCTCAAGCTCGGGAACAAGAAGAACCATCGCCGCGACGCCGAGCGCCAGCAGATTGCCCCAGAAATAGCCCTGCGCTCCGCTCCACAGCGTTACCCCGATATGACGGGCGTAAAAGCCTGCGCCGTCCTCGATCAACTTGCCGATCAGGGCGTCGGGCGTCGGGAGGGCGTGCGTGCCAGCAAGAACGACGCCTGCGACCAACCACCAGCCGGCCAACACAAAGAGCGCAGTTCCAATCACGAAGGCCCAGTCCCAGAGCCTGCTATTTGAATCGAGCTGCGCCATCAGTCTTCACCCGACGCGACAGCGCTTTGCGAATACATGATCTCGAGCAGTTGATCCTGCAGTGCGTGGAACTCGGGCGAGCGGAGCAGGTCAAGCGTTCGCGGGCGCGGCAGGTCGACTGGAATGCTGGCGAGGATACGCCCCGGGCGCGGCGACATCACCACGACGCGGTCAGCGAGGACGATAGCCTCCTGCAGACCATGCGTTACCATAAGCGTGGTCATCGGCCGTGCCGACCAGATGCGCTGCAACTCGAGATTTAGCCGCTGGCGGGTAATGTCGTCGAGGGCGCCGAACGGTTCGTCGAGCAACAGGAATTCGGGCTCGACGGCAAGCGCGCGAGCTATTGAGACGCGTTGCCGCATACCGCCGGACAATTGCGCCGGACGGGCACTTTCAAAACCTTCAAGCCCCACGAGGCGAATGAGATCGCCAATGCGCTTGGGATCGACCGGCAAGCCAGCGACTTCGAGCGGCAGGCGAATATTGGTGAAGACCGACCGCCAGGCGAGAAGTGCAGCGTCCTGAAAGGCTATACCAAGGCGCGGCCCGTCGCCAGCGCCCCGGCGGAGCGCCTGACCATGGACTTCGACCGTGCCGGCATTCGGCTTTTCCAGCCCTGCAAGAATCCGCAGAATGGTGGACTTGCCACATCCTGACGGACCAATGAGTGCGGTAAACGAACCGCGCGGCGTTGTCAGATCTACGTCCGAAATAGCGGTGATTGTTTCGCGACCGAGCCGGAAATGCCTGCTCAGTCCCGAAAGATGGAGCCCCGGTTGTTCCAACCGGGGCGAAGTGGTGTTCTGGGCCATTGAGCCTAATCCGAGCCCTGTTACTTGAGGTCCGGATTGTCGGCGTAAACCTCATCGAGTGCGGAGAGGTCGAAGAGTGTATCGGCCGTCGTTTCGGTGCCGGCGAGCTTGAGGAAGGCGATATTGGCTTCCTGGGCGCGCGGCGTCAGCGTGCCGATGCCGTTTTCCTTGGTTTCGTCGGTTTCGATAAAGCGGGACTGGATGTCGAAGTAGAGGAGCTGCTCTTCGAACTTGTAGTTCTGATCCTTGCCGTACTTTTCGACGGTGATGCGGGTCGCCTCGTCGGGGGCGGCCAGTGCGGCCTTCCAACCCTTGACCCAGGCGGTTAGGAACGCCTTGAGCTTGTCGCGCTCGCCCTCGATGGTGGTCTTGGGCGCGATCAGCGCCTCGCCCACATATTCAAGCCCAAATTCGGACAGGTAGAATTCCTGCGCCTCGACGCCGCGCGAACGCAACGTCGCGCCACCAACTGTGAAGCCGAGATAGGCATCAGCGCCGCCGGTGGTGATGATGGTAATGTCGTTGTTAAACGGCACACGGGTGATCTGGGAGGGGTCGAGATTGTTGATCGCAAGGAACGCGTTCCAGACGCCTTCACTGGTATTGGAAACCGCGATCGTCTTGCCGATCAGGTCCTCGGGCTTGTTGATCGGATTGTCCTTGAGCGACACGATCGTATAGGGGCTGCGCTGATAGAGCGATGCGACGATGCGGAAATCGCCGCCTTCGGCATTGGCGCTGGCAACGCTGAGCGGATCGCTGACCCCGATCCAGGCCTTGCCAGTGGCCAGGGCCGTAGTCGCGGGAATGCCAGCCGTACCACCAGCAACCAGTTCAACATTGTTGAAACCAGATTCCCTGAAGGCGCCGGTTTCCTCGGCAAGATAGGCGCCAGCGGCCTGAACGTTTTTGGCCCAGGAGAGGTGGAAGGTAATGTCACCAAAATCAGCCGCAGCCACCAGGCTGCTGCTTGCGGCGAAAGCGGTCAGGCTAAGGCCGGCAGCGATGGCCGCGCGCTTGAGGCCATGAAGGAGGGTCATGAAGCAAATCCTGCTTTGATGTCTTAAGAGGCCGGACGTTGGTGCGCAGGCTGCATCTGGCTTTGCGTGCGTCGCCCTGATCGGAGGACGCGGCCATTCTGCAATGTTCCACTAACGGCAGGCTGAAATTCGAGTCCTTTGGGCCGCAGGCGAGCTGCAGTTTTCTAAGGTACTTATTTGATAGTCTTTATCGACTTTGTAGTGAAGGTCGACTTTGGCGACTTCTGCGCAGGAATTGGAATTTCATTTTTCCACGATGCACTGCCTGAAGCAGCCATTTGCCAGGCGCTTTACGCGGGGCCGGCCGCGCTATTCTCAGCAGCGAGGGAGCTTTGGTCCGCATAAACGCGAAACGCCGACGAGCTCGGGCTATTTCGCCTGTCCGGTATCCTAGGACAGCGGCAAGCTCGAGCTTTCCATGGACAAATTGGAATTCTGGCCTTGTTGGCTGTCAGCCAGAGTGCGTCAGTCAATCGAGGTCAGAACGCTCTTCAAACTCACTCTGTGATCGAGGTCCTGATCCTTGATAGCAGGCACGGCGCGAAGGGTTGGCGCGGTGTCTGCATCGAGCCCGACGGCGAGGCGCACATAGCGCTCGGTGGGGCAAAGCTGCTGGTGCGGATCAAACCCGATCCAGCCTAGCCCCTCGTCAAATGTCTCTGCCCAGGCATGAAGGCCGCCCTCATCATCATCAGCGAGCCGATACCCCACGACATAACGCGCCGGAATATCCAGACTACGCGCCGCCCCAATAAAGAGATGCGCATAATCCGCCGGCATCGGCCGTTCCTCGGGCTCATCGGCACTCGTCTGCGCCTGCCCGCCATCCGCCTGCATTTGCGTTGGCGCCTGATCCGGCATGCCCAGCGCCGCGCCCACTTCAGCCATCAAGGCATGCAGCAGGTCGAGCCGGGTGCCGCCTGTATTGGCAAAATCGCCCTTGAACGCGGCAGGCACTTTGGGGAGCTCGGTCGAGCGCCTATAAAGCGCCGGCACTGCCTCCCCCGCGGGCCGGCCCAATACGCCATGGCTGTCGCGCGTCTCGACCTCGCCGCGCACGTGAAAGACGATTTCGCCCTCGGGCCTGATCTGGTTGACCAGATGCGCCGCATTGCCAAAACCGTCAGTAAACCGCCCGGCATTGCCGATCCCCGGCCCCTCGACGCTCCAGCTTTCCACCGTCTGCGTCGGCCCGCTCCGCGGCGTCAGCAACAGGTGAAAGACAGCCTGCCCCGTCCCCGGCGGCGGGGTGAAACTCAGCCTGTGATCGATGGAAATCCGCATGGTCGTCAGGCTCAGTAAAAGTTGTAGCTGGCCGACAACGTGTCGGTCACCCGGTTGTTGCGATCAATGAAATCGTTGAGGAATTCATGGAGGCCATGGGCAAAAATCTGGTCCATGTTCGTCCCCTCGACGAGCTTCAGCATATCCTCCATCGCGTCGTGGCACGCCTCGCGCCGCCCATAGAGTTTTGCGAGGAGGTTGAGATTGTCGCGCACGAAATGCGCGCAATAGACCAGCGAGCGCGGCATTTCCGTACGAAGGATCAGGAAGTCGGCGATGTTATGGGCCTTGTAGCGGTCATGGTAGACGTGGCCATAGGACCGATGCGCCGAAGCTGCGCGCAGGATCAGCGTCCATTGCTGAATGTCGATCTCGCCGCCGACGAGGCTCGAGCGCGGCAGCAGCACATAGTATTTCATGTCGAGAATGCGCGCCGTGTTGTCAGCCCGCTCGACGAAATTGCCCGCCTGCAGAAACGCAAAGCCATCGTCGCGAAGAATGGTGCCCAGCAACGCCCCACGAAATTCATGGCTGCGCTGGCGCACCCATTGCAGGAGCCCTAGGAGTTTTGCTCCCCGCACATCGCGCGGTTTGATCTGCGAAAATTCGAGCCACGCTCCGTTCATGCTCTCCCACATATCCGTGGTGATCGCCGTGCGGACCGAACGCGCATTGGTGCGAGCGGCCTGGAGGCACGAATAGACCGACGAGGGATTGGTCGGATCGAACATCATGAAATAGGCGACGGTGTCGACATCGGCGACATCGTGCCGTTCGGCAAACGCCTCATCCATTTCCGCCGCCTGCAGCATGGAAATGAGATGTTCGCTCGCCCCGCCCTCGCGGCGGCTGGTGAGCGACATGCGGTAGCCGACTTCCAAGAGGCGCGCCATGTTCTCGGCGCGCTCCACATAGCGTGAAAGCCAGAAAAGGTTTTGTGCGGTACGTCCCAGCATTCTCATGACTAGTCTTCCAGCACCCAGGTATCCTTGGTCCCGCCGCCCTGCGACGAGTTCACCACCAGGGATCCCTTCTTCAACGCCACGCGCGTCAGCCCGCCGGGCGTGATCCGCACTTCGTCGCCGACCAGCACATAGGGCCGCAAGTCGACGTGCCGTGGCGCGACATCGTTGTTGATATGCGTGGGACAGGTCGATAGCGCGAGGGTCGGCTGCACGATGTAATTGTCCGGCCGCGCGATGATCTTCTTCTTGAATTCCTCGTGCTGCGCCTTGGTCGAGGTCGGCCCGACCATCATGCCGTAGCCGCCCGAACCATGGACTTCCTTGACCACGAGCTCTGCAATGTTCTCAAGCACCCAGGCGCGTTGATCCACATCGGTGCAATTATAGGTGGGCACGTTGTTCAGCAGCGCCTTTTCACCGAGGTAGAATTCGATGATCTCGGGCACATAGGTATAGACGGCCTTGTCGTCGGCAATCCCGGTGCCTGGCGCATTGACCAGCGTGACATTCCCTGCCCGATAGGCATCGAATATGCCCGGCACGCCCAGCATGGAATCCGGTCTGAAGGTCAGAGGATCGAGATAATCATCGTCGATACGGCGATAGATGACGTCGACCCGCTCCGGCCCGGTCGTCGTCCGCATATAGACCTTGCCGCCATCGACGAAGAGGTCCTGCCCCTCACAAAGCTGCGCGCCCATCTGGTCAGCAAGGAACGAGTGTTCGAAATAGGCCGAGTTATAAATCCCCGGCGTCAGCACCGCGATCACCGGATTGCGTCCAGCCCCCGCCGGCGCCACGCTTTCGAGCGTCCGACGCAGATTTTCGGGATAGGTTTCGACCGGCGCGACCTTGCTGCGCTGGAACAGGTCCGGCGCCAGCATCATCATCGCCTCGCGGTCTTCCAGCATATAGGAGACGCCCGACGGCGTGCGGAGATTGTCCTCCAGCACGTAGAATTCGTCCGGCCCCACCCGCACGATATCGACGCCGATGATATGGGCATAAACGCCGCGGGCCGGCTCCAGCCCCATCATCTGCGGACAGAAGGCTGCATTGTTGAGGATAAGCTTTTCCGGAATCCGCCCGGCCTTCAAAATCTCCTGGCGGTGATAGATGTCGTAAAGGAAAGCATTGAGCGCCTTGACCCGCTGCTCGATGCCCCGCGACAGCTTTCGCCACTCATTGGCGGCGATGATGCGCGGAATGACATCGAAGGGAATGACCTTTTCGGTGCCCTCTTCCGAACCATAGACGGCAAAGGTGATGCCGAGTTTTCGGAAGATCGCCTCCGCGTCGGCCTGCATTAGCGCCAGCCCCTTTTCGGGCTGTTCCGCTAGCCATTCGCTGAGGGCGCGGTAAGGTTCGCGGACAGATCCATCCGCATTGTACATTTCGTCAAACGGCGTGTTTTCGCCCATTACTCTTCGCAGGTTTGATACGGCTTTCCCATCGCCAAACCATTGCTACACAATTGGCTGCTGCCGTCCAGACGATCAAAGCCGCCACTTGCCGCTTTTTAGTGCAGGGCAGTCTTGCGCAGGGCCCGCACAAAATGCTCTCATTCGCGCGGGACGATTTGTGCTCATCCCGCCTTGCCTCTCAGGCCTCAGCCGTTAGTCTCTTGGCCGAGAGAGGAACTTCCCATGACCATCGAGATTCTGCAGACCGGCCCACTCCTGGCCTCCTGCGAAAAGGCCCTGGCCGAGCGCTACACCGTCCACAAGCTGCACGAGATCGCCGACAAGGACGGCTGGCTGGCCGAAAATGGCGCCCGCATTCGCGCCCATGCCGGCTCCGGCGTCCAGAAGCCGTTGATGGAAAAGCTGCCCAATCTCGAGATCATCGCCAGCTTTGGCGTCGGCTACGACAATATCGACACCGCGACCGCCAAGGCGCGCAACATCCGCGTCACCAACACGCCCGACGTGCTCAACGATGCCGTCGCCGAAATCACCATCGGCCTGATGATCTCCCTCGCCCGTCGCATCCCGCAAGGCGACCAGTTCGTCCGCCAGGGCAAATGGCCGGGCAACAACTTTGGTCTTTTCTCCGAACTGACCGGCAAGACCGTCGGCATTCTGGGCCTCGGCCGCATCGGCAAGGAAATCGCCACCCGCGCCCAGGCTATGAAGATGCGGGTTGTCTATTATGGCCGCCGCGAGCAGCCGTCCGTGCCCTATGTCTACTACAACAATCTCGAAGATATGGCCCGCGACAGCGATTGGCTCGTCATCATCGCCCCCGGCTGCAAGGGCACCGAAGGCATCGTGTCGCGCAAAGTGCTTGAGGCCCTTGGCCCCAAGGGCATGGTGGTCAACGTCGCCCGCGGCACGCTGATCGACGAGCCCGCCATGGTCGAACTCCTGCAGAATGGCGGCCTCGGCGGCGCGGCCCTGGACGTATTCGAAAAGGAGCCGCAGGTCCCCGAAGCCCTGCTCGGCCTCGACAACGTAGTCCTCTCCCCGCACCAGGGCAGCGCCACCAACCAGACCCGCGACGCCATGGGCGCGCTACTGGTGGCGAACCTTGAACGGCATTTTGCAGACGAGCCGCTGATTTCAGCGGTGGTTTAGTAGGAACCCGCTGGCCCGGGCGGCAAGCTGGCCGCTGAGGACATTCGCTGTTCCTTTGATTTACGCAGTGTCATCCCCGCGAAAGCGGGGATCTCCGTTTCAGAACAGGGATTCCCGCTTTCGCGGGAATGACACCGTGGATGGACATAGGGTTTGGAGTAGCAACTTACTGCGCCAAAAACGCCTTGGCGTAGTCCGTGACCGGCTTCAGCCCCTTTTGAACCATGTCGTAGTGCGTGGTGCCGGGAATGATGGCCAACTGGTTGACGGTGGGGCGCAAGGCGCCATCGTATCGGGCGTCGCGCGTACCACCGCCGAACAGGCGGTACATTTCAGCGATATGCTCGGGATACATCATGTCGGCATCGGCAAAGATCAGCAGGGTCGGTGCCTTGATGTTTTTGACATCGGCGCTCCAGTCAAATTCGCCCTGGTTCATCTCTCCGGTCTTGCGCATGATCGCTTCCCAATCGGCGTCGGGATAAAGCTCGGCGAGCGGAGACTCCGCCAGTTGAGCGCCAATCGCAGGGGCCATGGCGGGCATCCCCTTGAATGCTGCCAGTACCTCCGGATAATTGCCGCTGCTTTTGACGTTCATGCCGATCACGATCAGCTTGCCGACCCTGTCCGGGTGGCGGATCGCCGTTTGTAGCGCCACGCCACCGCCCAGCGACCAGCCCATTACGTCGACCCGCTCAAACCCGATCTTTTCCAGCAGCGCATCGACATCGTCGGCCATCTGCTCAGTGGTCCACGGGGCGGGGGCGTCTGAACTCCGCCCGTGTCCGCGCATATGTATGGCGATGACCTGATGGCTTTCCGCCATCGCAGCCAGCGGTGCACCAAAGAAGTCCGACGGATTGACCCCGCCATGCAGCATGACCAGCGGAGAGCCCTGGCCATGAATTTCGTAATAGATTTCAACGCCATTGACCGCCACGCGGTCGGATTTGGTCGGCACGCTCATCGACACCTCTCCTTGAGCAACGCTCGGGGTAACCACAGCCAGGGCCGCAATCATCGCAAAGCCCGCCATCAACATTTTCATCATTCGAGATCCTCCTGCACCATCGTTCCGGCGGCGTGTATGCAGACGATCTCCAGCCGGTCCGGCCCCATATTGGTGAACTTGTGCGGCACGTTGGCCGGTGCGATGGCGATATCGCCCATGCCCAGCTCGAACGTTTCATCGCCCGCCACGACCAGCGCCCGGCCGCGCTTGACGATCCAGGTCTCGGGATAGGGGTGGATATGCAAAGCCGGACCCTGCCCCGGCTCGTTGTCGACCGAAAAGAACGAAATCGGCGTGCCATAGCCGCCGCCCTCGAAGCGGATGGTGCGGCTGGGGGAAACCGGCCGATCGGCCGCGCGCAAAACATAGGTCATCGTCTGCCTCCTCTTCTCGTCACAACGACGAACGGGCGAGCAGCGTTTCGACAGCCTAGAGCGCCGTCACATAAATCCCGTGCCACACGCCGCCGACCTCGACATTTTCAGCCAGGCGCCACCCGTCCCGCTCAAACAGCGCCCGCGCCTCAGCGGTCAAGGCATGGAGCCGCGCAAATTCGAGCCGTCGCGCCTCGACCTTGGCCCGCTCCAGCAACGCCAGCCCCACCCCGCGCCGTCGCAGGTTCGGCTCCACCAGCAGTCCCCCAAGCCATGGCGAGCGCTCAGTCAGCCCACCCGAGGTCACCGTCAGCGCACATGTTCCCGCAAGCTTCCCATCAAGAAAGGCAACGATCCCCAGCGGCAGCCGATTGCGTTCGAGCCGCTCGGTCAAATCGGCCCGCGCCGAAGCGCCGCGCGGATTGTACCAATCGGCCCATTCGCTCTCGAAGAGATCGACGAGATCACTCAGCACCTCGGTGTGGTCGACCAGCAGGCCAGTGGTAATCAGGCTCATACGCCCTCCAGACATGTCCGCTCTGCACCAAAGTGCACGAGACCCCGATTAACACTTTCGCCAGAACCCGATAGCCTCGAACTGATTTGGCCCTTTGGGCAGCGAGGAGCAAGACAATGACCGAGTGGTGGCGCGGCGGAGTGATCTATCAGGTCTATCCGCGTTCGTTTCAGGACAGCAATGGCGATGGCATCGGCGACCTGCCCGGGATCATCGACCGGCTCGACCACATTGCCAGCCTCGGCGTCGATTGCATCTGGCTTTCGCCCATCACCCAGTCGCCCCAGGCCGACATGGGCTATGACGTCTCCGAATACATGCAGGTCGATCCGCTCTTCGGCTCCCTGCAGGATTTTGACGTACTGATCGAAAAAGCCCATGCGCTTGGGCTGAAAGTCATCATGGACCAGGTGGTCAGCCATACGTCCGACCAGCACCCCTGGTTCCGCGAGTCCTGCTTCAACCGCGAGAATGCCAAGTCCGACTGGTATGTCTGGGCCGATGCCAAGCCAGACGGCTCCCCGCCCAACAATTGGCTCTCCGTCTTCGGTGGCTCCGCCTGGGAGTGGCACACCTCCCGCAAGCAGTATTACCTCCACAACTTCCTCACTTCGCAGCCAGACCTCAACTTCCACAATCCGGCCGTGCAGGAAGCCGTGCTCGAAGTCATGCGCTTCTGGCTCGATCGTGGCCTCGATGGCTTCCGTCTCGACACGGTCAATTACTATTTCCACGATGCGCAGCTGCGCTCGAATCCGCCGCTCAAGTCATTGAAGGGCAAGCCGGCGGTGAACCCCTATGACATGCAGAGCCACAAATATTCCAAGAGCCAGCCGGAAAACGTCGCCTGGCTCAAGCGCGTCCGCACGATGATGGACGCCTATCCCGGCGCCACCACGGTCGGCGAAGTGGGCGACGAAGAGCGCGGCCTCGAGCTCATGCGGCAATACACGTCCGGCACGGACCTGCTGCACATGTGCTATTCCTTTGATTTCCTTGGGCCCAAATTCAGCGCCGAGCATTTCCGCTCAAAGGTCCACCGCTTCTTCGAAGACGGCGAGACCGGCTGGCCCTGCTGGAGTTTTTCCAACCACGACGTCATCCGCCCGATGACCCGCTGGGCCAAATACAGCGTGTCCCATGCCGATTTGTCGCGCCAGGCCGCGGCCCTCGTCATGACCATCAAGGGTTCCGTCGGCCTCTATCAGGGTGAGGAACTGGGCCTGCCCGAAGCCGATATTCTCTATGAGGAGCTGACGGACCCGCGCGGCATTCGCTTCTGGCCAGAAGACAAAGGCCGGGATGGCTGCCGCACCCCCATGCCCTGGCAGGCCAATCTCGCCCATGCCGGTTTCTCGACCGCAACGCCCTGGCTGCCGGTAAAGCCCGCCCATCTGGCCCTCAGCGTCGATGCGCAAAATGCCGATCCGGACTCGACGCTGAATTTCTTCCGCAAGTTCATCGCCTGGCGCAAATCGCACCCGGCGCTGCTGACCGGGGCAATCGAGTTCTTCAAGACTGATGAGCCTGTTCTCGCCTTCCGTCGCCTCGACGGAAACAAGGATCTCATCTGCATCTTCAACCTCTCGGCAGAAGAGCGCGTGGTGACGGTCACCAAGACCGAACCCAACCTCGAGCCCGTCAGCCACAACGCCGCTCTCGAGGGCAAGGCGCTAACCCTCGGACCAAACGGTTTTGCAATTGTCGAAGCACCAGCCAGCGAAGGCAAGGTGCGCTTCAAGGCGGGCTAGCAAGCCCCCTCCGTCGTCACCACCGGGCTTGTCCCGGTGGTCCACGCCCTCCGCAGGATGGCGGGCCTAGGCGAGCTGGATTGCCGGGACGAGCCCGGCAATGACGACACCCGAGAGTGCAGTTCTCAGCCCTTCTGCCCCTTCCAGGCCAGCAACCGCAGCGCATTGGCCGTCACCAGCAGCGTCGCCCCGGTATCAGCCAGAATTGCCGGCCACAGCCCCGTGACCCCGATAATCGTCGTCACCAGAAACACCGCCTTCAACCCGAGCGCGATGGTAATGTTCTGTCCGATATTGGCCATGGTCGCCCGCGAGATACGGATCAGGTTGGCGACATCCATCACCCTTCCATGCAGCACTGCCGCATCGGCCGTCTCGAGCGCCACGTCGGTGCCCCCGCCCATGGCGATACCGATATCGGCAGCGGCCAGTGCCGGCGCATCGTTGATGCCATCGCCAACCTTGGCGACCACCTTGCCTTCGCTCTTGAGCCCGGTGACGATGCGCTGCTTGTCCTCGGGCAGCAGTTCGGCATTCACCTTGATGCCGAGATCAGCCCCAATCGCCTTGGCCGTGCGAACATTGTCGCCGGTCAGCATGACCACATCGGCGCCGAGCTCCTTGAGCGCGGCTAGACCCGTCCGGGCATCATCCCGCGGCTCATCCCGCATGGCAATGAGACCGGCGACCTCATTGCCCGCAAGCAGCACCGAGACGGTCTTGCCCTCATCATTGAGCGCACCAATGCGGATCGAAAAATCCTCGCTCAGCGGCACGCGCGCTGCAGCGGCCCTGGGCGAACCGAGGAACAGCTCGACCCCATCGAGCGTACCAACCACACCCTTGCCACCGAGGGCCCCGGCATTGCTCGCCGCAACCGGCTCCACCCCAGCGGCCTTGGCCTTGGCAAGAATAGCCGTCGCCAGCGGATGGCTCGATCCGACCTCAAGCGCGGCAGCGAGGCGCAGCATTTCGGCCTCCGAACGGCCCACGGCGATGACATCGGTCACTTGCGGGCGGCCTTCGGTCAGCGTGCCGGTCTTGTCGAGGGCGACCATGTTGATCTTGCCCAACTGTTCGAGCACCACGCCGCCCTTCATCAGCAGCCCCTGCCGCGCGCCAGCCGACAGCGCCGCCGCAATGGCAGCCGGCGTCGAGATAACCAGCGCGCAAGGGCAGCCGATCAGCAGGATCGCAAGGCCCTTATAGACCCACTCGTCCCACGCAGCCCCGGTAACCAGCGGCGGCAGAATAGCCACCAGCGCACCAACCAGCAGCACGCCGGGCGTGTAGTATTTCGAGAAGCGATCGATGAACCGCTCGGTCGGCGCCTTGGATTCCTGCGCCTCTTCGACCAGCGAGATGATACGCGCAATGGTATTGTCAGCCGCCGCGGCAGTCACCCGAATACGCAGCGCCCCATCCTGGTTGACCGTACCGGCAAAAACCTGGTCCTCCGGCCCCTTGTGACGCGGGACGGATTCCCCCGTCACCGGCGCCTCGTCCACCGCGCCCTCGCCAGACAGCACCACGCCGTCGGCCGGAATACGATCGCCGGGACGCACCAGCACCACATCGCCAACAACCAGCTCGGCCGCCTCGACCTCGCCCACCTTGCCTTCGACCTCACGCAGCGCCTTGCGCGGCACGAGATCGGCCAGCGCCTTGATGCTGGCCCGCGCCCGCCCGGTGGCAATGCCCTCGAGCAATTCGCCGATGAGGAAGAGCAGCACGACAATTGCCGCCTCTTCGGCCGCATCGATGAACACGGCACCGACAGCGGCAATGGTCATCAAGGTTTCGATGGAAAAGGGGCTGCCATTGACCGCGCCCTGAAAGGCCCGGCGCGCGATAGGCACGAGGCCCACGAGCATGGCAACGATGAACAGCCAGGTGTGCCAGGCAGGCTGCACCAGTTCGAGCCCAAAGGCGGCAGCGACCGCTAGGCCACAGAAAATCGTCAACTGCGCCTTGGCGGTCTTCCACCAGGGCACGTCTTCGCTGCCATGGTCATGCCCATGCATGCCCTCGAGTGCATCGGCCTTCTTCGGTGCATGATCATGGTCCCCATGGTCGTGATCATGATCGTGCGGCTTCGCGGCCTTGGGCGCGGCACCGGTCAGCGGGGAAATACGATAGCCGAGGTCGGTGACCTTCTTTTGCACTTGTGCGAGATCGGCGCCCTTGTGGCCGAGTGTGAGAGTGCCGGCGACGACGGATACGGAAACATCCTCAACACCGGGCAACCGCCGCACGGCGGTGTCGATCTTGTTGGCACAGCTGGCGCAATCCATGCCTTCGACACGGAAGCGTGTGCTGGTTTCCTCTGCGCTCATCTCTCGGCTCCTTGATTTATCTGAGAACCGGCGTACATCCTCTAGTGACTAGAGGAGCAAGCGGAAAATGCAGCAGGGTATTACGATTGGCAACGTGTCGCAGGCGAGCGGGGTAAAGGTGCCCACCATTCGCTATTACGAGCAGATCGG
>NZ_JAFKHD010000308.1 GCF_017307565.1 Devosia sp.
GCGTTTCCCGTCCCGGCCGCCGCGTGTACGCGTCGGTTAAGAATATTCCGCAGGTTGCCAATGGCCTCGGTGTTTCGATCCTCTCCACCCCCAAGGGTGTGATGGCCGATCACGAAGCCAAGGCTGCCAATGTTGGTGGCGAGGTACTCTGCCGCGTCTTCTGATGCGTGTGGGCCCGATGCTCAGTGAAGCACTCTGAGGGGAAGTGGTTTCCACTTTTCCTGTTGAATGTGCGCCAAAAGCTGATAGGAGCGCGATCAACGTTTCTCGGAAACGCTGATCGGCTCCGTTTTCGGGCACCTTCACGCGCATTGGATGCGCGGTAAGACGATTACTCAAGGATATAGAATGTCACGTACTGGCAAGAAACCGGTGGCCCCGGTTAACGGCGTTACGGTCACGATCAATGGTCGTGTCGTGTCCGCCAAGGGCCCGAAGGGCGAGCTGAGCCTCACGCTCATGGATATCGTCAATGTCGAGCAGGATTCGGACGGCCTCGTCGTCGTTCCCGCTAACGACTCCCGTGAAGCTCGTGCTGCTTGGGGCACCACCCGCGCGCTGATCCAGAACATGGTCACCGGGGTGAGCGCTGGTTTCGAAAAGAAGCTGGCGATCCAGGGCGTCGGTTACCGCGCTGCGCTGCAGGGCAAAGACGTCAAGCTCTCGCTCGGTTTCAGCCACGAAGTGGTCTATGCAGCTCCCCAGGGTATCACCCTGGCCGTGCCCGCTCCGACCGAAATCGTCGTCACCGGCATCGACAAGCAGCAGGTTGGCCAGGTTGCGGCCGAGATCCGCGGCTGGCGTCCCCCCGAGCCTTACAAGGGCAAGGGCGTGCGTTACGCCGGCGAGCAGGTCTTCCGCAAAGAAGGCAAGAAGAAGTAAGGAGCGCCACCTATGGCTATCAGTGCAAAAGGTGCAGACCGCCGCAAGGCTCGTGTCCGCAAGGCGCTCAAGGCTCGTGCCTTCGGTCGCGCCCGTCTCAGCGTTTTCCGCTCGGACAAGAATATCTATGCCCAGATCATCGACGACGCGAATGGTCGTACGCTGGCAGCGGCTTCCACCCTCGAGAAGGACGTTCGCGGCTCGCTCAAGAGCGGCGCAACTTCCGAAGCAGCTGCCGTTATCGGCAAGCTGATCGCCGAGCGCGGTGTGAAGGCCGGTGTTGCCGAAGTGATCTTTGATCGTGGCGCTTACATCTATCACGGCCGTGTTAAGGCCCTTGCAGACGCTGCCCGTGAGGGCGGTCTGCAGTTCTAACAGCGGCGAGGAAAAACATTATGAGCAGAGACGTTCAAGAACGCGAAAGCGAGTTCGTCGATCGCCTGGTACACATCAACCGTGTGGCCAAGGTTGTTAAGGGCGGTAAGCGCTTCGGCTTCGCAGCCCTCGTCGTTGTGGGTGACCAGAAGGGTCGCGTTGGTTTCGGTCACGGTAAGGCCCGTGAAGTTCCAGAAGCGATCCGCAAGGCAACGGAACAGGCCAAGCGCCAGATGATCCGCGTGCCGCTGCGCGACGCCCGCACGCTGCACCACGACATCACCGGCCGCCACGGCGCCGGCAAGGTCGTCCTCCGTGCAGCCGTCCCGGGTACCGGTATCATCGCCG
>NZ_JAFKHD010000398.1 GCF_017307565.1 Devosia sp.
TTCGCAAACACTGGTGCTAGGCACCGACCAAGCACAGGCCGTGCAGGACGCGATCGGAGCAGGCATCCGGGCGAGCATCGTCAATGGCGGGATTTATCTGGGCAATAATTCGGCGAGCCCGCAGCTGGGCGATTACCGCATCAGCTACGAATATATTCCGGTCGACACCATCAGCATCATCGGCAAGCAGCAGGGCGCCGCGCTTGCCCCCTACCGCACCGAGAGCGGCGACAGCCTGCTGATGGTCGATACCGGCACAGTAACGGCAGCCGACATGTTCGAAGGCGCAGCCAGCGGCAATGCCACGATGACCTGGATCATCCGCATCGCGGGTCTCGCGCTGCTGATCGCCGGATTTGGCGCCGTTCTGGGCCCGGTCTCGGTTCTCGCCAGCGTCCTGCCCTTCCTCGGCTCCATCCTGGGGTTTGGCACCGGCATCATTGCCGGCGCGGCGGGGCTGGGCGTCGGGTCTCTGACCATCGGCTCGGCCTGGTTATTCTATCGTCCCCTGCTGGCGCTGGCGATTTTCGCGATCGCGGGCCTGATCATCGGTGGCCTGGTCTTTATCGGCCGACGCAAGAAGGCGTCGGCCACGGTCCAACCTGCCGCCTGACCATCCAACACGGAAAACCAAGATGATTGCACGCGTTTTTCTGGGCGGCCTCTTCGGCTGCGCGCTCGCTCTGTCCCCGGTTCAGGGCCAGGATTTCGACAACGAACTATACGTGATCGGTCTGGGCGCCTGTGCCGCCGCCCTTGACGGTCAAGTCGAGGGTATCGATGGCGCATCCTTCGCCTCGACCATTGCCGAAGCGGGGGTTTCCAAAGGTGACTATTGCCATTGCGTGGCGACGGAATTCACGATTGGCGACCCCGGCGACCTGGCTTTGCTCAACGCCGATACAATGGAAAGCGTCGATCATTTCCAGTTCATGACTGTCATGAACATGATGATCTGCGTACCCGATATGGAGACCGATTGGGAGGTCACTGACGGAGACCTCGTCGACATCGACATGTTCGATGAGGACGCGACCGAAGACCTGCCGGACGAGGATTTCGCCTATGACGAGGGTGACGTCTATATGTGCCAGCAGGCCCTCGATGGCGGTATCATGGTGCCCGGCTTCAACGAGATCGATGTGCTCGAACGCCTGCGCTCCGGCGGCCAGTCGCGCACGCAGCTTTGCACCTGCGCCGCACGCTACTTTGCAGCAGGCGGCGAGGGACTGCAGGACGGCATTGAAAGCGCCGCCAATCCGACCATCGCCTATGCAAGCACCATGGCCGGCGCAATTGAGATGTGTCTCTGACAGCGCCCGGCAAAGCTCTTCGGGAAGCAGGCGCTCCTCGGCGCGTCTGCTTCCCGGGGGCGTCAGATTGCATGCAGCTGACGGAGATGGTGCCTTGGGATTGGGTGGGGGATGGTCCGAAAACGTGCCGGAGCATTCAGAAGCGGACTAGCCGCGACCCGTTCCAGGTTGCGCTAGTCTCGCGCAAAATGAGCAGTCTTGCCGCGGATCGAAGCGCACCAAAGCCTTGCGCGTCACATCAGCAGCCATGACCAGTTTCACCACGCCATAGACAAGCCAGGCATAGGGATCGCCCTACAGCTCGGACGCCGCCATGCAATGCTCGTCGCCGCTCTAGACGTACCCGCCGATCGTCCATTATTTCTCAAGGATCTCCTGACGGACCGCGCCACCTTCGAAGTCCTCCCCAAAGGCATATTCTCCGGCAATCTCGGCAATATCCCGGGCGTTGGAGACCTTTGCACCCGCCCCCCAAGGAGCAAAGAGAGGACCAGGCAGGCGCTCCCAACGAAGCGTCACAAAAGGCGCCGTGTCCGGCTTTTCTTCTTCGTCGGACCCATCAATTAACCTGCACGATCGTCACGCGACGGTTCTTGGCTCGCCCCTCATCGGTGGCATTGGACGCGACGGGTGCCATCATGCCTGCACCGGCCGCGGTCAGGCGGCGTGCATCAACGCCGTAGCTCGAAACGAGTGCAGCCTTGGCGGCGTTGGCGCGGCGTGCGGAAAGATCGAGATTGTAGTCATAGCTGCCCTGGCTGTCGGTATGGCCGACAATCAAGAGCACCAGTTCCGGTCGCCCCTCGAGCAAAGCGATCTCTTTGAGAGTCGGCGCGGAGTCAGGCGTTAGGTCCGCCTTCGCCGTATCGAAATAGATGCCATAGAGCGCAATGCTGCCGTCATGGTCGATGGCGTCGGCCATGACCTCCGCCTTGACCAGAACCATCTTTTGCTCACGGGCCTTGGGTTCCAGAACATGGACAACGATGATGGTCCGGCCGTTGAGTGCCTTGCAATACGTGCCGGCATCAAGCTGGAAAGTTTGTACGGCCACCCAGGCGGTGGCGTTCCCCTGCGGAATCCGCGCCGTTATGAAATGTTGGTCATTGATGTGAGACGTCAACGCGCACGCCCCGTTCGAATGGGGAGCATCCTTGATGTCAGATTCATAAAAGAAATACTGCATCAGGCTCATCTTGTTGCCGCCGCCGTAGGCGGCGCGATTGGCGTCTCCGCCACATTCGTCGCGCTTGCACTCGAATTCGACCTGTCCGCCGGCCGCAGTGATTTCGTCTTGATAGTTGCGTAGCACTTCCAGCGGAGACCGGTTGTCCGGAACCAGATAGACAAGCCGCGTCACCTTGCCCTCCAGCGTCTCCGCCCGCTCTGGGCGATAGATCCGGTTGTTCATGGCATCATACTCGCCCGGGGCGCCGGGCTGCAGTGGTGACAGCGGAATACGCAGTTCGGCATAGGCCCGGCTCTCATAGGAGACGATGAAGGCACCCTCATACCGTTTGAGGAGCCTACTGTCGGCCGCACCTTCGATATCGGCGATCGGGTTCGTCGCATCGGCCAGCGTAGGGAGAGCATTGGTACTGGAAAGAGCGGCAAGCATGAACAACAGTTGCAGGTAACGTTTAGCCATGGGCAACTCCGGCAGCGTACGTCGCTCAGCGCCATAACAGGCGCCGGACACTCCCGCTCAACCTCAAGCGGCCTGATCAAAACCTAGATTGTCGAGGCGTACGCCGTATTGAACAAAACGGACATCGGCAGAGCCCCCGAACCCGATCAGCTCCACAGAACCAGTGGCCGCTCGGCGCCCGCCCTACGCCGCCCCGACAGCGTCGCCGCCGCCAGATTGTGATCCCTCAGGAAGGCAGCGGGCGTCCAGCCGACGAACCGTCGGAAATCGCGGATCATGTGCGATTGGTCAGCATAGGCATGCAGGGTGACGCCCAAGCCGCCGCCCTCGCACATCTCGGCGGCCAGGCGCAGGGCCCGGTATTTCATGGCAAGGATTTTTGGGGCGGCGCCATAATATTCAAGCGCGATGCGCCGCATCTGCCGGTCCCCCAAGTCTACCTGCGCGCTTAATGCGTCAAGCGAGAGCGACGCGGAGCGTTCGAGCCAATAGTCGATCCCCATAATCTGCTGCAGAAGATGGTCGTTCGCACCAGTGGGGCGTTTCAAAAGCGCTTCGACTATACCGACATGGTCGCCATCGAACGAGGTCGCCCACAGGCGTTCGACAACTTCCCCTGCCGCCCGTGCTCCCCAGATGTCGGCACCATCGAGCACCCTGTCCGCGTATGCAAAAGCGGGTAACCGCACCAGCATTGCCCACCCAAGTGGGAGCAATCCGACCACTGCTATCCGGCTGTCTCTGCTGAGCATGACGCGATAGGCGCCGGTTGTCGGACCAATCAACGAAACGGGGGGCGCATCGAACTGGCTGCCATCGGCAAATACCAGGCTGCTATGCCCCGCCACCCGAATATGAAGATTGGGCAACATGGCGGGCAGGACTTCGACGCACGCTTCCTCAACATCGCTGACACCAGCGTGAATAGTCAGTAGATTCTTCATCCTCGCAGAGGGAAGAAAATAATTCAGTCGCATTTTCTCCCCCATTTTAAAATTTTCATTCGGACAACTTAATCACATCCAGGCTTTTTTTCCAAAGCCAAAGAAACGTCCGTATAAAACTCTAGCGCGCGAAACTATGGGACCTCGACAAATCCGAGGAGACGTTTCAACGCGATGCCGAGATTATCGCGCGAAAGGCGCTTTATATTCGAAGCCATAGTGACACCATTGGTGCAGCGTCAGCAGCAAGCTCAATCCACTCGCGCTTCGCCAGACACGACCTCGCATTTGTTGACCAACGCCAGCCCTCGTGGATACCAGTCATTATGCCGTGCGGCTGGCGTTGCGCAGGGCAAGCCGCGGCTTGTTCGATGAGTAAGCCTATCCAAGCACTGAAACTTCGAAAACCATTCTTCCGCCGCAACGGCAAATGGACTAATATCCTTTATATCCATAGATTTAGTCATGTATAAGCTGACCCGATCAGTCAGTGGAGATGATATGACTACCAAGACTTTGCGACACGCTCTTACCGCCGGGTTGGGCGCCGTTGCGGCCCTCATGCTAACGACCGCCTCCTTTGCTGCGCCCAAGGTTGGCGGGACATTGAATTGGGCTATTCACAGCGAAGCGGGATCTATCGTTCCCACGAACACCACCACCTTTATCGCCCTAGCTGTCGGGCCCAAGATATTTGAGGGTCTGCTAAGTTATGACGAAAATTTCGAGCCGCAAGCCCAACTGGCAACGCAGTGGTCCGTCTCCGACGACGGCCTGAGCTATACTTTCAAGCTGCGACCCAATGTGAAGTGGCACGACGGCACGCCATTTACTTCTAAGGATGTCGCCTTCAGCATTGAACGTCTCAAGGCTGGGCACCCGCGCGGGCAAGTCACTTTTGCCAATGTCAGCAAGATCGAGACGCCGGATGATTTGACGGTAGTGGTGTCGTTGTCCGCACCAACGCCGTACCTGCTTACTGCGGTCGCCAGTCCAGAGTCCCCGATTGTCCCCCAGCATCTGTTCGAGAACATCAATGTCGTCGATACACCTCCCGATGCAGCCCTGATCGGCACCGGACCATTCATGTTTCGAGAGTGGACGCGCGGTGATCACCTCATTCTGGAACGTAACCCAGACTATTGGGCCGCCGGCAAACCCTACCTGGAGCGGATTATTGGCAAGATCGTTACTGACTCGGCCGCGCGGTCGGCTGGGTTAGAAACTGGCGAGCTTGACCTGGCCAGCGTTGCGTTGTCCGACGTCGAGCGCCTGAAGTCGATTACCGGCTTGACCGTCGCCGATCTCAATGCCCCCTATCTGGGGCGACATAGCCAGATCGCGCTTAATCTGGACAACGAAAAGCTGGCCGATCTGCAGGTTCGGCGGGCAATTGCGCATGCCCTTGACCTTGAAGCGATCAAGTCGATTGTCTTCTACGGCTACGGGACAGTGTCTCCGACGCCGATAAGCAGGGCGCTGACCGCCTATAACGATCCCTCTATCTTGCCGCACAACTACGACACGATATTGGCAAACCAGCTGTTGGACGAAGCTGGCTACGCGAAAGACGATAGTGGCGTGCGATTCAAGCTTCGCGTGACGCTGAACCCGGCAAACGACTCGCGAGTGGCCGCCTTCGTGCAGCAGTCGCTCAAAGCAATTGGGATCGAGGCGGAAGTGTCCTTGTCGGATCAGGCCGCTTACTCAAAGCGCGTTTACACCGATCGCGACTTTGATGTGGCGATCGACTCTCTTGGCAATACGTTTGATCCAACCGTTGGTGTGCAACGGGTCTTTTGGTCAAACGCTTTCAAAGTCGGAGTGCCGTGGGCCAATCCGAGCCACTATGCCAACCCAGTCGTGGATGACATTCTGGAGCGTGCAGCAGTCGAGGTCGACGCCACGAAACGAAAGGAATTGTTCTTCCAGCTTCAGGCTATCGTCCATGACGAGTTGCCAGTGATCGACTTCATAGATCCACCAGAGTTCTACGCCTACCGCGATGGCCTGTCTGGCTTCTCCGTTGGCGCTCATGGCATCTATAACAATTTTGCCAACGCACACTTCGAGCAGTGATCGATCCAGCTGGCGGGAGCATGTGCTCTCGCCGGCTGATCTCCTCAACTTTGGAATAAACGATGGCCTCAGACGTTGCGCAACCGGTTGAAGGGCTCGAGGCCTGGCTCTGGGATACGCCAAACTCCAACAGGGTATCGATTCTGTTTGAAGAGATCGGGCTTCACTATGCAGTGCATGGGGTGAACATTCGAAACAAGGAGCAGTTTGCGCCCGACATCCTGGCCCTAAACCCCTATGGGAAAATTCCGATCGTTCGATGGACAGAAGCGGGAGCAACACGTGTACTCTTTGAATCTGGTGCCATTCTGCTCCGGTTCGGCGGGGAAGCCTCGGGCCTGACGCCCAGCAACACGTTCGCGCGTGACGATGTTTTGCAGTGGCTAATGGTGGTGCTAACTGGCCTGGGGCCGCTTAGTGGTCAAGCCCATCATTGGACCGAACTGGCACCTGAGCGCAGCGAACCGGCCGAGCGGCATATCGTGGCACTTGTCGATCGGGTCTATCGCTTCTTGAATAGCCATCTCCAGCATTCAGAATTCCTGTCGTCGGCCTATTCGATTGCCGATATCGCGGCCTTCCCTTGGGTCGCACGAAGCAATTGGACCAGCCTGTCTCTGTCGGACTATCCGTTTCTCGAACGCTGGCACGCCCAACTCAGCGAGCGTCCTGCAGTGATCCGAGGAATGGCTGTCCCAAAGGGCGCGCGGCTACAAGGACCTCCCGCCTGAAGCTTTTCACCTTCGCGGCCCGCGTGCCGGTTCGTCCCACGGCAGGCCATTTTTGCCTGCGGCGCATACGGACGGGTGGCCAAGTAGATCCGGCCGGGCGAAATGCAACCTAGAGCAAGGCTTGGCTCGAGGCCGTCAAACATGTGCCATTCAAGGATTGGTCTCTCGCCGGCCAAACATCAATTTAGTTTCACCATGCTGCAAAACCGGGTTTTCAAACCCACGACGGCACGCGGGAAAGTGTAGAACGTTCTGGGCACATCAAATCCTTGCGTGGCCGCGATCCTCACCACATAACAGCGCCGGTTGCGCCACCATGTGAAACCCAACATTCGGATTCGTTTCGACTGCGCCAGTACATCTGGTGCAGCCGTCTTTCACGACATCTACTTAGGCGCATCCTGGACAGGAAGGTAGCTCCTTCCTCAGGTAGAGCTTCCCCATCATCGAAGCCAACGCGCCCAGCGTCCCCACACACAAAAGGTGTGACAGACCTAAGGAGCGATCCTCCCCTCGTCCGTCAGGCAAAACAACGCGCAACATCGTGGTAATGTTCAAGGCGCCTCTTGGGGTCAGGGATAACATCCTGCATCATAATTTCATCCGCGCCGCACGCTTCACCCATTCGCATCAGACGGGAGCGCAGGTCGGTCAGGGCACTCACAGTGTACATAGGCCAGTCATTACTTTCCGCCGGCCAAACGCCGCCTGCCAGCTCTATCGCCTCCTCCACACCGGGTAGGCATTGGGGCATTACATTGAAGCGTCGGCGCTGTTCGAATGCCCAGCGCATGGGCATAGCGAGCCTTTCTGCCTCAGAATGGCTAGGAGCGGAAGTGACACGCAAGGCGACGAAGAGCTTCGGCGTTGGCGGCAGGCCCGGACGTGACGACGGACGGAAGGCCTTTCGATAGGCGGACGCGGAGACCTGGGCCTCCTCCGGGCGATGAAAAGCCGAGAGCGCCAGCGGCAGGCCGAGAGCGCCGGCTCGGACCGCGGAGGCCTGCCCGACGGCCATGATCCACAGTGTCGGCATCAGCACCTGTGTCCCAGAATTTGGTTTGATCGTTAAGGAGAGTTCTGGTCTCGTCTGAAGGACGAAAGACCCAGAATGACGACGAAAACCACGAAGACGAAGAAGCCTTCCGAGCAGGTTGTGAAGGACATCCGCCGAGCGGCGCGGCGGCATTTTTCCGCCGAAGACAAGATCCAGATCGTGTTGGACGGATTGCGCGACGAGGAAAGCATTGCTGAGCTTTGCCGCCGCGAGGGCATTGCCCGGAGCCTTTATTACACCTGGTCCAAGGAGTTCATGAAAGCAGGAAAGCGGCGCCTCGCCGGTGACACGACCCGCGCGGCCACCAGTGATGAGGTCAAGGACCTGCGCCGGGAGGCAGAGCCAGTTCGGCAAAGCGGTACGCGCTCCGCAAAGTGTCGACCGCCTCCGGCTCCAATCGGCCGTGCTCGGCAATCTGCTCACGGCAGGCCTGGCGCTGGCTCTGGAACCATCGAGCCAGAGAGCCCGGACTTCATCAAAACGCATGCCAGCGCGCTTCCCAGACGACATATGAATGTCCGCCAGATAGCCGAGACGCCGCGCCAGCCGCCACGCCTGTTGTGGCTCTCTGGTCCTCAGCGAAAGTTTGACGCAGGAGGTCTTGCCTGATGGGTGAATACGCTTGGGGATCGGCCAGCGCATGTAGAAAATGCCGTGCCGCGAACGCTCCAGATAAGTCGGATTTTGCACCGCGATGCACCACTTGAATGCACCATCAGAGCTATTCTACTTCTAAGTCTTTGGTTTTACAGGGAATGGTGGGTGCGACAGGGATTGAACCTGTGACCCCTGCCGTGTGAAGGCAGTGCTCTCCCGCTGAGCTACGCACCCGCTGCACTTGGCAGGGAAGGAAGAAGAGATGGTGGGCGTAACAAGGATCGAACTTGTGACCCCTACGATGTCAACGTAGTGCTCTCCCGCTGAGCTATACGCCCATCTCTCCGGGCCGGTTTGGCGTTTGCCTCTCCGGTGGCGCGGATAGACCATGAAACGACCTGAGTGGTCAAGGGGTCATTCTCACGCCTGTGGATTGTTTTCTCAAACCACCTCAGGCGGCCAGCAGGCGCTCCACTTCCGAGACCAGGTCGCGCAGGTGGAAAGGCTTGGAAAGCACCGATGCATCCTTGGGCGCGTCGCTGTCGGGGTTGAGCGCCACGGCGGCAAAACCGGTGATGAACATCACCTTGAGGTCCGGATCGAGTTCGGTGGCGCGGCGCGCCAGTTCGATTCCGTCCATTTCGGGCATCACGATGTCAGAAAGCAGCAGCGAAAACGGCTCTTCGCGCAGCCGCTCATAGGCCGACAGCCCATTGTCGAACGAGACCACTTCATAGCCCGCATTCTTGAGTGCGCGCGTGAGGAACTGGCGCATGTCGTTATCGTCTTCGGCGAGCAGGATGCGCTTCATCAAAAACCTCGTTTGGGGGCCAGTCCGGCAGGTGAGTCGTATTAGGCCGATGTTTAATTCAGATTTGTCCCAACGCAAACCGCCCGCACTGGGCTTTGGCACCTTTTTACAATCAAACTGGACAAGTCGGCTGCGCCGCGCGACACTTGCGTGACAGCAAATCACTCGACCGCGCGCCCAGCGCGGCGCTGCGGAGGCAACGTGCGATCCGACTATTGGGATCAACCGGCATTCGAAACCATCCGGCCCCGCCGCATGGTCGCGCCCATTGTGTTCAATTCGCCCCATTCGGGCCGGAACTACCCCGACCGCTTCCTCGCCATGACCCGGCTCGACCATCTGTCGATCCGCCAGTCTGAAGATGCCTTTGTCGATGAGCTTTTTGCGCGCGCGCCGCATCTGGGCGCGCCACTCCTCCGGGCGCACTTCCCCAGGGCCTATCTCGATGTCAATCGCGAGCCCTGGGAACTCGACCCCACCATGTTCGTCGAGCCGCTGTCAGACCGGTTCAACACCACCTCGCCGCGGGTCGCCGCAGGCCTCGGCACGCTGGCCCGCGTCGTTGCCGAAAACAAACCCATCTATCGCGAGCGCCTGACGCTCGACGATGCACGCATGCGCATCGAGGGCATCTACCACCCCTATCACGCCGCGCTGCAAAACCTTCTCACCGAGGCAGCCTCAAGCTTCGGCGTGGCCGTGCTGATCGATTGCCACTCCATGCCGCGTCTCGGCCGCCATGGCGAGCGGGCCACCCCCGATGTGGTCTTGGGCGATCGCTATGGCACGACTTGCGCGCCGGCGCTCATCGATCTGGTCGAAACTGGTTTTTCGGCTGCCGGGCTGCGCGTCGCGCGCAATCGCCCCTATGCCGGTGGCTTCTGCACCCGCTCCTATGGCCGCCCGCAGCACGGCGTCCATGCGCTGCAGATCGAGGTCAGCCGCCATCTCTATATGAACGAGGCGACGCTCGAGAAGAACGGGGGCTTCGAACCGCTCCGGCAACTCGTCGAAAGCATGATCCATGCGCTGATCGGGCTCGACCTGCTGGCCCTTGCCGTTCCGCCGGCGGCAACCGAACGGGCCGCCGCGGAATAACCCTCCCGACACAAACAAGGGCCGCCCCGAAAGGCGGCCCAGTCAAGGGAGGAACGACGCGCTTCGACCAGGCGCAGAGTGGCTAAGCCGGTCAAGATGCGCATCATGCCCCTCTGGCTTGAACTCATTTGGGAAGACTGGCAACCCGCCTTGTTCCTTTGCACCGCGGTTGGGCGAGGCTTGTTGCAAAAATGAATCATTTGCTTTTCGCCCGGAACACCCGTTTCCACGCCCCAAAACGCGGGCAGCACCTTGCTCCAATCCCCGCCGCCGCCTAAACCTCCTGCGTCTGCCGCCAGAGGATTTGCCGTGCCCGCTTCCGCTCTCGACTGCGCCCATATCGAAGCAACCCTGGTGGCCGCGGCCGAAGCGGCAGCGGCCCATACCCTGCCCCTCTTCCGCACCGGGCTCGCGGTCGACAACAAGCTCGATACCGGCTTCGATCCGGTCACCGAGGCCGACAAGGGCGCCGAAAAAGTCATTCGCGCCGTCATCGCCGATGCCTTCCCCGATCATGCCGTGATCGGGGAGGAATGGGGCACGACCGGCGAAAGCCGTTTTACCTGGATCATCGATCCGGTCGATGGCACCCGCGCCTTCATTTCCGGCGCCCCAGTCTGGGGCACGCTGATCGGCTTTGCCGTCGATGGCGTCGCCGTCGCCGGCATCATGAGCCAACCCTTTATCGGCGAGGCCTTTGTCGCCGTGCCCGGCCAATCGCGCTATCAGCGTGGCGGGCTGGCACAGCCCAATCGCACCAGTGGCCTCAGCGATCTCGCCCCGGCCCGCGTCTTCACCACCACGCCAAAGCTGTTCAACACGCCCGAATTCGCCGCGAAGTGGCGGGCCGTCGAGGCCGCCACGCGCCTCCAGCGCTTCGGCATGGATTGCTATGGCTATGCGCTCCTCGCGGCCGGCCATGCCGACCTCGTCATCGAGCCCTATCTCAATACCTATGATATCGCTGCGCTGGTGCCGATCATCCGCGAAGCCGGTGGCGCCATCGCCTGCTGGGATGGCTCCGAGCCAACCGGCGGCGGCCACGTCGTTGCAGCCGCAAGCCAGGAGTTGCTCGAAAAGACGCTCGACCTCATCAGCAAGGCATAAAAGCCCGGGGCTAGCGCGTCTGGTTGGTAATAAAAGCGTCGAACGCGGCCAGCACCTGGCCGCGAATGGCGTCGGTCTCGACGAAAAGCTCGTGCTTGGCCCCGGCGACCACCACGTGCCGCCCATTGCGCAGCCGCAGGCCCAATTGCTCAAGCGCCGGCGTCGAGACGATCGTGTCCCGCGCCGCTGCCAGTACCAGTAGGGGAATCTGCAACCGCCCGGCAAAATCCTCGCGATTGGCTTCCACCATCGCCTTCATCGAGGCAGCGAGCCAGCGGAAGCTCGGCGAGCCGATATAGAGGCTGTCGTCGGCGCGGATGATCTCGACCATGCGCGTGTAACGCAGGAGATCGGAGGTCAGCGGATTGTTGAGAAAGCCGGCTTCGTCCGGCCGCCTGTCGCCCCGGCGCTTCAGTGGCATCGCCCCGAGACCGAGGAAACTCAGTGTCTCGGCAAAAGCGCCGAACCCGGCAAGGCTATGCTCCATGCCATATAGGCTGACCATGGGCGCGGAAAGAAACACCCTGTCGAACATCATTCGGTCGCGCGTCGTCGCATAGAGCGAGGCCAGCCCCCCCATCGAGTGCCCGACAAGATAAAAGGGCGGCGGACAATCGGGTAGCAGGATTTCGCTGTGAAAGGTCTTGAGGTCGGTCCAGTAGTCGTCGAACCGGTCGACATAGCCCACCGTGCGATTGCCGATCAGCCGGTCAGATCCGCCCTGCCCGCGCCAGTCGAAGGTCGCGACGGCAAAGCCGCGCGCCTGAAAGTCGGCGATCGTCTCGAAATATTTCTCGATATATTCGGTGCGCCCCTGCACGAGGCACACGGTGCCCCGATGCGGCCCCGCCGATTTGGGCCAGATGGCATAGCGCAGCTTCACCCGGTCAGGCGTCGTCACATAGCCGACCCGCACGCCTTGCGGCACGGGATTGGATGGAACCACGGCAAGTTTCGGACCGGTTGGATCGACCTGAGCGGCCACATGCGCCTCCACGATTTTGCAGCGCACGATAGCCCCACGAGGTAAAGAAAAGCCAGCATTCCGGGCTGAGGGAATGCTGGCCTTTTTTGAGAGCGGGCCCGTGCGGGGGGCGGATGACGGACCCGCTTGGTGAAGACCGCGGCGGCGGCCTTACGGTCTTGTTTATGCAGCACTTCTCCTGAACGGGTCCGGACCGGTGCATTCATTTTCGGTTCACATTGGCTCTTCGAACCGCGCCCCTTGAACCCGAAAAAGCCGCACCTAAATAAAGTTCATCCGCCGGACAGCCGGGGATACCGGTTCTGCCGAAAGACGCTCGCCGCTTCAGGGAGCCCTGCGCCAGGCACCGGTCATGTGACCGCAAGGTCGCCCAACCACGTTGCTCAATTGGAGAATGTGACATGCAGACTTTTGATTTCTCGCCCTTCTATCGCTCCACCGTCGGCTTCGATCGCCTGTTCAACCGGCTCGACACCCTCGGCACCCAGGAAGCGAAGTCCTACCCGCCCTACAATATCGAACGCACCGGTGACGACGCCTATCGCATCTCCATCGCCGTGGCCGGCTTCTCCAATGGCGACATCGCCATCGAAACCAAGGAGAACAGCCTGGTGGTGAAGGGTGCCAAGCCCGTCGAAAACACCGACACCAAGCGCGAATTCCTCCATCGCGGCATTGCCGAGCGCGCCTTCGAGCTGCGCTTCCAGCTTGCCGATTATGTCGAGGTCCAGGGCGCCAGCCTCGAAAACGGCCTGCTCCATCTCGATCTGAAGCGCGAACTGCCCGAAAGCAAGAAGCCGCGCACCATTCAGATCAATGGCGGCACCGCTTCGATTGAGGACAAGTCGGTAAACTAGACGCCGGCGCTTGCGCAAAACCGCTCCGGTGGAGCGGTTTTCGGCGGCTAGGTCCGCCCCCTCCGCAAGCACGATCCAAACGCACCCTCGGCTCTGCCGGGGGTGTTTTTGTTTGCGCGGAACGAGTCGGCGCCGCTCTTAGTTGAAGAAGACGGCCCCAAACCTCTCCCCGCAACCAGCGTCAGGATCGTTCCATGAAAACCCCATCCATCGCCCTCAAGGCCAATGCCAAATCGGCCGTCATCGAGATTCTCAACGCGCGTCTTGCCGATGCCATTGATCTGGCGCTGATCACCAAGCAGGCGCACTGGAACCTCAAGGGCCCCAATTTCATCGCTGTGCATGAAATGCTCGACCCCATGCGCGCCCAGCTCGATGATCACGCCGATACCGTGGCCGAACGCATCGCCCAGCTTGACGGCATTGCCCTGGGCACGAGCCAGATCGTCGCCAAGGCCACCAAGCTCGCCCCCTACCCCACCGATATCCGCAAGACCACCGATCACCTGGCGGCCCTCGCCGACCGCTATGCGGTTCTCGCCAATCAGGTCCGCGACGACATCGATGCGACCGACGAGGCCGGCGACGCCGATTCCGCCGATATCCTCACCGCCTTTTCGCGCGATCTCGACAAGAACCTGTGGTTCATCAAGTCCCATCTCGAATGAGGCCCACCCAAAGTCCTATTTCCTATTCAGATGGGAAATAGGACAACTTTGGGAAATCCCGTGGAAAGTAGGACTTTCGCACAAAATATGCGCAGACTGCGCAAGATTTGTGCAAATACACCCCAAAAGTCCTACAACTCCTACAGAACAAAATTGCTATTCCTATTTTTTTCGCGCCAAATCCAATCTTGCCGCTTGCTCGCAGGTTGGAACTATGCAAATGTGAACTCGTTAGGGCAGCACCTCTGTCCTAAATGACGCGTCGCCCCGCTCTCCGCGGCAAGCAGCGCACGCTGGTCCGGCTGGCCCGCTACACGATAGCGGAAACGGATAGGCGGGGCTAAGATAGCCCGAATATGAGCGGCCATTTGGATGCAGCGCCGCTCCCCACGCATGGATGCACTTGTTCATCCGAGCCGTACCGAAAGTACGACCCGATTGAGACGTGTGTCCGCCAGAGGACCAAGACTGCATCCAGCGGGCCGGCACCGGCACCTTCAGGATGCACACGACATAGCGAACCAAGCCCGGCAACGGGTGCGATCAGACAGCGAGGAATAAGATATGGCCCACCAGCAGAACGGACGCTTTTCTCCGGTTTCAGCGAAAGCCAATACTCGCAAAACCACTCTGATCCTCGATGGCAAGCGCGTCACCGGTCGTCCCGAAGCCCAGGGTCTTTACGATCCCATGCAGGAACATGACGCCTGTGGCATCGGGATGATCGCCAACATCAAGAACAAGCCCAGCCACGAAGTGGTCGAAAAGGGTCTCGAAATCCTCGAGAACCTCGAACACCGCGGCGCCGTGGGTGCCGATCCGCTGATGGGCGATGGCGCCGGCATTCTGGTGCAGACCCCGCATGGCTTCTTCAAGAAGGCTCTGCCCTTCGCCCTGCCGGAAAAGCACCACTACGCCGTAGTGATGCTGTTCTATCCCAACATCGTGGCCCTTCGCGATCGCTGCGCCGCCGCCGTGCGCGCCTGCATCGAAAAGGAAGGCCTCAAGCTTCTCGGCGAACGCGTCGTTCCGACCAATAACAAGAAGCTCTCCGAAGGCGTCATCGCCACGCAGCCGATCATCGAGCAGATGGTCATCGCCCGCCCCGAAGGCCTGACGCTCGACGAATTCGAGCGCAAGCTCCTCATCGTGCGCAAGGTGATCTCCAACACCGTCTATGCCGAGGTCCCCGAGAGCAACAGCGACAACGGTTTTTACGTCGTCTCGATGTCTGCGCGCACGCTCGTCTATAAGGGCATGTTCCTCGCCGACCAGCTCGGTGCCTTCTATCCGGACCTCCACGACGAGGATTTCGAAAGCGCCATTGCCCTCGTACACCAGCGCTTCTCGACCAATACCTTCCCGTCCTGGAAGCTCGCGCACCCCTACCGCATGACCACGCACAATGGTGAAATCAACACCATCCGCGGCAACGTCAACTGGATGGCGGCCCGCCAGGCCTCGGTCCAC
>NZ_JAFKHD010000399.1 GCF_017307565.1 Devosia sp.
GTGAGAGCCGCGCCCTTGTTGCCGCGCTCTTCCTTGACCACCTGCACCAGCATCACCTGGCGGCGCTTGATCACTTCCTGAATTTTGTACTGGTGGCGACGCTGCTGGCTGCGCTGGCGACGTTCCGGCACTTCTTCAAGCGCGTCCGCCCCGCCGATCGACTCGACGGGTTCAGTATTGGCAGGAGCCTGTTCGATATGGCTCTCTTCCTCGGTTTCCTGAGGATCGGCTTCCGGATCGTTTTCGGCCACGCCTTCAGGCACCGAAACGGTTTCTTCCGTCTCGTCGTGGTGCTCTTCTTCGTGTTCCTCTTCAGCGAGCAGCGCTTCGCGGTCCGCTACCGGGATCTGGTAGTAATCCGGGTGGATTTCGCTGAAGGCGAGGAACCCGTGGCGATTGCCGCCATATTCGACGAAGGCCGCCTGCAACGACGGCTCAACGCGCGTCACCTTGGCGAGGTAGATATTCCCCCGCAGCTGGCGGCGGGTCGCCGATTCAAAGTCGAATTCTTCCAGCCGATTACCGGCTGTAACGACAATCCGTGTTTCTTCCGGGTGGATGGCATCCACCAGCATTCTCTTGGTTGCCATAGTTTACTCCGCGCACCCGCGCGCCAAAAGAAGGCAGCCGGCGAACCGGTAAACCTGGTTCGGCGCGTTGCGGGGCGAATGTGTTGAAAAAAATCGGGCGCGAACCTCTCACGTTCTGCGCACCGGCAAACTCGGTCATGGCCGGGAGAAAGGGCGAAGCAAAACGGCAATCGGCTGTGTCGATCGCGTCGCGCTTTGTCCGCCTGCGGGCCATATGACCTCTTCCTATTGGATGGCTGACCTCGAAGGCCCGCCATCGTCCGATCCCTGAACAGGGACCGAAATTCACTATCGAAGGCGCCGAAAATCGCCGCTTTCAATCCGGGCAAGTGCTTGTGTGGCACTCTGGCCGGTCGGGGTCCGCAGCGGCGCGAAGAGGAAAATCGACCTCTCGCTGGCGCTCGCGAAACTCCTGCGCCTTCATATAAGCGTGTAGAAGCGTTGCGCCAGATTGGCAACAGGAAAGTCTAAATGCGAGGATTGTCGTGCTTTTTGCACGGTGTCGTTCTTTGCGCCCTGTTGCAAATCATCGCATAAGCCGAAAATGCCGCAGAATCGCCCGATGGGCATGCGACACGCTTTCGACACGCATGGGGCACGGTCCGCTTTGAATTTTCACGCTATCCGATCACTTGTCCTCGGGCTGCTTGCGCTCGTGGCTGCCGCCGTCCCGCTCCTTGCCCAAGAACCTCATCCGACGCCTATCGGCCTTCCCAACGTCATCGATGTGCGCGTCACTGTCGGCGAAGATCGCGCTCGCCTCGTCATCGATCTCGCCTCGAAGACCGAATTCTCCTTCGTTTCCCTCGACGATCCCAATCGTCTCGCCATCGACGTGCGCGCCGGCACTTTCTCCGTACCCGAGCCCAGCGGTGCGCCCTCCGAAACCTCGCTCATCTCGTCCTACCTCGTTGAACAGGCCGCCTCCGATCGTGTCCGCACCACGCTGACCCTCGCTGCGCCAGTGCAGGTGCAACAGGCCTATGTGCTTGACCCCTTCGAGGGGCAGCCAGCCCGCCTCGTCGTCGATATCATCCCCGCAGACCAAGCGACCTTCGCCGCCAATGTCGAGCGCGACCGCGCCGCGTCGGCTACCGTCGCTGAAACCTCGGCAGAATCGACCCCGGCCGGTGGCTCCGAACTGCCGCTCGGCACGCGGCCGCTCGTCGTCATCGATCCGGGTCATGGCGGCATCGACAGCGGTGCCGAGGCGGCCAATGGCGTGCGCGAAAAGGACATTGTCCTGGCTTTTTCCTTGCGCCTCCAGGCGCTTCTCATCCAGTCCGGTCGCTTCGACGTTGCTCTCACGCGCGAAGACGATACCTATCTCCGCCTCGAAGAGCGCGTCGCTCTCGCGCGCGGCAATAAGGCCGACATCTTCATCTCGATCCACGCGGACAGCTTTCAACAACCCGAAATTCGCGGCGCCAGCGTCTATACGCGCGACGAGAACGCCACGGACGTGCTCGACAAGGTGCTTGCCGACTCCGAAAACAAGTCCGATGTCATCGCCGGTTTCGCCATGCCGCAGATGGCGCCGGAAGTGGTGGACATCCTCCTCGATCTGATGCGCCGCGAAATGCGCAAACAGTCCTTCGTTGCCGCCCAAGCCATCGTTCACCAGCTCGAGCCCAGCGTCGCTCTGCGTCGCTTCCCTGTACGCCAGGCCGATTTCTTCGTGCTGCAGGCCCTGGACGTGCCATCCGTTCTCATCGAGCTCGGGTTCCTGTCCAATCTCGACGATATTTCGAACCTGACCCAGACCGACTGGCAGAACCGCACTGCCGAGGCCATTGCGCGAGGCATTTCCACCTATTTTGACAGTGTCGAGGCAGACCCGTGAGCAAAGTGATTAAGCGCTCGCGCTCGCTCTGCTATTCTGAAAATGCCGTCATGAATCGGGGCAGGGCGGACCGCCCCCTCATGGCGTGGAGTATCTGATCGCATGTTTCGTCTACTCGGCTGGCTATTCGGTTTCGGCATGTTCGTGGCGCTCGGCGGCGTCGCCGTTGCCGCCGTGTACCTCGCTGCCGTCTCCGCGCAATTGCCCGACTACACCGTCCTCAAGGACTATCAGCCGCCCGTAACCACGCGCGTTCATGCCGCAGATGGGACGCTTCTGGCCGAGTATGCGCGCGAACGCCGCCTGTTCCAGCCGATCGAAACCGTGCCGCCGTTACTCGTCAACGCCTTCCTTTCGGCGGAAGACAAGGATTTTTACAACCACAACGGCATCGCCATCGACGGTATCGCGCGCGCCCTGCGCGA
Organism: Devosia sp.; assembly: GCF_017307565.1. Classification (GTDB taxonomy): domain Bacteria; phylum Pseudomonadota; class Alphaproteobacteria; order Rhizobiales; family Devosiaceae; genus Devosia. The sequence continues at coordinate 2,859 of NZ_JAFKHD010000399.1, forward strand.
CAACTTTCTTGCCCGCATGGATGGCAACAGCTCCATTCAGGGCGGCGGTTCGAGCATCACTCAGCAGGTCGCCAAGAACTTCCTGCTGACCTCGGAACAGACCTGGGATCGAAAGATCCAGGAAGCGATCCTCGCCATCCGCATCGAGTCGACGTTCTCCAAGGACAAGATCCTCGAGCTCTACCTCAACGAGATTTTTCTGGGCCTCAATTCCTATGGCGTCGCCGCCGCGGCCCTGAACTATTTCGACAAGGCGCTCTATCAGCTGACCTTGCCTGAGGCCGCCTATATCGCCGCGCTACCTAAAGGCCCGAACAACTATCACCCGTTCCGCCGCCCGCAGGCCGCCATCGAACGCCGCAACTGGGTCATCGACCGCATGGTCGAGAACGGCTACGTGACCTCTGAAGAAGCGGCTACCGCCAAGCAGGCGCCGCTCAACGTCATTCCGCGAGCCTCGGGCAGCCAGGTCTATGCCGCCGAATACTTCACCGAAGACGTGCGCCGCGAACTCGCCAAGCTCTATGGCGAAGATCAGCTCTACGGCGGCGGCCTCTCCGTCCGCACGACGCTCGAACCGCGTCTTCAGGAATATGCCCGCCGCGCCCTCATGGACGGCCTGATTTCCTATGATCACACCCGCGGTTTCCGTGGTCCCGTCGCTAGCATCGAGCTCGGTGACGATTGGGGTCTGGACGTTGCCAAGATCAAGCCGCTGAGCGACGTGCCGGAATGGCAGCTCGCGGTCGTGCTCGATGTGGGTGGCAATCAGGCCCGTATCGGGCTGCGCCCTGAAAACGACGTCGACGGCGCAATCCGGGCGGAACGTGTCGTGGGCACGCTGTCTGGCCCCGAAATCCGCTGGGTCTCCAAGCCGGTGCAGGATATCGTCAAGGTCGGCGACGTGGTGTACGTCTCCCCGGTTTCCGGCAAGGAAGGCATCTACACCCTGGAACAGGTGCCCGAGGTCGAAGGCTCGCTTGTCGCCATGGACCCGCGCACGGGCCGCGTCCTCGCCATGGTCGGCGGTTTCTCCTTTGCGGAGTCCGAGTTCAACCGCGCTACCCAAGCGCTTCGCCAGCCCGGCTCGTCTTTCAAGCCCATCGTTTACGCCGCGGCGCTCGACAATGGCTACACCCCGGCCTCGGTTGTCCTCGACGCGCCGGTTGAAATTCGTAATGGCGATGGCTCCATCTGGCGCCCAGAAAACTACGCCCAGGAATTCTACGGTCCCCAGACCCTGCGGCGCGGCATCGAGCGCAGCCGAAATGTCATGACCGTGCGTCTGGCGCGCGATATCGGCATGCCGCTGATTGCCGAATATGCCCGCATGTTCGGTATCTATGACGACATGCAGCCGGTTCTCGCCATGTCGCTGGGCGCCGGCGAAACCACCAATATGCGCATGACCGCGGCTTATGCGACCATCGCCAATGGTGGCCGCAAGATCGTGCCGACCCTGATTGACCGCATTCAGGACCGCTACGGGACCACCGTCTATCGCCACGACGAACGCGTCTGCGATGGCTGCGCCGCAACCGACTGGCACGGGCAAGGGGAGCCCCGCATCATCGACAATCGGGCCCAGGTGCTCGATCCGATGACCGCTTACCAGATTACCTCGATGATGGAAGGCGTCGTCCAGCGTGGCACCGGTACTGCCGCCCGCGCACTCAATCGTCCCGTAGCCGGCAAGACCGGCACCACGAACGACTACAAGGACGCCTGGTTCGTCGGTTTCACTCCTGACCTCGCCGTCGGCATATATGTCGGCTACGACCGCCCACGCTCCATGGGCTCGGCCTCGACCGGCGGCGGCATGTCCGTACCGATCTTCACCAACTTCATGGCCAAGGCCATGGCCGGCAAGCCGCCAACCCCATTCAACGTGCCCTCGGGCATGACCACTGCCTGGATTAATCCCAGCACCGGCGTGCAGGCCTATGAAGGCGAATCCGGCATCCGGGAAGCTTTCAAGCCAGGCACCGGCCCGAACCTCATGACCTCAGTGATTGGTGTCGACGTTCAGGGCTACGATGCGGCCGCACGGCAGATGCAGATGCAGCAGCAATATGGGGGCGCTGTCGTCACCCAGCGGGGCGGCAATGGTCAGTACCTCGACCCCAACCTGGGCGCACCGCAAAGCCTCAGTGGCAACTAGCCGCTTCGGCGGGGACGGGTGGCGGCCCAGTCCCCGCGTCGTGATTTGCGCCAGGGGCAATCAGCGCCCATCTTGAGGGTATGATGATCAAGCGAGTGACTATCGCCATCCTGCTCGGAGCCTGCGCCATCGTGCCGGCCTTGGCTGCATGCCCGCCGCCGGCTGCCGGCGAAACTGCAGCCGCGATCGCTGCCAATCAGCAGCGGCTTGTGTGCCTGCAGCAGGAAATTTCGCGCAAGAGCGAACAGTATCAGTTCAATGTCCAGATCAATTCGCTCGACCAGACCATCCAGCAAATGCAGATCCAGCGCCGTTTCGACGCCCTGGATTTTCCCAAACCGCCCGCGCCATAGGCACCAGCTGGCACGAAACCACTGATATAGAAGAGATTTGGCTGCAGGAAAGAGTGGTGCCCCCCGCCAGCAACGTATTGTAATTGCTACACATTTCGCGCTGTCTCCCTCTGTCTCTAGCGTTTTGAGCCTTTTCGAGTTTCCTGTTTCGTTCTATATCTGGCCGTCTCTCAAAGATGCCCTCAAGCGCAAGCACAAAGGGGGACTGGCGGGGGGACTGGAAAGCATGGAGCGAAAGGGGGATTGAGTGCGGGCAATGCACCGGCTGAGCGCGAGGGCCGTCACCACTCTTGGGCCCGGCAAGTATGCCGATGGCGCTGGCCTCTGGCTCTACAAGCGGGATGGCGGCGGCGCTCAATGGGTGCTTCGATATACCATCCACAGCCGGCGCCATGAAATGGGCCTTGGTGCCTATCCTGAGGTAAGCCTTAAGGATGTGAGGGTGGCGGCCGATCAATGGCGGGCGCTGGTGCGTGACGGCAAAGACCCGATCAAGGAGCGCGATCGAGCGCGCCGCGCCGCCGAGCGCGACATTCATTTGCTCAAGGACATTGCTCTCGATGCCTTCGAAAGCCGCAAGGCCGAACTTAAAGGCGATGGGGTAGCGGGGCGTTGGTTCACCCCGCTCGAACTGCATGTGCTGCCGAAGCTCGGGAAGATGCCGGTGGCGGAAATCGACCAAAAGGATATTCGCGACACCCTCGCGCCCATTTGGCACACGAAGGCCGATACAGCCAAGAAGGCCATGAACCGTCTGGGCATTTGTCTAAAGCATGCCGCGGCCCTCGGGCTCGATGTGGACTTGCAGGCGACCGACAAGGCGCGGGCTCTCTTGGGCAAGCAGCGGCATACCGTCGAGAATATCCCCGCCATGCACTGGGAGAACGTGCCCGCCTTCTACGCCAGCCTGTCCGATGGCAGTGTGACGCACCTGGCGCTGCGGCTCATGATCCTGACCGTCTCGCGCTCTAAGCCGCTGCGCTTCATCCACGAGGGCCAGATCGAGGGCGATGTCTGGACCATCCCCGGCGAAGCGATGAAGGGGCTGAAGGACAAGACGCCGGATTTCCGAATCCCGCTATCGGGCGAGGCGCTGGCAGTGATCGAGCAGGCCCGCAAGCACATGCGTGACGGCTATCTATTCGCCGGCCAACGCAGGGGCGTCATCAGCGATATGACGATGAGCAAGTACATGGAGCGGGCAGGGATGGCCGAGCGCCCCCATGGCTTCCGCTCCAGCATGCGAGACTGGATGGCTGAAACCACCTCGACGCCTCATGACATTGCCGAAACCATCCTCAGCCATACTGTAGGCAATCGGGTAGAGCGGTCTTATCGACGGACTGATTTCATAGACCAGAGGCGGGCAGTGATGGAGGCGTGGGCGGCGTGGGTGACGAGCAAGCTGCACCCTTAGCAGGGGTGTGCCTTCGGCTATTGATCATCCACCATGTCCGCCCAGCTTTCATCCGGATCGCCAAAGTTCTCGGTATAAAAAGCTCGGATATGGTCGACTATTGCGGATTGCGCGCTCTCCGGATCCGCGAAGTGGGTTCGGCCGAGCGCCAGGGTCTTCAGTGCCTTTTCTGGAACGCCTCGACTGAACTGCATAATCGCGGTGTGAAGCAAGTGCCTGGGCAGCTTGTCCAGTAAGCCTCTCTCTAGCTCGCGCTTGAGGTCGGTAGTGGTCACTCCCTCGGCATTTACTCTGCGCCAGCGAGCGAAACGCCTGCCAAAATCCTCCATCATCTGGAGATCTGGATGGGTAGTGCCAGCTCGCGATTGATCGAGCTCAAGCCCAGATGCCACCCGTTCACTTAGGACGTCTAGCGCCTCGATCAGCGTCTTGCGATATGGCATTCCCCCAGTGGTGCTGGCGAGTTCTATGGCCTTATGCACATTGTCCAGCAGCTCCTCGACAGTTGGCTGCTGCGGAAACGCCGTCAACAGCGCTGCGACGATTTCGGCATTCATGGATCGCGAATTTCGTTCGGCCGACGCCTTGATGCGATCTCGCAACCCGTCAGGCATCCGCAGAACATACTTGTCTTGTGGCTGCACTGGCTCCTTCGCCATTGCTGACCCCCGTTTCTCATAATCCACAGATAGAGGCTAAAAGCCATCATTACACGCTTGACGCAATAGAGGCTATTAGCCATGGTGGATATATGGCTAATAGCCATGGTTAAGGAGCGATTGATGCAGCGAGAAGCTGAAAAGTACATCGTCCGCTTCCCAGATGGGATGCGAGACCGCCTTCGCCAGCAGGCGAAAGCCAATCGACGGTCAATGAATTCTGAGATCGTCCATCACCTCGACCGCGCACTAGCGGCTGAAAATGAAAATGGCCCGGCAGCGACTGCAATCGCTCCGAGCCTGAACACGACCAACCCCTGACAGGATTAGATCAATGAACTCGAAAGAGAATAGCACCACCGGATCCGGTGGGGCAAGGATTTCGCTCAACCTGATTGATGCCATCGACCTTCTGGCCGAAGCGCGGCAGGTCAACCAAGCCGCCTTTATGGCCTGCGCCAGCATCCATAATCGCCAGCACCAAGAAGCCCTTCAGCAAGTCCTTTCGCTCTGTGGCGAGACGCTGCGCAACGTGTCGGAAAACCTCGACGCCCTCCGGGCAGAAGCTAGGGAAGGCGGTGCAGCATGAGAGATTACCCTTTCGGCAGCCGCCATCCCATCGACATGATGAACGCCGCTCGCGGTCAGATCTTCATCATCGGCGCCCTGACAAATGAAGTCGAACGGTGCAGCGAAAACCGCTTCAAGGGCGGGAGCCAGGAGGAAGCTGCCTACCTGATCCTAGAAGCGAACGCGAAAGTCGTCGCCTTGCTCGAAGAAATGGAACGGGCCATCGATTTCCTTCGGGTTGCAGATGACGAGAGGACGGCAGCATGAAGCGTCGTTCCTTTATTCAGGCCATCCCGTTTGTCGGGCTGGGCACTGCCGTTCCGATGGCAGCAGAGGCGGCGCCCGAGGCGCCTAACGCTAAGGTCCGTAGGCTTCAGCGCGAGCTCTCCGATGCACTGGCTGAACTGATCACAGTTCCCGTAGCACCGGCAGATTATGTTTCCATCGTCTTCCCGACCGGCACGACGAAATACACTCGCACTTTGATTGAGCGTGACGTGTACGAGTCGACGCACGAGCGCGAGCTGGAGCGGTCCATCGCCATCGAGAACTGGCGCGCAAAGGACATTGTTCTCCAGGCTTCGCTCAAGCCCTTTGATCGGACGCGCTGGGAATTTGCCAGCCTGGACGAGAACGAAGCACGCAACGCGATGCTGCGGACGTTCAGGGGAGAGCACCATGCAGCCTGACGCCCTCCTGAAAGCCCGCGAGGTTCAGGCCATGCTCGGCATCTGCCACGCCTCGCTCTACCGCCGCATAGCCGAAGGCATGCTGCCCAAGCCGGTAAAGCTCGGCAGGTCGTCTCGCTGGGTGCTGTCCGATGTTCTCGCTGCCGTCGAAGCGGCAAAGGGGGCGTCCAATGTTTGATGACGACGAAATCAAAGCCGAGGCCAATCGCCTCCGTCAGTCTGGATGGCTCAACTCCGACCGGAACCTCACCGAGCAGGAAAAGGCGCTCAAGAAGCTCCGCACCCAGCGAGTACCGAAAAAGCGGGCGCCTGGCTTCGGACCTATGACCGGCGATGTGAAAACGGCCGCGATCTGGGTGGCCTCGAATATCGATCAGGTAAGCCGTCCCTTGCGCTCCACCATCTCCGCACAGTTCGGCATGTCCTATGACGATGCGGGCCGGGTGGTTGCCGAGGCGGGACGCCTGCTGGGGAGGGAGCTATGAGGTTGATCCGCGTCTACTGGAACGTCGCTCGGGTCTATCGCGCCAAGTGGTACCGCCGACAGGCCGAAAAGCTCATGGACAAAGTCGAGGCCTACCTGGATAGCGTCGAGGGGCTGTGATGCATGGTGAAGTCCAAAGCCAAAGAGAAGGAGCCGCGCCATGTGCGGCTCTATCACTGGCTACTCGATACCGAGGCTTGGCTAGATCTAGGGCCGGTGCCGCAGGCGGTCTATGTCCGGTTGGTGAAGCGCTATGGTGGGCCGGGGAGCAATAACGGCATGATCCCTTGCTCCCTTCTGGATCTGGCCCAGGAATGCCGCATCAGCAAGCAGACGGCCATGCGTGCGCTCGATGCCTTGCAGGATCACGGCTTCATTGTCCGTACTACGGTCGGCGCCTTCAACATGAAACATCGTCACGCCACCGAATGGCTCCTAACCGAGTTCAAAGATGACCGGCCAGGCAAGGGGCTTTCGCTCCCTTCCAAGGATTTTGCTCGGTGGCGAAAATCAGAACACGGTTCCACCTCGAAACCTGAACGGGTTTCCACACGGAACCGAGCGGGTTTCCAGATGGAACAGTCACCAAAAGTAACTATGGCCTACGGTTCCACCTCGAAACCCGTAGGCGAAAACGACGGTTCCACCTCGAAACCACTATTAGTCTACCAGGGGGAGGGGCCTTCCACGCCCGCCGGAACAGCGCAGGACGCGACGGAGGAAGCGCCCCCCCAACAAGGGGCGCGCCCGCCGGAGGAGCGGACCAGCGGCGGCCCGAGCACAAATGCTCTCGGCAAGCCGGTGGTCACTTCCTCGCTTATGGAAACCAGGGTTATGCGCGACCTCGCGCGACCTCGGCCAAACCGGGAATTACCCGGTTCGGGATTTGTCTCCGAATCCCTCAAGGCGAAATATTCGAGCGAGGTGCAGAAATGAACCTCACTCGCCAAGCCGACTGGCGCCGTCGCCACCCTGGGAAGTATGCGGCTCACCTGGCAGTGCAGAAGGCCCTCAAGAGCGGGGCGTTGATCAAGACGCCATGCGAGGTCTGCGGTGAGCCCAAGGTCGATGCCCATCACGACGATTACCGATTTCCGCTGGCGGTGAGGTTTCTTTGCCGCCGGCACCATGTTCGACTTCACAAGCGAGGCCAGCAATGACGAAGCTCACTCCTGAAACCTTCGATGCCCTCACACGCATGCCCGCGCGTGAGGGTCGGATTATCTGGACGCTTCCCGCCATCGCCGGGCGGATCGGGGTGGGGGTGGACTTCGTTCGAGATACTCTGGCAAAACAGCCCGGCTCCCCCGTTAAAGAGATCGGCGGGCGCTATTATGCCTTTGATGATGAGTTGATAGCATTCCTAAGGCGTAGGCCGTCTGTCGCGGCTGAAAATGACGAATGAGGCGTGGCCTAAATACTCTTCGATTTTGGGCGTCAGATGCCCCGCTCTGGGCGCTAGGCTAATTTTCAGCCCAGTCCTTGCGATCAGATCATTTTGCCAGTCCTCACCCTTGAAATGCATGAAGGTATGAACGGCGTGCTCATTTGTGCCCACCTGATGAACAGCCAAGTCGACATCGCTATCTTCTCGATGAGTACCCTTTGCTCGACTGCCGTATAAAACTACCTCGTCAATTAGGTCCTCGGCCTCTGCCCAATCCCGTATGATCTCGATTTGCTTTTCTGACAGCCCCAAACTGCGCAACGCACCCTCCCAACCTTTTCCACTAACAAACCATGAATTGCCATGTCTGACCATTAAAGGCCCAGAGGCCGCAAGGGGCATATTCTCCCCATGCGCTTCGGCCCCTATGTCATCTTCGAAAAGAAATCCATCGAGCACGTAGAGCTCGAGGATTTGGTGTCTCGCGGCCCCACGGCTGCAGGTGTCCATGTCAACATCGAAACCGCGCTCAATGCGCCCGCCGTCGCCGCCGCGATCCGCACCATTTCTGAGGCCGCTGCCTGCCTCGATGTGCACGTGGTCAAGATCGCCGCCGATGGCACCGAAACCCGCGTTCCCGGCCATCCTGTAAAAAAACTGCTCTCTGGGCAGGCCAATGACTGGACCAGTTCATTCGAGCTGATCCGTTCCCTTGTGGTCGATGCCCTGACCCATGACCGTGGCGGGCTCGCGTGGGTGGGCAAGAACAGCGAAGGCAAGCCGGTTGAGATGATCCGGTATCGGCCCGGCTATATCCAGGTCAATTACCCTGACGACAGCCTGCGCCCCGAATATCGCATCGGCGGGCTCATCAAGCCCATCTCCAATATCATTCATCTGAAAGGCGCGTTCGACAAGTCGCCAGTCTCCTTGGCCCGCGAAGCCATTGGCACCGCCATCTCGATGGAGAAACACGCCGGGCGACTGTTCGGCGCTGGTGGCCGTCCATCTGGCGTCCTGACCACTCCCAAGCCAGTTGGCGACGAGGGTGCCAAGAAGATGATTGCGGGATGGAAGCGGGCCTTTGAGGGGCCTGACCGTTCCGGTGGCACCGCCGTCCTATGGGATGGAGCGGATTGGAAAGCCGCGACCATGACAAGCGTGGACAGCCAGTTCCAGCAGCTCCGGCTTTTTGCGCTTCAGGAAATCGCCCGCGCCTTCAATATGCCGGCCAGCATCCTCGGTGACCTGACCCGCGCCACCTGGTCCAACTCTGCCGAGATGCAGCGCCAGTTCCTCGCTCTGTGTCTCGATCCATGGCTCAAGGCGCTGGAAAACGCTCTTGGCCGGGCGCTGTTCACCGACGACGAGCGCGCCACCCACGCCATCCGGTTCGACCGCGACGACTTTACCAATGTGGACCTGACCGCCCGCGCCACTGCCATCAACGGCCTGATTTCGTCCCGCGTCCTGAACCCCAATGAGGGACGCAACTGGCTCGGCATGGGGCCGCGCGACGGCGGCGACGAATACGCCAATCCGAACACCGGCAGCAGCCAGCCGGGAGATGCGTCCAAAACTGGACCGACCCCCGATGTGAACGCTGCTGACAAAACCAAAAATCAGGACGATCCCGATGCAGATGAGTGACGTGCTCAACAATGCCGTGGACCAGGACCGCGGCGCCGATCTCGAATTGATCGCGCCATGGGATGGCAGCAAGACCGGCATGGTGCTGACCATCGTCGGCCCCGACAGCGACACAGCCCGCCGCGCCGATCTGGCCATGATGGATGCACTCAGCGACATGGCCGATGACCGGGGCATGGTCACCGCCGAGCAGCGCCAGAAAGCCAGCCTCGATGCGCTGGCCAAGCGCGTAGTGCGGTGGCAGGTCGAGGATGAGGGTAAGCCCGTCCCGTTCGACCACAAAGCCGTAACGACCCTGCTACGGGTTTCATGGGTCCGCGCCCAGGTGGATGCCTTTGCCGGTGATCACCGCAACTTTGCTCCGGTGCGCTGATGGACCGGGTATTTGTCGAAACAAAATTCATATCCGGCGATGACGGTGCGGTGTCCGGGCTGGCATGGCCCTTCGCCTCTGCCGACCGGGTAGGGGACATGATCGAGCCCGGTGCGTTCAAGAGCGCCAAGATGCCGATCCCCATGCTGTTCGGCCACGATCAGAACGACCCTATCGGCACTTGGGACATGGCCACCGAGAAATCGGACGGCCTGCACCTCACCGGCAAGCTGCTGATTGATGATCTGGTCCGCGCCCGCGAAGTCCGCGCCTTGGTCAAGTCAGGAGCGGTTCGCGGCATCTCCATCGGCTTCATCACCAAGAAGGCCATCACCCGCACCGGGGGCGGTCGCACCATCAAGACACTCGAATTGCTGGAGGCGTCCCTTGTGACGCTGCCCATGCATCCCGGCGCCCGGGTCACCAGCGCCAAGTCGGCAACCGAGGCCCTGAACCTCGTCGCTGCCATCAACCGCGCCACGGCGCAGCTCACGAGGTAAACAGTGAAGCATCTCTCCCAGCGCGCCCTTGTTGCCGGCGCCATCGAACTCAAGGGCGACGAAGACGAGCCGATTGCGGTGGTCACCAAGGCCCTGGCCGATCTGACCAAGACCGTCGATGACCGGATCAAGGCCATCGAGGACAAGGCTCCGACTGACACCAAGGCACTTGCCGACCGGCTCGACAAGATCGAGGCCAAGGCAGATCGTCCCAAGACCGCCGCCGATCCGAAGGAGGCTCAGGCAGTCGAGATGAAGGCGCTGGCCGCTGTTCTTCGCACCGGCACCATGGCTGGCGTCGAGGACGCGGGCGGCACCATCGAAGCCAAGTCCGCTGCCTCCAGCGACAATGATGCAGCCGGCGGCTATTTCGTTCTGCCGACCGTCGACCTCACCATCCGCACGCTCATGACCGATCTCTCGGTTCTGCGCAGCCTGGCTGAGGTGGTGACCATCTCGACCGACAAATACGAACGCTTCTACAGCAAGGGCAAGCGCGGCGCGCAGTGGGTTGCCGAACGCGACGCTCGCCCGCAGGACACTGCCCGCCCCGAACTGATCAAGCACAGCTATCCGGTTTCGGAACTTTATGCGGCGCCGGTCGCGACCCGCCATCTGCTTGATGACGCTGCCACCGATATCGCCTCCTGGCTGATCCAGAATGCCACCCATGATTTCGATGAAACCGAGGGCGAAGCGTTCTATCGTGGCGATGGTGTCGAGGGTAAGCCGCGGGGCCTCCTCGACTATGGCACGGCCGTCGAGAAGGACTTCGTTCGCGCCTGGGGCAAGCACCAGTATATCCCGGCTGGCCATGCCACGGCTCCCACCGATGCAAACCTGACCGGATCGCTGATCAAGCTCGTGGCTGCCCTCCGCAAACCCTACAAGGCCAACGCCCGCTGGCTCATGAACAGCAACACCGCTGTGCGCCTCCGTTCGATCGTGGATGGTGTCGGCCGCTACCTCTGGGCACCGACCGGCAACCTGATCGAGGGTGTCGAGCATCCGCTGCTCGGCTACGCCGTCGAGATCGATGAAAACATGCCGGACATTGGCAAGGACGAGCACCCCATCGCCTTCGGTGATTTCCGCCAGGGCTATGTGATCGTTGATCGCCAGGGCGTCCGCATCAACCGCGATGAGCTGACCCAGAAGGGCCGCGTGGTGTTCGACGTCTACAAGCGGGTCGGCGGTGGTGCTGGCGACTTCAACGCCATCAAGTTCCTCAAGATCGTAACGAGCTAAGGAGCCATCATGCGCAAGGGCCTATTCCACAACTTCAAAGCTATCCCTGCCATCGCATCGGGCTCCAAGTCCGATGCTGCTGATGGCATCGAGATCGACCGCAAGGGCTCTCAGGGCATCTTGTTCGCCATCAATGCCGGCGCCGTCACTGGCTCCGGTGATTTCGGCGTTACGGTGCAGGAAAGCGACGAAAGCGGTTCCGGCTATGCCGATGCTGCTGCCGATGACGTGATCAGCGGTGTTCCGGCCACGCTGGCAGCGAACAGCGCCTATCAGGTCGAATATATCGGCAAGAAGCGGTTCGTGCGCCTCGCCATCACCAAGGCCGGCGGCACCTCCATCCAGCTCGGCGCCGTGGCCATCCTCGGCCATCAGCACATTCAGTTGCCCTGATGCCAGTCCGCGCCCCTCGCATCTGCGGCCATTGCGGCAAGACGCACATCACCAGTGCGGAGTGCAGCATCATTGCCGAGCGCAACAGGGCGCGGAGGGCCAAGCACGACGCCAAGCGGCCAAGCCGCCATGAGCGGGGATATGACGCCGAATGGGCCAAGGCCCGCGCCGACTGGCTTGCTGCATATCCCTGCTGTGTTCGGTGCGGAGCCCAAGCCACGGTGGTCGATCATATCGTGTCGATCCGCAAGGCCCCGCATCGCCGCCTCGATCGCACCAATTTCCAATCGCTCTGCGACCACCACCACAACTCATGGAAGCAGGCTCAAGACAGAAGGACAGACCAATGAGCAAGACATTTGCCACGGCCGGTTCCAAGCTCGACATCGGCGCTGCCAAGGCGTTCGAGGGCACGGACTTCCTGGCCACCGACTTCACCACCGGCTCGCCCACATGGACGGGTATCGGCGGCACTACGAACCTCGGCAGTGCCGGCGACACCAGCGAACTGATCACCAGCCAGCACATCGCCGCGGCCCGCACCCGTAAGCTCAAGGGCACGCGCAATGCTGGCTCCATGCAGGTG
>NZ_JAFKHD010000400.1 GCF_017307565.1 Devosia sp.
AACCCAGACTCTTTTCGAACAGATCCGCCGCCTCACCGCCCGCGGTGTCTCCGTCATCTTCATCTCGCACAAGCTTGACGAGATCATGGAACTGGCCGACCGCGTCACAGTCCTCCGCGACGGCCAGCTCATCGCCACTGTCGGCACCGAGGCGCTGACCCCCGACGCCATCGCCCAGATGATGGTCGGCCGCGAACTCTCCAATCTCTATCCGCCCAAGCAGGAGCCGGATGTCGACGCGCCAGTCGTGCTCGGCGTGCGCAATCTCGTCGCCAAGGGCGTCAAAGACATCTCGTTCGATCTCAGGCGCGGCGAAATCCTCGGCTTTGCCGGCCTCATCGGCTCCGGCCGCACGGCCGTCGCCGAAGCCATCGTCGGTCTCAGCCACCGCACATCGGGCGATATCACGCTCGACGGCAAGCCGGTCAATTTCACCCAGGTCGCGCAGTCCGTGGACTCGGGCCTTGCGTACATGACCAAGGATCGCAAGGGGAAGGGCCTCCTCCTCAACATGGGCCTTCGGCCCAACCTCACTCTGCTGACGCTGAACAAGCATATCAAGGCCGGTTTCCTCGACAGCTCCAGCGAAGATCGCGCCCTCGAGCGCGCCGTGCGCCGCTTCGATATCCGTGCTCGCGACGCCTCCGTGGCCGTTGGCCGCCTTTCCGGCGGCAACCAGCAAAAACTCATGCTGGGCAAGACCATGGAGAGCGAGCCGGACATCATCATCATGGATGAGCCGACCCGCGGCATCGATGTCGGCACCAAGCAGCAGATCTATCACATCATCGCGGCCCTCGCCGCCGAAGGAAAATCGATCATCCTTATCTCCTCGGAAATGCAGGAAGTGATCGGCCTCAGCCACCGGGTGGTGGTGATGCGCGAAGGCCGCCTCACGGGCGTGCTCGAAGGCGCCGAAATTACTGAAGCAGAAATCATGCGGTACGCCGCGGGCATCAAGCAAAGTGGAAACGATGAGCGTATCAGCGCCTGATATTTCGGCAAAACCCAAGCGTGGGTTTCGCCTCGACCTCAAGACGGTCGGGCCGCTCCTGGCCCTCGCCCTTCTCGTCGTGCTCGGAATCTCGCTCAACGAGAATTTCCTGAGCTACAATAACCTGACCAACGTGCTCGCACGCTCGAGCTTCATCGGCATCATCGCCATCGGTGCCACCTTCGTCATCACCGCTGGCGGGCTCGATCTCTCCGTTGGCTCAATGGCTGCCGTTATTGCCGGGGTCATGATCATGGTGATGAACTGGCTGATCCCCACCATGGGTATCGGCTGGGGCGTTGTTATCGCCGGCATGGCCGCGGGCCTTCTTCTCGGCGGTGTGGCGGGCGTCTTTAACGGCACCATGATTACCCGGGGACGCATCGAAGCCTTCATCGTCACCCTCGGCACCATGGGCATTTTCCGCTCGCTCGTGACCTTCCTTGCCGATGGCGGCACGCTATCGCTCAATTTCCAGGTCGCTGACGTCTATCGTCCGGTCTACTATGGCGGCCTTCTGGGCGTGCCGTGGCCGATCATCGTCTTCGCGCTCGTTGCCATCGGCGGCGAAGTGGTCATGCGCTACACCGCCTTCGGCCGCTATTGCGCCGCCATCGGCTCCAACGAGCAGGTCGCCCGCTATTCCTCGATCAATGTCGAGAACGTCCGGCTCCTGACCTATATCCTGCAGGGTGTTCTGGTCGGTGTCGCCGTGCTGCTCTACGTGCCGCGTTTGGGCTCAGCCTCCAGCACCACGGGCGTTCTTTGGGAACTCGAAGCCATCGCCGGCGTGATCATCGGCGGCACCACTCTCAAGGGCGGTTATGGCCGCGTCTGGGGAACAGTCGTCGGCGTCGTCATCCTCGGCCTCATCGGCAATATCCTCAATCTTCAGAGCCTGATCAGCCCCTACCTCAATGGGGCCTTCCAGGGCGTCATCATCATTCTCGCCGTGCTGCTGCAACGCGGCCGCCGCACGAACTAGCGAGTAGCAATTTACATCGCCCAAAACGGGCATTTCGGGAGGACTACAAGAATGAAACTGGTGAAATCCCTTCTGGCATCGGCTGTTATCGCCGGCAGCCTCACGGGCGCAGTCGTCGCCCAGGACAAGGTGACAATCGGCGTCTCCGTGCCGGCGGCCGACCATGGCTGGACCGGTGGCGTCAACTACTTCGCCCAGCAGGCCATCACGCGCCTCAAGGGGACCTACCCCAATGTCGAGTTCGTCTTTGCTTCGGCCCCTGACGCGCCAAAGCAGATCGCCGACATCGAAGACATGGTGTCCACTCGCGGCATCGACGCCCTTGTCATCCTGCCGGGCGATCCGGACGCGATGACCTCGGCCATCAAGCACGTCAAGGACGCCGGCAAGTTCGTCACCGTCGTTGACCGCCAGCTCTCCATCGCCGGCGTCGAAAACCTCTACGTTGCCGGCGACAATCCGGGCCTTGGTGCCAACTCGGCCGAGTACTTCAAGCAGGCTCTTCCCGATGGCGGCAATATCGTCATCCTGCGCGGCCTGCCGATCCCGATCGACCAGCAGCGTTTCGACGCTTTCGTTGCCGGCA
This sequence comes from Devosia sp., assembly GCF_017307565.1. Lineage (GTDB taxonomy): Bacteria > Pseudomonadota > Alphaproteobacteria > Rhizobiales > Devosiaceae > Devosia. The sequence goes on from NZ_JAFKHD010000400.1 coordinate 2,566, forward strand.
TCGAAGGCAGCAATATCAAGGTTCTCGACGACGAGTTCGCCAACTGGAACCGCGATGACGGCTTCAAGGTGATGCAGGACTTCCTGACCCGCTTCCCCGACATCAAGGGCGTCTGGGCACAGGACGACGACATCGCACTCGGCGCTATCGAAGCCATCAAGCAGGCAGGCCGTGACAAGGACATGTTCATCGTCGGCGGCGCCGGCATGCAGCAGATCCTGCAGGCCGTTGCCGATGGCTCGACGCTGACCCCGGTCGATGTCAGCTACAGCCCGGCCATGATCGCCACGGCCATCGAGCTGACGACGTCGCACTTCACCGGCGGCATCCAGGTTGCCGGTCGCTACATCCTCGACTCGACCCTGATCACCAAGGACAACGCAGCCGAGTTCCTCGATCCGAACAGCCCGTTCTGATCCTGACGATCCCAACGAAAGCAAAGGGCGCCCTGGTGGCGCCCTTTGTCTATTTCAGAGTGTCGTTTACCGCAGGCCTTTGTCCGGCCAAGCGTGGTGGCTTGCCGCCCTCAGGCGATCGAACGTTCGGCCTCTTCCGACCAATCCATCACCGCTGGACGTCCGAGCAGGAAACCCTGCGCTTCGTTGCAACCTTCCGCCTGCAGCACATGCAACTGCTCGATTGTCTCCACGCCTTCGGCCAGCACAGGCACCGACAGGCTTCTTCCAAGCGCCAGAATGGCCCGCACAATGGCCTTGGACTCGTCGGATTGCTCCACCTCGTTCATGAAGGAGCGATCCAGCTTGATCTTGTCGAATGGGAAGCTGCGCAGGGTCGCAAGGGACGAGTAGCCCGTGCCGAAGTCGTCGATAGCGATAGAGACGCCAAGTTCGCGTATCCGGCGCAAAATGCTCAGTGCCCGCTTCTTGTCGGTGATGATGGCCGTCTCGGTGACTTCCAGCTCCAGCCGTTCCGGCGCGAGGCCCGACTGCTCCAGTACCATCTTGACGAGGTCGACCAGCTCCACCTGCGCCAGCTGCAGGCCAGAGACATTGACGGCGATCTTGTGCTGCTCGGGCCAGGCGGCCGCCTCCATACAGGCGGTCTTGAGCACCCAGGCGCCGATGGCGTTGATGGCGCCGCACTCCTCTGCCACCGGAATGAACTCTGCCGGAGAGACCGTGCCATAGCCCGGACGATGCCAGCGCAGCAGCACCTCATAGCCAGTCACCGCGCCGGTCGAAACCGACCGCTGCACCTGGTACACGAGCGAGAAGCCGTCTTGCTCGAGTGCCAGCCAGAGATCGTTGGCCATGGCACGACGCTGGCGCGCATGCTCGTCCATTTCGCTCTCATAGTAACAGACGCGCGTCTCGAACTCGGCCTTGGCCCGGTAGAGCGCCAGGTCGGCATTGCTGAGCAGTTTCGAGTTTTCAGTGCCGTCCTGGGGATAGATGGCAACGCCGATGCTGCCGCTCGTGGCTACCATCACGTCCTGATAATGCACTGATCCGAAGATCGCGCCCTCAATCCGCTCAAGGAAATCGCGCATGCTTTCGATCACCGAAAACTGCTTGATGGCGACGAACTCGTCTCCGCCGAGGCGTGCGACGACCTCACCCGGCCGCAGCGCGCCGCTCAAGCGCTCGGACAGCACCCGCAAGACCTGATCGCCCGTGGCGTGCCCATAGGTGTCATTGATGTCCTTGAAGTTGTCGAGGTCGATAGCGACCACACCCACCTGGGTGCCATTGCCTTCCGCATCGGCCAGCGCACCGCTGAAAACCTCATCAAACCGGGCTCGATTGGGCAGACCGGTCAACGTGTCGTGCTTGGCGAGGTGTGCAATGGCGGCCTCGCTGCGCTTGCTGTCCGAAATATCCTCCATCAGCGTCACCCAGCGACCATCGCCGATTGGATTGTGCTGTACACGCAGAAAACGTTCGTCGTCGAAGGTGTGCACCACCTGACCGCCCTGCGCTGCGAGCAGCTGGTGCTGTTCGGCCAACTCCTTCGCCATGACATGGCGTTTGGCGGGCTCGATCCTGGAGCTGTTCATGGCTGCTACGCAGATATCGGCGAGGGTCAGGCCCTCGAGCCGCACTTCAGGGCGCAAGCCGAGCAATTCGAGCAGACGCTCGTTGTGCAGCAACACCCGGCCTTCTTCGGAAAACAGTGCCAGCCCCTGCCCCATATGGGTCAGGGCCAGTTCGAGCTTCTGGCTGACCATGGCGAGGCGTTCCGCATCCGCCTTCTGCCGCAGTTCCTCGCGCTCGGTACGCCGGCGATCTGCCTCATCGAGCACGATGCTTCCCAGCGCCGCGCTGAGGATCACGAGCGTGATCAGGGCCACGATCACCGACATCACACCGCCATCGATTTCGAGGCCATCATGAACGAGCGGCATGCAATTGCTGAAATCGGAAGCGCCCATGGCAGTAAAGTGCATGGCACAGATGGCAAGGGTCAGCAGGCCCGCGCCACTCAAAAGCCGCCGGCGGCCGGCGCCCATGGCAACGACGACTGCCAGACCCGACAGCACGATACCAGCAATGATCGACACACCCACCAGCTGCCCGTTCCAGACCAGTTGTCCATCAAGCAGCAGGGCGGCGATGCCAACATAGTGCATGGTCGAAATGCCGACGCCCACCACTGCACCACCAAGGAAGCGGTCTGCCCTGCCGGTTGCGCGAATGGCCATGGAGAGGCCAGCGCCACAAACGGCGATGGCCAGCAGCAGCGAGGTGGCGGTGAGCAGAATGTCGTATTGAAGTGGATAGCCCGGACGGAAGGCCAACATGGCGACGAAGTGGGTCGACCAGATGCCAAGCCCCACAGAAAGCGCAGAGATCGTCGTCCAGATCAACCGCGCCCGCTTCTCCATCCGTTTGGCATGTCGCAACAAGCTCACACAGGCATAGGCCGACAACAGACAAACAGCAGCAGCCAGAGCCACAAACACGAGGTCGTGGCCTTTAAAGAAGAAATCGAGAACGGCGAGCACAGCGAGGATCCGGAAAATTGCGGATTCACCCTAGAGAGCCCGCCATTACCGATCAGTTACGCCCCATACACATCCCGCCGAATGCTGAACGGGATGTAAATCCGAGGCTAGGCAATGCCTTGATAGGCAATGATCGGTCCATCCGGCCCCGGCACCAGCCGCGCCATGACGCCATAGACCCGCGCCAGCAGGCCTTCCGTCAGCACCTCGGCCGGCAGCCCTTCGGCCGCCACCTGCCCCTCATGCATCACCACCAGCCAATCGCAGAAGCGCAGCGCCAGGTTGAGGTCGTGCAGCGCCAGCAAGACCGTGCCTCCTGCGCTCGCCTCCTCGGCCAGCAGAGCCAGCACCTGCAATTGCGCGCGGATATCGAGATGGCTTGTCGGCTCGTCCAGCACCAGCAGTCGCGGCTGCTGCGCCAGCGCCCGGGCAATGTGCACGCGCTGCTGCTCGCCCCCCGACAGCGTGTTAAAAGCCCGCGCCGCAAAGGCGCTCATGCCCACCCGCTCCAGCGCTGCCCCCACCACCGCGTTGTCGTCGGGCTCCGCTCCGGCGGTCCAGAGCGAGCCATGCGGAATGCGCCCCAGCGCCACGACATCGCGAACGCTGAGGCGCTCCTCGGTGCTGGCGGATTGCTCGACATAGGCGCAGACCCGCGCCCGCTCACGGCGCCCCAGGGCCGCGAGGTCGCTACCCTCAAAGCTCACAGCCCCGGCCTCAAGCCGCTCAAGCCCGACAATACCGCCGATCAGGGTCGATTTACCTGCCCCGTTCGGCCCCACCAGCCCCGTCACCTTGCCGGCCGGCGCGGTGAGCCCTGCGCCCGACACGATCGGCTTGCCGCCCCGGCGCAGATGCACGTCGCTGAGTGTGAGCCCCGCCGTCATGTCACCTTCCGGAACCGCATGAGGATCAAAAGGAATGCCGGCGCGCCGACCAGCGCGGTGACGATACCCACCGGCAACTCGCGCGGATCGAAGAGGGTCCGGGCAATGGTATCGGCCCAGAGCATGAAGATCGCGCCCGCCAGCATGGAGAGCGGCAAGAGCCGCCCATGGCGCGACCCCACCGCCAGCCGCACCGCGTGCGGCACCACGAGCCCGACAAAGCCGATGGCCCCGCCAATCGCCACCATCACACCCGTCAGGAGCGCCGAAGCCGAGAGCAACACCCAGCGCAATCGGGACACGTCAACGCCAAGGCTCGCGGCCGACTTTTCGCCAAAGGCAAAGGCATCGAGCCCCCGCGCCGAAGCCAGCATGACCGGCGCACAAATCAGTAGCGCAAGGCCAACCAGCCCCGCATCGAGCCAGCTCGATCCGCTCAGCGACCCCATCAGCCAGGAGAGGATTTCCCGATACGAATCCCCCGTCGCCGACCAGAAGATGATGAAGGATGTCATGGCCGAGGCCAGCGCCGAAATGGAAATGCCGGCCAGAATAGCCCGCACCGGCGTCGCCCCACCCAACAGATGCGCAATCAGCAGCGCCAGCGCCAAAGCCACCAGCGAACCGAAGAAAGCCCCCACCGGCACCAGCAGCGCAAAACCGAGCACCACCAGCGTCACCGCACCAAAGGCCGCCCCGGAAGAAAGCCCCAGCAGATAGGGATCAGCCAGCGGATTGCGCGTCAGCGCCTGCATCACCGCCCCCGCCAGCGCCAGCGCCGCGCCCACCCCCATGGCCGCGAATACGCGCGGCAGCCTGAGATCCCAGACGATGGCATCCCGCAACCGCGACACCGGACTTTCCGGCACGAGGCCGAGATGATGGAGGATCGTCGCCCACACTTCCGTCGGCGTGATATCGGCCGGCCCGAAGGTCACGGCGATCGTCGCACTGGCGATGAGCAGCAGCCAGAGGGCGAGAAATGCGGTGACGTTGAGCGATCTGGTCAATCGGCGCGCGGGGAGGTTGGGCGGTGGCGTGAGCCCCGATGCCGCCATCAAAAACTCAACCCAGCCAACTGCGTCGCCATATCCACCACCGCAGGCACATTGCGCACCCCGGCTTCCGACGCCGGGAATGGCAGCACCAGATAGCGCTGGTTGATCACCGCATCGAGCTTGGACGTAATCGGGTTCTCCGCCAGCAGTTTCTTCTTCGCCTCGGCCGAGTTCCACGCCGCATCCACCAGCACGATCACATCGGGATTGGCATCAACGATGGCTTCCCAGCTGGCTGAGGTCCAGCCTTCATCGACGCCGGCGAAAATATTCTTCAGCCCCAGCGCTTCCATGATCATGGCCGGCGCATTGCTGCCCGCGCCCACATAGGGCGTCTTGGTGCCCGAGGAATACCACACCGCCGTCAGGTCGCGCTTGTCCGGCGCCACACTGCCGAGCGCCGCCTTCTGCTCGGCGATCAGGGCCGCAGCCTTGTCTTCGACATTGAAGATCTGACCCATTTCGGCGATCTCGCCAAAGAGCATGTCAAAGCTGAGCTTGGCCGGTTTGACCGACCGACAGGCAGCCGGCGCCACATAGGAATTGACCCCGAGCTGTTCCAGCGTCTGCCGCTCGCCGGCCCCGTCCGCAGCAAAATTGCTCTCCCAGCCGCCATAGACGAAGTCTGGCTCGGTTTCCAAAACCACTTCCTGCGACGGCAGTTTTTCGGACAGCACGGGAATATCGGTGCCGCCCAGTGCCGGAGGCAGCGGACCATCGAGGAAGGCGACGCCCGCCATATGTTCGCCCAGACCCAGCGACAGCAGCAATTCCGCGGCCGTCGACTTGATCGCCACCGCGCGCTCCGGCGCCGCCTTGATCGTCAGCGGAAAGCCGCAATTGTCGAGCGACAGCGGATAGTCGGTCGCAAAGGAAGGCACGGCAAAGGCGCTCGCCGCGAGCACGGCGAGAAGAGAAAGAGAATGACGCATGGTTCAGTCCTGCTTCTGCCCCTTGGGGCGTGCTTGCGATGTGGTCTTTGCCTTCATTTCCGCCATGGCGGCCTCATAGCCGAGCCGATAGGCCTCGGCCGAGCCAAAGCGGAACATATCGTCGTCGCCGGTCCTGACGAGGCTGCGCGCCCCAGGCGCATCGAGCCCCTGCACCAGCCGCCCCATGCCGCGCACAACGGCAACGGGAATCCCCGAAGTCTTGCCTTTCACCAGATCCCCCGCCCCGGCCAGTTCATCCGCCACCACGGCCATGGTCACATGCAGCGGCCGTCCATTGGCGTCATTGGCCCCGCGCAGATCGTCGGTCAATTGCAGCCCAGCCGCGCCGATGGCGAGATCGGTCTGCCCCACCCGCCAAGGCCGGCCCACGGTGTCGGTCACGACAACGCCAAGCTCAACCCCGAAACGCGCGCGCAGCCCCTCGCAGAGCATGCGCGCCGAGCGATCCGGGTCCTCCGGCAGTTTCAGCGCAAACCCCTCGGGCACATTGGACATGTCGAGCCCGGCCGCCGCCATGATCATGCCCTGCTTGGTCTCGACAATCCGCGTCACCCCGCCCGGATGCACCCGTTCGGCCACAACGCGCACCGTGTCATCGGCAATGGCCTTTTCACGATCCGCCGCCGGCACCTGCCGGCCCTCGGCCTTGGAAACGATCTTGCTGGTCACGACCAGAATATCGCCGTTGCCAAGCGCGTGTTCCGGCCCCATGCCGGCAATCGCATCGGCGATCACGGCCACGAGGTCATCGCCGCGAGAAATCTCCGGAATGCCGGTGACGCCCCAAACGTTGAATGTCGGCACCACCATTGCGTTCTCCTTCAGCCCAGCGCCTTGAGGCGCGGCAGGATTTCCTTGGCGTAGAGCGCCAGGAACCGGCTCTGGTCCGTACCCGGCGCGTGAAACACCAGATGGTCGAACCCATAGTCTATATAGGTCTTGATCTCGGCCACATGCTCATCGGGATCACTCGACACGATCCAGCGCTTGGCGACGCGCTCGATCGGTAGAGCCGCGGCGAGCTTTTCCATTTCCTCGGCATCCTGCACCGAGTGCTTTTCCTCCGCCGAAAGCGACAGCGCCGCCCAGTTCCGCGTGTCTTCGAGCGCCCGCTCCGGATCTGTATCGAACGAGACTTTTACCTCGATCATCCGCTCGAACGGCTTTCCCGCCCGCGCCGATTCCTGCCGGCCCACCGCCACGTTGGGCAGCAGTTCGTCGACATAGAGCGAGGCGCCCTTGCCCGAGGTGCAGATGAACCCATCGCCCTCGCGCCCGGCAAATTTGGCGTTCAGCGGCCCGCCGGCGGCGATGTAGATCGGCACCATCTCGTCAGGCCGATCATAGATCGTGGCGTTGACAGTCTTGTAATACTGGCCCTCGAAGCTGACCCGATCCTCGCTCCAGAGCTGCCGGATCAGTTTGATCGCCTCGCGCAGCCGCGCCGAGCGCTCCTTCAGTTCCGGCCATTCGATACCGGTGGCGGGCACTTCATTGAGCCCCTCCCCCGTCCCGACGCCGAGAATGACGCGGCCGGGGAACATCGCCCCCAGAGTCCCGAAAGCATGGGCCACCACAGATGGATGCAGCCGGAACGTCGGCGTCAGCACCGAGGTGCCCAGAATGATCCGCTCGGTCCGCGCCAGCACCGCAGCCATCCAGGCCGGCGCAAACGGCGCGTGCCCGTCCGTATGCTTCCAGGGCTGAAAGTGATCGCTGACAAAGACGGAATCGAACCCGCCCTCTTCCGCCTCAATGGCGAACTGCATCAGCTTGCTCGGCCCAAATTGCTCCGCCGAAGCCTTGTACCCGAAGCGCATAGTTTTGGTCTCCTCCCGGATGTACCAACTATCTAGGTGTCCCCCCCGCGAAAGCGGGGATCTCTGTTTCGTGCACCGGGCCTGCCGCTTTCGCGGCAATGACGCCGGGCGTGCGGGCCGCCTCAGCGAAACGCCGGGATCACATGCCGCCCATAGTTGGCGATGATTTCCTCCTCATCACCGCTATCAAGATAGATATTGAACTGCGTCACACCAGAAGCCTCGAGGTCGCGGATTTTCGCGACATGCTCATCAGGCTCACCCAGCACGCAGAAACTCTCGACCACATCGTCGGTGATAAAATCGAGGAACGGGTTATCCGCCTGGCCATGCTTGGAATAGTCATAGCCCCGGCGCTTTTCGATATAGCTCGTCAGGCTCTGCGGCACCTTTCCGCTTTCGGTGCCATATTTCTCGACGATATCGGCCACATGGTTGCCCACCATGGCCGGGAACCACTTCACCTTTTCGATCGCCCGCTTGCGGTCGCCGAAATAGGCCGGCGCGGCCGCCATCGAGCGGTAGTTCGACATATCCTTGCCCGCTGCCTGTCCGGCCTCGATGCACTGGTCGGTGAACCACTTGCAAAGCCCGGGATCGGCAATCTGCAGCACCACGCCATCGGCGTGCTCGCCGGCTGTCTTCAGCGCCAGGGGACCATAGGCGGCAATCCAGCTCGGCATTTCGTGGCCAACGGCCCAGGGGAATTTCACCGGCGCGGGGATTTCGCCATAGGTCACTTCCTCGCCGCGCACCATGGCCTTGGTCTTGTCGATAAACTCGGCCACGCGCGAGAGGGTTGCCGGCTTCTTGCCCATGACGCGCATCGAGGAGTCGCCGCGCCCCACCGCCAGATCAAACCGCCCGCCGCTCTGCTTGCTCAGCGAGCCAAAGATGGACGCTGCCACCGACCAGTCGCGCACGTCCGGATTGGTCACCAGCGGCCCGAAGCGCATCTTGGTCGTGTGCTCCATGCACATGGCGATCGCCGCATAGCAATCGCGCCAGAGAATGTGGGAATCGTAGAACCAGCAATAATCGAAGCCCGCGTACTCCGCTGCGCGCACCAGGTAGCGGGCCCGCTCCGCCTCGATAAACCCCTTGAAGGTAATGCCGAATTCCATAGTCCCCGTCCCCACTCTCCTCATGGTCAAGAAATTTGACCAGTCGATCAAATTTTGTCCGAGCCATGACGATTGTCAACAGGGCTTTATCGTCCGGAACGCGAGCGCGGCGGCGGCGTTGAATCGGGCAAAACCAACCTGTCAGGATGCCCGCCATGCCTGCTTCCCGCCCAATCTGGAAGGGCCAGATCCGCCTCTCGCTGGTCTCCATTCCCGTCGAACTTTTCAGCGCCGCCAGCACCAGCGCCAAGCCCAGCTTCCGTCAGATCCACGAGCCGACCGGCAAGCCCATCCACTATGAGAAGGTCGTCGCCGGCGTTGGCCCTGTCGACAAGGACGAGATCATCAAGGGCTTTGAATATGAGAAGGGCGACTATGTCCTTCTCACCGACGACGAGATCGACGCGGTGAAACTCGAAACCCGCAACACCCTCGAGCTCACCCAGTTCGTCGGCGCCTGCGAGATCGACCCGATCTACTATGACAAATCCTATTTCGTCGTGCCCACGGACGAGCTGGCAGAAGACGCCTTCCGCGTCATTCGCGATGCCCTGCGCAAGACCCAGAAGGTCGGCATCGGCCAATTGGCCATGCGCGGCAAAGAGTATCTCGCCGCGATCAAGCCCAGCGGCACCGGCCTCCTGCTCGAAACGCTCCACTACGAAGACGAGATCCGCAAAGCCGATCCCTTCTTCTCACAAATATCCTCGAAGAAGGCCGAAGACGACCTGCTCGAGGTTGCCGAAGCACTGATCGAAAAGAAGACCGCTCCCTTCGAAGCCACCGCCTTCAAGGACCACTATCAGACGGCTCTGCGCGAGCTCATCAAACGCAAAATGAAGAATAAGGGCCGCAAGATCACGGCCGACGAAGACGAAGAACCGGCCCGTCCCTCGGGCTCGAACGTCGTCGATCTGATGGCTGCGCTGAAGGAGAGCCTTGAGGGTGGTGGCACGAAGAAAAAGGCCGCGCCCCGCAAGAAGGCGAGCTGAGCCATGCGTTTCCTCCCATCCTCCCACATCAGGGCGGCGATGCCGCATCGCGTCGGTGGCACCATCCGGTGCCAATCACTGTCCCTTCACCTCCCCCTTGATGGGGGAGGCCGGGAGGGGGTGACGGGAGCCACGGTATCACCATGAAACCCTCAGACCTCCTCAAAGACTACAAATCCAAGCGCAACTTCGCCAAAACCCAGGAGCCCTCCGGCGATAGTCCCGCCGGCCAAAAATCGCCACGCGGCAGCTTCCTGATCCAGAAACACGACGCGACGCGCCTCCACTATGACTTCCGCATCGAACTCGAAGGCGTGCTCAAGAGCTGGGCCGTCACCAAAGGCCCGTCGAACAATCCCGAGGACAAGCGCCTCGCCGTGCGCGTCGAAGATCATCCCCTCGAATACGGCACCTTCGAGGGCACCATTCCCGAAGGCGAATATGGCGGCGGCACCGTCATGCTCTGGGATCGCGGCACCTGGGAGCCGATCGGCGATCCGCACGAGGCCATCGAAAACGGCGACCTCAAGATGCTCATCTTCGGCGAGCGCCTCAAAGGCGAATATGTGCTGGTGCATATGAAGGGCCGCGACACCAGGCGCCGCGCCGGCCCGCCGCGCGAAAACTGGCTGCTGATAAAGCACCGGGATTCCTACGCCCGCGACAAGGATACGCTGACCACCCGCTTCACCCGCTCGGTCGCCACCGGCCGCGATTTCAAGCAGATCGCCAGCGGCGCCCCCGCCACCAAGGACAGCACGGTCAAGGACGACGCCGTCTGGCACCCTGACCCCGAGAAGGCTGAGAAGGCCGGCCAGAAAACCCGCAGTCTCGCCAAAGCCCAAAAGGGCAAAACGCCCGCCTTCCGCCCGGTGCAACTCGCCACCCTCGTCGATAGTGTTCCCGCCGGCGAGGACTGGCTCTTCGAGATGAAATATGACGGCTATCGCTGCCTTGCGGCCGTCGCCGGTGACAGCGTCCGCCTCTTCACCCGCAATGGCCTCGACTGGACCGAACAGTTCGGTGCCCTCATCGAGCCAATGCAAAAGCTGAAAATCGCCTCGGCCCTGATCGATGGTGAAATCTGCGCCTTCGACGCCAAGGGCCGCACCGATTTCTCCACTCTCAAGAATGCCCTCTCCGATGGCGGCAGGCTCGAATATTTCGCCTTCGACCTCCTCGAAGCCGAGGGCAAGGACCTCACCAAACTCCCGCTCATCGAGCGCAAGACGCGCCTCGAAAAACTTCTCAAGACGGCCGCCCGTCATGACCCGGTGCAATATTCCTCCCATGTCCGCGGCAATGGCCAGAAGGTGCTCGATGCCCTCTGCCGCGATGGCCATGAAGGCGTTGTCGCCAAGGCGGCCACCGCCCCCTATCGCGGCGAGCGCACGCGCAGCTGGCTCAAGATCAAATGCCTGAAGCGCCAGGAGTTCGTCATCGGCGGCTGGTCCCCCTCAACCAAACGCCGCGGTTTTGCCTCCCTGCTCCTCGGCAGCTGGGAGGGCAAAAAGCTGCTCTATCGCGGCCGCGTCGGCACCGGCTTTTCGCAGGATCTGCTCACCGAACTCGACCAGAGGCTCGCCGGGCTCGCGCGAAAAACCAGCCCCTTCGAAGCCGTGCCCAAGGAGCGCGCCCGCGACGTCCATTGGGTCACGCCCGAGCTCGTCGCCGAAATCGCCTATACTGAGTTCACCGAAGACGACATCCTGCGCCATCCGAGCTTTATCGGGCTGCGCGGCGACAAACCCGCCAGGGAGGTCCAGATGGAAAAGGCACAGCCCCTCGACCATGACGGCGAAGAGGTCGCCGAACGCCTCGGCGTCCGCCTCACCTCTCCCGGCCGCGTCGTCTTTCCCGAAGCGGACATCACCAAGTCCGATCTCGTTTCCTATTACGAAGCGGTGGCCGAGGTCATGCTGCCCCATATCAAGGACCGTCCCCTCAGCCTCGTGCGCTGCCCGCAGGGCCGCGATAAGGCCTGCTTCTTCCAGAAGCACGATACCGGCGGCTTTCCCGACGAGATCAAGTCCACCCAGATCATCGAGAAGGATGGCGACAAACAGAACTACTTTTACGTCACCGACCTTGCCGGCATCATCGCCGGTACGCAGATGAACGCGCTCGAATGGCACATCTGGGGATCGCGCCGCCAGAGCGTCGAAAATCCCGATCGCGTGGTTTTCGACATAGACCCCGATGAAGGCCTCGATTTTGCCGCCGTCCGCAGCGCCGCCCACGACATCGGCGAGAAACTCAAGGCGATGAAGCTGCAGAGTTTTCCCATGGTCACAGGCGGCAAGGGCATCCACGTCATCGTGCCGCTCAAGCCCGATGTGGAATGGCCCGACGTCAAAGCCTTCAGCAAGAGCTTTGCCCAGTCCCTTGCCGACGACGAACCCGAGCGTTTCACCGCCAATCTCTCCAAGGCCCAGCGCAAGGGCAGGCTCTTCATCGACTATCTGCGCAACGAACGCGGCTCCACCGCCATCTGCCCGTGGTCCGTGCGCTCGCGCGAAGGCGCCCCGGTCGCCGTGCCCGTCTCGTGGGATGAAGTCAAAACCCTGAAATCGGCCAATCTCTTCTCACTCGAGACGGCCGCCGCCCGCGCCGGGGCAGAAGACCCCTGGCCGGACTATTTCAAGGTCAAGCAAAGCCTGAAAGGCAAACTCCCGAACTAATCCCAATTGCCGAACCGATCGGCGCCCAATTGGGCTGTTCTCCCGCGCCCCGAAACGCTACACCGCGCCCAGGGCACAGGAGGCGCGCATGGCTTAT
>NZ_JAFKHD010000401.1:0-3868 GCF_017307565.1 Devosia sp.
CTGGTCGGTTTCAAGCTCGGGAATGGTGCCGGCCATGCGGTCGATGCGCGGGTCGCTGTCCCCGACAAAACAGGGAAAGACCGACATGCCCGCGCCCGCCGCCACCAGCTCAAGAACACTCATCGCATCGTTGCCGCGCGTTGCGATACGGTCGCCATGCCGGGCATGGAGCCAGCGCGCCGAATGGGTCTGCCCACCCTCGCCCGCCACGCCGACGAAATAACCGGCCGCCACCCCGCTGATCAGTTCGGGCCGGGCATAGAGCCCATAGGCCACCTTGCCCACGAGACGCCCCGCCAGCCATTGCTCGGTCGGGCGCTGATTGCGGATGCCGATATCGGCATTGCGCCTCCCGATATCGACCTTCTGGCTGGCGGTGACCAGTTCGATGGCGAAGCGATCGCCCGCCGTCCAGATTTTCCCGATGTTTTTCGCCAGAAAGGCCGAGGTCCAGGGACCGGCCGAAACCCGCACCACGCGCTCGCCAATGGCGCCATCCTTCCAGCGCGTCAGCGAGAGCATCGCCGCCTCGACCTCTTCGGCGCGCAGCAGCAGTTCCTCGCCCGACGGCGTCAGCCGGTAGCCGGTCTGGCTGCGGAGGAACAGCGGCTCGCCGACCTGGCGCTCCAGCGCCGTCACCCGCCGGCCCAGCGTTGCCGCCGAGAGCCCCGTGGTTTGGGTCGCCGCGCTCAACCCGCCGAGGCGCGCTACATCGAGAAACAACCGCAGATCGTCCCAGGAAAAGTCCATTTTTCAAATCTGAAAAGAGCCTTGCAGTCTCAATTGTAGCGCAAGGCCCTGCAATTCAGCAAATATCTCCTCAGCGGATCGCCAGGAGCGGTCCCAGCCAAAGCACATAGCGACAGTTCTGAAACACCGGAGGCGCCGCTTCCGCGACCGGCATCGCTTTGCGCCCAACAGGAGCAGAACCATGTTCGACCCTCTCAAACAGCGCCTGCGCCTCTGGCACTTGCGCAATGTGACGCGCCGCCGGCTGTCCATGCTGGACGATCGCCTGCTGGCCGATATCGGTACGCGGCGCAGCGGCATTGCCGAGTTCATTTCCGCTCAGGCCTGCGAAGGGAGCTGCTAATGTCGGCCAAAAGAAAACTCGGACCCAATGGCCCGAAAGTCGGCGCCGTGGGCATGGGCTGCTGGGCCATTGGCGGCCACTTCACACTCGATGGCCGCAATGACGGCTGGGGGCAGGTGGACGACGCCCAATCAGCACGCGCCATCGAACTGGCGCTCGATCTCGGCGCCAATCTCTTCGACACCGCCGACGCCTATGGCACCGGCCACAGCGAAGAGGTTTTGGGCAGCGCCCTCAAGGGCCGGCGCAATGAGGCGGTGATCGCCACCAAGTTCGGCTTCACCTATGATGAGGCCGGCAAGGCGCTGATCGCGACCGACGTGAGCCCGGCCCATATCGACTGGGCCTCGGCCCAGTCGCTGCGGCGGCTCGGCACCGACCATATCGATCTTTACCAGATCCATGTCGGCGACCTCGGCGACGATGTCGCCGACCGGGCCGGTGAGTCCCTGGAAGGGCTCGTCGAAAAAGGCCGTATCCGCGCCTGGGGCTGGAGCACCGACAATGTGGCCTCCGCCCGGCGCATGCTGAAATATCCGCATTTCGCTGCCGTGCAGCAGGAATTGAGCGTGCTCTGCGATGGGCCCGACATGCTGGCCCTCTGCGCCGAAACGGAACTCGCCAGTCTCAACCGCTCCCCCCTCGCGATGGGTATGCTGAGCGGCAAATTCTCGGCCGCCTCACGCCTCGGCAAGGACGATGTGCGGGCCGCCGGCCACGCCTGGGTGCGCTTCTTTGCCGATGGCCGCCCAAAGCCGAAAACGCTCGCCGCGGTCGAGGCTCTGCGCGAACTGCTGACCACAGGCGGCCGCAGCGTCGCCCAGGGCGCGCTGGGCTGGAACCTCGCCCGTTCGCCCCACACCCTGCCCATACCCGGCTTCAAGACCGAGGCGCAGGTCCGGGACAATCTCGGCGCGATCGAAAAAGGCCCCCTGCCCGCCGCGGTCATGGCCGAGATCGCCGCCATTCTCAGCAAGGAAACCGAAGATGTTTGATCGCCATACGCTGGCCGAAACAGCCATGACCATCAATCGGCTCGGGCACTTCGGCCCGGTCAGCCGCCTCACCCTTGGCGGCGGCGGCATCGGGCAGGTCTGGGGCTCGACATCGGAGGAGGAGGCCGTCGCAACGCTGCATGCCGCCGTCGATGGCGGCATCGACCTCATCGACGCCGCGCCCGGCTACCATATCTGCGAGGCCATGATCGGTCGCGCCTTTGCCGGCAGGCTGCCCAGCGGCGTGCGCGTCACGACCAAATATAGCCTCGGCACCGTCCCCGAGGCGGATGTGTATCCGCACCTCAAGGCCTCGCTCGAGCAGAGCCTTGCCGCCATGCGGCTCGAACGCGTCGACATGATGCTGCTGCATAGCGAAATCCGCCCCGACGATTTCGAATATCCGCCGGGCGAGCCGCCGCGCGACGAACGCTCCACCAGCCTCTCGCTCTATCGCCACGCCGTGCGCCCGGCCTTTTTAAGGCTCATGGAGGACGGCTTGATCGGCGAGTGGGGGATTACCGGCATCAACCACGCTGCCGCAACCATGGAGGCCCTCTCATCCGGCCCCGTGCCGGCCGCCGTCCAGGCCATTGCCAACCTGCTCGACAGTCCCGGCGGCATGAACGGCACGGGCCTTCCCCCACGCCCCCGCGACGTCATCGCTGCGGCAGGGGCTGCCGGCGTCGGCGTCATGGGCGTGCGGGCCGTACAGGCGGGCGCCCTCACCAGCAGTTTCGACCGGCCCGATACCCATGGCCCCGATCGCGACGATTTCGCCCGGGCGCGAAAATTTCGCGAGCTTTGCGCCGAGTGGGGCGAGAACCCCGCACTCGTTGCGCACCGTTATGCCCTCGGCATTGCCGGGGTGGATACGCTGGTGCTGGGCGTCAAGAACCGGGAGGAGTTGCGCATGGCGCTTGAAGCGGAACGGCGGGGCCCGCTCGATCCCGAACAGGGCGCTGCCATCGAAGCCCTGCGCCTCAGATAAGAAAAGGCCGCCCAAAGGGGCGGCCTTGTCACTCAAGCCTGATCGGCTGGGATCAGCTGGCGAGGCAGACCGAGGTCGTGCCGCGATTGCGGAAGCCGAGGGCAGTTGCCGCGGCTTTCGAAAGGTCGATGATCCGCTTGCCATGGAAGGGGCCGCGGTCATTGATGACCACTTGAACGGACTTGCCGGTGTTCTGGTCGGTGACCTGAACCTTGGTGCCGAAGGGGAGGGAACGATGCGCCGCCGTCATGGCGTTTTCGTTGAAGATCTCGCCCGATGCAGCCCGCTTGCCGTTAAAGCCGGGACCGTACCAGGACGCGCCACCACATTGGGCGTAGGCTGCCGAGGATGTTAGTGCGAGGGCAGCCGCCGCTGCGGCGACGAGAACGGCTCTTCTGATCAATGGTCTATGCTCACTGAAGTTATCGATGAGCGTTTGACTAAAGAGACCACGGGGCGCGATTAAGGGCGGAATCGCGCGCAACTGACCTGTGTTGCCTCATTGCCGCAGATTCTGCGGCATCAATTCATTAACTGTCCGGCCAGTCTTGATCGATTCTTGGAAACTGAATCTCAGGAATTGCCGAATCTGCTTCCTCAAAGGCCGCCATCAGTAAGAATCGAGAAACCACTTTGTTCACTGTGGCCATGAGGCAACAGTTCCAAGGAACTGCCCAAAAAGCCCGGATTTACGGGCATTCAAGCCTGTGAATAACGAGGAATCCGGTCTTTTCATAAAATTCGACCGGTAATTGTGGCCGATTTGGACAGAAAAATCGCAATTGGGGC
>NZ_JAFKHD010000401.1:3927-18922 GCF_017307565.1 Devosia sp.
TGGGGCAAAGAAAATGGGCGATGGGAGGCCCATCGCCCAGGTCAGTCAGGGAGAAGACAGATGCCGCGCCCGGTGCGTGGCCGCGCCAATGGGGGGCGGGCACGGCACACACCGGCCAAAGCGTGGAGTGCTTCAGCCACGTGGCTGCGGTACAATGCGCAGATAGGGCTTCAGTTCCTTCCAGCCCTCGGGATACTTCGCCTTGGCCGCTTCGTTGGATACGGCGGGTACGATGATCACGTCTTCGCCGCTCTTCCAGTTCACCGGCGTTGCCACCTGATGCTTGGCGGTCAGCTGCAGGCTGTCGATGACACGCAGCACTTCATCGAAGTTGCGGCCGGTGGAAGCCGGGTATTCGATCTTGAGCTTTACCTTCTTGTCCGGGCCTACGACGAAGACCGAACGGACCGTGAGGGTGTTGTCGGCGTTCGGGTGGATCATGTCATAAAGACGCGCCACCTTGCCTTCGGTATCGGCGAGAAGCGGGAAGTTGAGCGCAGCGCCCTGCGTCTCTTCGATGTCCTTGGCCCAGCCGCCGTGGTCTTCGAGCTTGTCGACGGAAAGGCCCAAAACCTTGACGCCGCGCTTTTCAAACTCGGGCTTGAGCTTGGCGGTGTAGCCGAGTTCGGTGGTGCAGACCGGAGTAAAGTTCTTGGGGTGGCTGAACAGCACCGCCCAGGAGCCCTCGATATAGTCGTGGAAGTGGATGGTGCCCTCGGTGGATTCGAGGGTGAAATCAGGGGCGGTATCGCCGATCAGGATCGCCATGGTTGTCTTCCCTTGCCGCCGGATGGCGGCGCTAAATGTCTGAAAAGAGAATATCGTGCTCCCCCTCGCCGTTTGAAGCGGCCGAAGGCGGAACGCTTTTGCCTTGTTTTCGGCAAGCCCGGCAAGCCTTTGCCCGCCGGGCGCAGAGACGAGAATGGACTATTGCACCATGACCGAGCCGGCGACGGGGGCCTGGGTGGGCGCGCCATTCTTCCAGGTCACGTCGAGCCCATAGAGCGGCACAACCGAGAGGCTCATCTTGCCCGAGCCCTGCTGGATTTCGCGCGCATGGGCGAGATAGACCAGCGAATTGTTGGCCGCGTCATAGATGCGGGTGACGCGCAGCGACTTCCAGATCAGCGAACGCGCTTCCTTGAAGATTTCCTGGCTGCCTTTGGTCTGGATATTGCCGATGGTGATCGGCCCCACCGCCGAGCAGTCGAGCGCCGAATAGGACGGGTCTTCGAACCAGTTGCCCTGGCTGATGCGGTCGATGAAGGAGCGGTTGAAGAAGGCCAGGTGGCACACGACGCCCTGCACATCGGGATCGGCCACCGCTTCGATGGAAATGTCATTGCCGGTCCAGTCGACCCCGACATTGCCCACTTCCGAGCGATTGCCGCAGGCGGCAAGGGCAAGAGCGGCAACTCCAAAAACGGCAAGGCGCACAAATTTATGCATCGGGTCCTCCAGAGATTTCCAGAACATGGTTGCTGGGAGGGGCCCTCGCAAGTGGCTTCCCTCCGCCGCCTCGGAGAGGACCTAGTTCCGATCCCTGCGCGCCATGAACATTTCGAGCCAGCGCACCAGCAGCGAGAGCGAGATGGTCATGGTGAGGTAGAGGAAGGCCACCACATTATAGGTCTCGAAGAACTGGAAGCTCGAGGAGGCATAGAGCTTGCCCAATTGGGTGATGTCCTGCACCCCGAGCGCCGAAACCAGCGCTGAATCCTTCACCATCGAAACGAAGTCATTGCCGAGGGGGGGCAGGATGGTGCGCAGCGCCTGGGGCATGATGACGAGGCGAAAGCACTGGATGCGCGAAAGCCCGAGCGAGCGCGCCGCCTCGACCTGACCGCGCCCCACCGCCTCGATCCCGGCCCTGAAAATCTCGGCGATGAAGGCCGAATAGCAGATGGTCAGCGCCAGAATGGCGCGCCAGACGAAGTCGAAGCCGCGCACCGTCGCCGGGGCCAGCCACCCCATTTCGATGAACGGCGCCATAACCCAGTTGAAGGCACCAACCAGAGCCGGGGCACCGACAAAGGCGATGTAGAAGAGAAACACCAGAATGGGGATACCGCGGATGATCTCGACGTAAAACGTCGCGATCTCGCGCAGCACCCGAATATTGGACGTGCGCGCCAGGGCAATGAGCAGGCCCAAAACCGTCGCGAGCGCAAAGGCGAGAAGCGTGACCCAAAGCGTCGTCAGCACGCCGCCCGACAGCTTCTGGAAAATATCGGAATAGGTCGCGTCGGCCGTGATGGCCCAGAAGCCGAGCACGAACAGCAGCCCGACGGCAAGCAGCCACCAGGGCATACGGGCAAGAATGGAGGATCGACGCGGGCGGGAAGTCATGAAGGGGAGATAGCCGAAAGTGGCGCATTTGTCGTCACCCTCTCCCACCCTCCCCCATCACGGGGGAGGTGCCAGTTCGAGTTGGACGCGCGATCTGGCAAGAGCCCCTCTCCCTTCGCCTCCCCTTTGATGGGGGAGGACGCGTGGGGGTGTTGGCAATCGCCAAGAGCCGAGGGTCTATTCACCCGAATATTGGAAGAACCAGTAGTTGATCCGCTCGTCGAGCCAGCCTTCGGCCTTGAGTTGGTCGAGCGCGGCATTGAACGGGGCCACAAGGTCCGAGCCCGGGGTCAGGATCAGCCCGAGCGGGTCGGACTTGATCGATTGCCCCACCTGCTTGAAGGCACCGGGATCGGCGCCGATATAGCCGGCGGAAGCGGCCTGGTCGGCGATCACGGCGTCGACGTCCCCGGCCTTCACGGCCTGCACGGCCGCGCCAAAGGTATCGAACACCTTCACCCGCGGATTGGCTTCGTCCCCGTCGAGCACGTCATAGATGGCGGTATAGAAGGACGAGGTGCCGGCCTGAGCGCCAAACAACAGGTCGGGATGCTCGGCAAAGCTTTCCTTGCTGGTGATGCGATCCTCATCGGCGCGAACCAGGAAATATTGCTCCACGGTGATGAAGGGCTGGGTGAAATCGACCTGCGCGCTGCGCTCGGCGGTGATGGTGATGCCATCGGCACCGACATCGAACTGGCCGGTGCGCACCGCTTCAATCATCACGTCCCAGGCCCCCAGGCTCCACTCGACCTTGGCGTTGAGGCGCTTGGCGATCTCGTTGATCACGTCATATTCGAGCCCGATGCCTTCCCCGGTCTTGGGATCGGCGAAGTTGAGCGGGTAATAGGCGTTTTCCGTCACCGCATGAATGGTGCGGCCTTCGAGATTAGGCAGGTCCTGGGCCATGGCCGGCAGGCTGACAAGGGCGGCGGCGGCCACGGCGAGCAGGGCAGAAGTCTTGAACATCGATGCGTCCCCAAATGTTCTGGTCGCCGGACAGTAAATTGGTTTTCGCCAAGGCGCGAGGCGCCCCGGCCAATTTTAGTTCCGAAAAGGCCGGCGCCCGGCGAACAGGCACGACGTCATTGCCGCAAAAGCGGAAATCCCTGTTCGCGCTGAAAAATCTCAAACGTGGCAGGCCGGCTTGTGGCCGGCCCTTCGGCTCTCAAGCCTCGTCGAGAACATCGGCCCCCGGGCCGTTCTTCTTCAGCGACTCGATGGCGTTAACGGCGCTGGCCTTCTGCTTGTAGGTCTCGGTGCGGACCATGGTCTCGTTGTTGGAAGCAACGAAGCGCACGAAATGCTGGCCGTCCTTGGAGGCGACGATCTCGAACCGGTAGCCCTTGCCTTCCTCGCCCTTGGAAAGGTCGACGGTAGAGGCGCCCGGCGCGTTCTTTTTCAGCGACTCCACGGCAGACTTGGCCGAAGCCTTCTGCTTGTAGTTTTCCGACCAGAAGATCGTTTCGGCATTGTAGACGAATGCAAACTTGAACTGCTCATTGGCAGCGGCAGTGATCTTGAACTTGTGAGCCATGACGCCGGGCCCTCCCATCGTGTCCGATAGGGCAAGACTACCGCAAAGCCTGCGTTTGGAAAGGGCTATTTGCCCTCGACGAGATCGACATGACCAAGGCTGCGCTCGGGGTCGATCCGGTCGCGCACCATCTGCTTGAGCACGCGACTATCAGGAAAACCGCCATCGCGCTTGCGCTCCCAGACAAGGTCCCCGTCGAGGCGGATTTCAAAGATGCCGCCGGTGCCGGGGATCAGCGTGACGCTGCCGAGTTCGAGCGAAAAGGTCGAGAGCAGTTCCTGCGCCATCCAGGCCGAGCGCAGCATCCAATTGCACTGGGTACAATAGGTGATCGCGATCGCGGGCTTTTCCGCCGTTTCGCCGTCTGACTTTGCCGCGTCCGCGCTCATCGGTGCTTTTTCTTGCCCGCTTCCGAGGGGTCGACAAGGCTCGCAAGAATCTGGTCGACGAGGTCGAGGTCCTGCCGCTTGCCGGCCGCCTGCTGCTGCAGGTCGACGAGGTAAGAGGTGGTATAATAGAGCCGCCGCGCCAGCATGCCGGCAATGTGCAGCGAAAATTCCGGATGGCCATCCAGAAAGGTCAGCGCATCGGGGATTTCATAGGCGGTGACATCGGAGAGCGCCTTGACGGTCGCCGAATGCGGCATGTCGAGCAGCACCGCCATTTCCCCAAAGATCGAGCCGGGCTCGTCGACATGGGTCACCTGGGTGCGCTCACGGATCACCTCGACCTGCCCGTCAACGAGGACATAGAGTTTTCCCAGGCGCTCCCCCTCGGGCAGCAGCACCTGCCCCGACTTGAAGCGCGTCTGTTTGAGATCCCTGCAATAGTCGAGAATGTCAGCCATTCACCGCCCTCGTTTATCCGCCGGACATAAACTAGAATTTTTGGCGGACAAAGCAAAGCGGCATGCGCGCGCCAGGCGCGCACGTCGATGGCGGCCGAACGGATGGGCCTAGAGCAGCTTTTCGATATCGCCGGCGATGTCGGCCGGCTCGGTGGTCGGAGCGTAGCGCTCCACCACCTGTCCGTCGCGACCGATAAGGAATTTGGTGAAGTTCCACTTGATCGCCTCGCTACCGAGCAGACCTGGCGCCGACGATTTGAGCCAGCGATAGAGCGGGTGAGCGTCGTCGCCATTGACATCGATGCGCGCAAAAACCGGAAAGGTCACGCCGTAATTGACCTCGCAGAAGCTGGCGATCTCCTCGCTGCTGCCCGGCTCCTGGCCGGCAAACTGGTTGCAGGGAAAGCCGAGCACCACAAGGCCACGTTCCTGATACTGGCGATAGAGCGCCTCGAGCCCGGCATATTGCGGGGTCAGCCCGCACTGGCTCGCCACATTGACCACCAGCACGACCTTTCCAGCGTAGTCGGCAAGGTTTTGCGAAACACCGCTCAGCAGCGGCAGAGAGAAGTCGGCGAGCGTGGTCACGTTGAAAATCCGGGAAACTGGAGGACGATAGCTCAGATGTGGACCCGGAGGCGCGCCAGTTCAATGCGACGAAATGAAAAGGCCCCGGAAATCCGGGGCCTCTGGTTTCAGTTGCCGAAGAGCAGGTCCATCAGCGTGCGCTGCGAGCGCTGGTTCTGGTAGACCGGCTCCTCGCCGATCCCAGCCGGAGGCGCGAAGGGGCTGGACGGTTGCACCGGCTGGCCCTGCATCGGCTGCGCCGTAGCCGGAGCGCTCGGCACCCAGACCTGCTGGCCCGTGGCCGGGTCGACCACCAGCATCATCGGCAGGCCAGTTTGCGGATCGATGGGGGCGGAGTTGTTGAAGCCCGCATTGCCATCGGTCTGCAGCGGATAGCCGGTCACCGGGTCGATGGCCTGCCCCTGCGCATTGAACTGCTGGGGCTGACCAAAACCCTGATCGACCGGCAGGCCGGTAGTCGGATCGGTCATCTGCCCGGTCTGGATCGGCGGGTTCATGCTGCCGCCGCCGGCCGGGGCGAGGCCCTGAATCGGCTGACCGGTCGCGGGATCTATGGCCACAACGCGGCCCGTCGCCGGGTCGGTCATGGTCTGCACCGGCTGTCCGGTACCACCATCGACATATTGCACCTGCGGTTGCCCGGTAGTCGGGTCGATCAGCGCCTGGCCGGTGGTCGGATCGACCATCTGCTGGGCAACGACCTGGCCCTGATAGGAACCGCTGGGGATCGGAACCGGCGAGCGACCGGCATGGGCCTTGGTCATGAATTCGGACCAGATGGCCGCCGGCACGTTGCCACCCGAAAGGGTGGTCTTGGTGTCGTTGTCATTGCCCAGCCACACGCCGGTGACCATGGCCGAGGTATAGCCGACAAAGAGCGCGTCGCGGGCGTTCTGGCTGGTGCCGGTCTTGCCGCCGAAAGCCCAGCCGCCGAGATTGGCGCCACGACCCGTCCCCACTTCCACCGCGGTTTCGAGCATGTCGTTCATTTCGTTGAGCACGTTGGGGTCGACCACGCGGCCGGGGCCGGCGTCGGATGCCTCGTAGAGCACGGTGCCATCCTTGGAGGTGATCTTGGTGATCACATTGGGGATGACGCCCATGCCGCCATTGGCAAAGGGTGCATAGGCCGAGGTCAGCTCGAGCAGGTTCACTTCCTGGGTGCCGAGCGCGATGGAGGGCACCGGGGTCATGGGCGAGGAAATACCCATACGCGTTGCGACCTCGATCACCTTTTCCGGCGTCACGTCGATGGCGAGACGCCCGGCAATGGTGTTGAGCGAATAGGCCAGGCCCTGCCGCAGCGTCACCGTGCCGGCATATTTGCCCGAGGCATTGCGCGGGCTCCAGCCCTTGTATTCAAACTGGGCGTCCTCGGCCAGGGTATCGGGCGTATAGCCCTTTTCCATGGCGGCCATGTAGACGAAGGGCTTGAAGGTCGAGCCGGGCTGGCGCTTGGCGGTCACGGCGCGATTATACTGGCTCGCCTGATAGTCGACACCGCCGACCATGGCACGCACCGTGCCATTGACGTCCATGGCGACAAGCGCGCCCTGGGAGAAGCCGCGTTTGGAGCCTTCATTGGCCACCGCCTCCTTGACGATGAACTCGGCGTCCTTCTGCATCTTCCAGTCGATGGTGGTCTGCACCACCACGTCGTCCTTGATCTCGCCGATATAGGCGGTCATCAGGCTTTCGACCCAGTCAGCGACATAGGATTCAGACCCCGCCACCACCGTGCGCACATTCGATTGCGCGGGGTCGATCTGGGCGGCGTCGGCTTCCTCGCGGGTGATGTAGCCTTCCTGCGCCATCACGTTGAGCACGATGCGCTGGCGCTCGATGGCGCGCTGCGGATTGGCCTTGGGATTGTAAGCGGACGGCGCGGGCAGGATGCCGACCAGCATGGCGGCCTGGCCAAGCGACAGATTGCGCGCGGAGACGCCAAAATAGGTCTGCGCCGCCGCTTCGATGCCGGTGGCGCCCGCACCGAAATAGACGCGGTTCATATAGAGTTCGAGAATTTCTTCCTTGGTGAAATTCTGCTCGAGCCAGATGGCCAGGATCGCTTCCTGCACCTTGCGGCCCAGGGTCTGGTCGGGGGTCAGGAAGAGGTTTTTCGCGACCTGCTGGGTCAGCGTCGATGCACCACGGGTCACGCCGCGCGCCTGCACCGATTCAACCGCCACGGCCAGAAGACCGATGGGGTCGACACCGAAGTGGCTCATGAAGCGCTTGTCTTCCGAGGCGATGAAGGCAGCCGGCACATATTGCGGCAATTCGCGGAAGGTCACGGCCTCGCCGCCGGTCTGGCCGCGATTGGAAATCAGGCTGCCATCGGCCGCCAGAATGCGGATATTGGGCGGGCGATCGGGAATGGCCCAGCCATTGGATGATGGTAGCTGGGCGCCATAATAGACGATGACCGCAATGACGGCGAGGCCGCCCCAGAGGCAGGCGACAAAGCCCCACCAGAGGAGGCCCATGAGGAAGCCGCCGGAGCGCGAACGACGCTTTTTCGGCTTTGCAGTTTCGGCCTTGCCGCGGCGCGGCTGCTTTTCGGCGCGGGCCGGCTTCTTGCCGCGCGGCGGCTTGCCGCCACCGCCATTGCCGCCGCCGATGGGACCACCAGAGCGCTCGTCATCGACGAAGCCGCCGACGGACTGGCCCAGGCTCGGCTCGACGCGCGAGCCCTTGGCGGCACGCGCTTGCGGCTTGGCGCCCCTATTGGGCTGGGCACCAACGCGGTCATCGGCCGAAATGCGAAAGTCCATCGAGCAAACCTGGGTTCGGGAGTCTCAGCCCGCTTCTATCCTGTTCTCTCCATGAGGGAAACAAAAGGTAAGCGGGAGGTTAAAGTCCGTTGCGTCCGGTCGGGCGGTTCAGCGCTGCCCACAATCATGTCTCGCGATCGGATGTGACGCTTTTCCTCGGAAAATGTGGCCGGTTTATGTGAGTTTGCCTCACCTTTTGGCAAGTGTGTCGTCGCTGCCACAGCTTCCAACCTGCCCTGATCCGGGACAGTTGTGGATATGTGCTTGACCGCCACCCCCGGTAAAGAGCAAAGCGGACCAGCACCGCATGGAACGGCGATTTGGACATTTTCTTTGACAAGGCCGAGGCCCGGTTTGGCGAGAGGGTCGTCCTCGAACCGGTGTCGCTCCGGCTCACGCAACGCCGCATCGGCATTGTCGGCCTCAATGGCTCGGGCAAGACCACTTTCTCCCGCATGATCAATGGCCTCGTGCAGCCAGCCGCCGGCCGCGTCCTCACCAATGGCTGCGACACCGCCAAAGACGGCGCCCGGGTGCGCGCCATGGTCGGCTACATCTTTCAGAACCCGGCCAACCAGATCGTGCTGCCGCTGATCCGCGACGATATCGCCCTCGGCCTCCAGTCCCGGCGCCTCGGCAAGGCCGAGCGTGACACCGCCGTAATGGCCGCCCTCGATCGCGTCGGCGCCGCCCATCTCGCCGATCGCCGCGCCCATGAGCTTTCCGGCGGCGAAGTCCAGCTTGCCGCCCTCGCCTCGGTGTTGGTCACCGCCCCCGGCATCGTCATCATGGACGAGCCCACCAACCAGCTCGACCTTAGGAACCGCAACCTCGTCGCCCGCACCATCGGCGCGCTGGCCGAAGACGTCATCGTCATCAGCCACGACCTGCCGCTCCTTGCCGATTTCGAGCGCGTCCTGCTCTTTCATGAAGGCCGGCTGGTCCACGATGGCGCTGCCGACGAGACCCTTGCCCGCTATAGGGCGCTGGCCACATGAACTTTTCCCAGCCCGCCGGCAGCGGCCCTCTCCACCGCCTGCCGCCCGCCGCCAAGCTCGCCGTGCTTTTTGCCCTCAGCGTTCTGGTCTTTGCGCTGTCTTCGGCTTTCGCGCTCGGTGTCATCGCCGCTCTGGTCCTCGGCACAACGCTCCTCTTCTGCCGCCCGGCCCTGCGGCAGTGGCTGGCGTCCTGGCCGCTCCTTCTCACCATTGCGCTGGTCGCGGGCTGGACGGCCTTTGCCAAAGACCCCGAAACGGGCCTTGTCTTGCTGCTGCGCCTCAGCGCCCTCAGCCTTTTTGCCACCACCGTCACCACCACGACGACGATCGGCCAGTTCATCGAGACCATCACCGCCCTTGCCCGTCCGCTCGAACGGATCGGCATCGGCAATGCCGCAGATATCGGGCTCGCCATCGGCCTCGTCATCCGCTTCGTGCCCGAGGTGCAGACGCGCTATCGGGCTGTGATCGAGGCGCATCGCGCCCGCGGTCTCAAGATACGCCCGGCCACCCTGCTCGTCCCGATGATCATCGGCACGCTGCAAGGCGCCGACGACATTGCGAATGCCATCGACGCGCGATGCATTCGTCCCGAACACGCCAAGCCAAACTGAAGGCCGTTTCCATGCAGACCCGTTCCCTGGTGCTCATCGCCCTCTTCACCGCCATCATCGTTGTTCTGGGCCTGATCCCGCCGATCATGCTTGGCTTCTTCCCCGTGCCCATTCACGCCCAGAGCCTCGGCGCGCTTCTCGCCGGCGTCGTCCTCGGGGCGCGCGGCGGCACGCTCTCGGTCTTGCTGCTGCTCGTGCTCGTCGCCATTGGCCTGCCGGTGCTCGCGGGCGGTCGCGGCGGCCTTGCGGTCTTTGTCGGCCCCACGGCCGGCTACCTCTTCGGCCACCTGCCCGCAGCCTTCATCGCCGGCTGGGTCGCCGACCAGGTCAGCAAGCGTCAGCTCAATGGCTGGAAGATCTTTGGCGGCTTCTTCCTCGGCGCCGTGCTCGGCGTCGTCGTCCAGCACGTCTTTGGCGTTCTCTGGCTCATTCTCTATGTCGGCCTTGCCCCCAGCGACGCGCTGATCGGCGACCTGGTCTTCGTGCCGGGCGATCTCGTCAAGGCCGCTATCGCCGCCTATGCCGGCCAGTTCATCGCGCAGAATTTTGGCGCCCGCACCCGCGTCGCCTGACCCTTGCGCTTGATGACTCCAGATGCCCGAGCCGCTAGGCTCGGGCATCTCCGAGTTCGGCCCCAAGAGCGCAAAATGGCCCGCTTTCGCGCCCTGCCCAAAGCCGAGCAGGATGCCGCCGACGCCATCGGGCTCAGGCAATGGAGCGAATGGGAAGAAAAGCATGCCGCCGCCTTCCCCAATCGCGGCGGCATGGTGGGCAAGACGCTGCGCGTCAGCAAATCGGGCACAGCGCCGGCCAGCAACGAGGTCTGCGGCTATATCGTGGTCGAAGCCGAAAGCATCGAAGCGGCAGCCAGACTTTTTGAGAGCCACCCGCATTTTACGGTTTTTCTCGGCAGCAGCGTCGATATCATGCCTTTCCTTGCCGGCACCGGCAGCTAACCGCCTTGCAGGCGCCATCAAGTGGGGGCAGAAAACCGCCATGCGTTTCTGCCTCGTGCTCCTTTTCTTCGCCGCCAGTCTGATCCCTGCCAGGGCCGATGTCATCGATATGGCCTTCGATCGCGCCATCAGCCAGTTCGAGACGGCCCTGCCGCAGCTTCCCGCCGAGCTGTTTGGCGTCGATATCGCGGCCTATCGCGATGCGCTGACGCTGCGCAGTTTCTCCTCGCCCCATTGGGGCGGGACTACCAGGCTTTCGGTCACCAGTGGCAGCAAGACCACCGGCTCCTGCGACCGCTACGCCGCCTTCGTGCGCCTGCCGCCCGAAAACGGCCGGGTCACGCTGACCCTCTGTCCGCAATTCCTGACGCCCGGTGCCGATGGCCTTCGCACCCTCACCGTACTGCACGAAATTGTCCATGTCGTTGCCGGCCCCAATGAATGCCGCGCCATGGCCTTCGCCGCCAGGATCGAAAAACTCGCGACCGGCGCCTTTACTGATGTCACCCGCTATTGGCAGGCCAACAAATGCGAAGGGTCAGCCTTCAGACTGCCCTGACCCCCAAAATCCTCGCCAAAAACGGCAATCCCCGCTTGCGCGGGGATCACACAGTTTTGTCAAAGCGAGCCCAAAAGCTCAGCGCCAGCCGAGACCTGGCGCCACATGGGTAAGAATGCTCTCGATCACATGGGCGTTGTAGTCGACCCCGAGCTGGTTCGGCACGGTGAGCAGCAGCGTGTCGGCTTCGGCAATGGCCTCGTCGCGCTTGAGTTCCTCAATCAGCTTGTCGGGCTCGGCCGTATAACCACGCCCGAACACCGCGCGCTTTTCCGGTTCGATATAGCCAAACTGGTCCTGCTCGGGCCGGCCGGCACCGAAGAACATCCGGTCCTGGTCGTTGACGAGGGCAAAGATCGAGCGGCTGACCGAAACCCGCGGCTCACCGGCGTGCCCTGCTTCCTTCCAGGCCGCGCGATAGGCGCGAATCTGTTCGGCCTGCTGAATGTGGAAAGGCTTTCCGCTCTCATCGAATTTCAGCGTCGAGGACTGCAGGTGCATGCCCATCTTGGCCGCCCAGATCGCCGTCGCGTCACTCGCCGCACCCCACCAGATGCGCTCGCGCAGCCCTTCGGAATGTGGCTCGAGCCGCAACATGCCCGGCGGGTTGGGGAACATGGGCTGCGGATTGGGCTGGGCAAAGCCCTTGCCCTTGATCACCTCGAGAAACACTTCCGCGTGCTGACGCGCCATGTCCTGGTCCGTCTTGCCCTCTTCGGGTGCAAAACCAAAATAACGCCAGCCATCGATCACCTGCTCGGGCGACCCGCGCGAAATGCCAAGCTGCAGACGCCCACCGGCGATGAGGTCAGCCGCACCGGCATCCTCGGCCATGTAGAGCGGATTTTCATAGCGCATGTCGATCACGGCCGTGCCGAGTTCGATTTTCTTGGTTTTGGCGCCAGCGGCGGCCAGCAGCGGGAAGGGCGAACCGAGCTGGCGAGCAAAATGGTGCACGCGGAAATAGGCGCCGTCGGCGCCCAGTTCCTCGGCCGCCACGGCCAGGTCGATCGATTGCAGCAGTGCATCGGCAGCCGAGCGCGTGCCCGACTGGGGCGAGGGATTCCAATGCCCAAAGGACAAAAAGCCGATCTTCTTCATTTCCGCCTCACGGGGCTCAATTGTGTTGGGTCATAGCTAGGCGGTGCCAGGGGTGGGCGCAAGGCGGCCAATCGGAACGGATTGGTTCTGCTCAGTGAACGATGGCGCTCCCCTCCCCGGACTTGGCAAGACCTGTCCCGCCTGCAATAGGGAGGCATGACCGATTCCAATGATGACTATGTCTATGACGAGGCCACCGGCGAGTGGCGCCCGGCCTCCGAGATCGCCGCCGCCCAGGCGAAAACCCAGGAAGTGCGCGACGCCTCCGGCAATCTCCTCGCCGACGGCGATTCCGTCGTGCTGATCAAGGACCTCAAGGTGAAAGGCGCCGGGCAGACCCTCAAGCAAGGCACGGTCATCAAGACCATCCGCCTCACCGACAACCCCGAAGAAATCGACTGCCGCCACGACGCCATCAAGGGCCTCGTCCTCCGCACCGAATTCGTCCGCAAGCGCTGAGGCGCGCGCTTCTCACGCCCACGGCGGCATTCCCGCGAAAGCGGGGATCCCCCTCCGAGATTCCTACCGTCAATCCCGCAGCCTAAACACCATACGCAGAAACACCACGATAGACCGCCGTCCGCAGCTCGGTGGCATAGTGCTCAAAATCCGGCATGTCAGAGGCCCTGGCAAAAGCCAGTTCGGCCTCAATGTCATAGGCGACACGCACGACGTTCAGCGACCAGGACGAGGGCTGCCGGTCGCCTGACCTGGCCTCAATGATGCAATAGCACGCCAGCGGCTGATCCAGCGGATTGCCGACGCTGCCGGCATTGAAGAGCGTCTTCCCGTCGAAATTGAGCACATAGGGCCGGTGAATGTCACCATAACCGACCAGCCTCGGTTGCGAGGCGTGGCCGGTGAAATCGGTATTGGAGAACATGCCCCTCTGCGCCTCGCGCGGCGCGTTTTCATAGATGCGCTGGAATGGGCTGACCTGGCTGGCGTGAAAGAACCGGGCCGGCCCACCGCCAATCATGCAATCGTGGCTGCCCGGCAGATCGGCGAGATAGGCATTGCGCTCGGGGCCAAGCTGATGGTGATGCCAGCGTGGCGCAGGGCGCTCCGTCGTCCCCGACGAAACATCGGCGTCCCAATTGCCCTGAACCACCACCTCGCAGGTCTGACGGCAGCGATCGACGACCTCGGCCGAGCGAGGCCCCTTCCCCACCAGATCACCCAGATTGAAGATGCGGCCGATGCCTCTTGCGGCAATGTCGTCCAGCACCGCCTCAAGCGCCGTGAGATTGCCGTGGACGTCGGAGATGATGGCGATGCGTTCGGACGCGTTGGACATGCACAAACCATGAGCGCTCAAATGTATATGAGCGAAGAGACCACAGGGCCCAAACGGAATCCACCTTCCCGCGACAAAGGGCTAAAGCTGCTTGATCGCCCGTGCCGGCACGCCAGCCACCATCGTGTTCCCCGGCACATCGCGACTGACCACGGCTCCGGCGGCAATCACCGCATTCTCGCCAATCGCCACGCCCCGCAGAATCGTCGCGGCGGCACCGATCCAGGCCCGGCCTTCGAAAAGCATACCCGGCGCAGGCGCGCCTCGGGCACAAGGCAGGGCGATACGAACAACAAAACAAAAATCCCCGCTTACGCGGGGATTTTGTTGTTCCGAGACGTCGTGCCATTCGAGCACAGCTCTCATGGCCTGCTCGCCTAAAATCTCCCCAACGGGGAGATTTTGCCTCCGGCTCGGCTCTCAGACGTCCAGATTGCTCACGTTGAGCGCATTGTCCTGGATGAACTCGCGGCGCGGTTCGACGAGGTCACCCATGAGCGCGGTGAAGATTTCATCGGCTTCGCTGGTCTCGTCGATTTCGACGCGCAGCAGGGTGCGGGCATTGGGGTCGAGCGTCGTTTCCCAGAGCTGCTCGGCGTTCATTTCGCCAAGACCTTTATAGCGCTGCAGCGAAACGCCCTTGCGGCCGGCATCAGTGACGGCCTTGAACAGCGAGCTCGGCCCGAAGATCGAGATCGTGTCGCCCTTGCGCTTCAGCGTCGGCACGCCGCCAAAAAGTTCGTCGAGACGCGCTGCCAGCTGGCGCAGTTTTCGCGCGTCAGCCGACTGCAGGAGTGCCCGGTCGATCTGGTGTGTCTCGGTCACGCCGCGCACCGTGCGCGAGAAGGCGAGAGCGTCTTCGTCGGTGACCTCGCCGGTCCAGCCGCGTTCCAGCTCGTCGGAAATGCGGTCGAGGCGGTTGGCAACGCGCTTCAGGGTTTCCGCGCTCTTGTCCGGATCGGCCATGCCATCGGGATCGAGCCCGCCGACAATCGCCGCCTGTTCAACCAGGTTCCGGTTGTAGCGCGTGTTGAGGTTCTTGATCGCATAGTCGATGTCGCGCGCCTGCTGCAGGATCGACAAGAGGTCAGGCCCCGCATGCTCGACGCCATCGCGCGTCGTGAACACGGCTTCGTCGAGACCGGCATTGAGGAGGTAATCCTCAAGCGCCCGCTCGTCCTTGAGATACTGCTCGGACCGGCCACGCGTCGCCTTATAGAGCGGGGGCTGGGCGATATAGATGTGCCCGCGTTCCAGGAGTTCCGGCGTCTGCCGGTAGAAGAACGTCAGCAGCAGCGTGCGGATATGGGCGCCGTCGACGTCGGCGTCGGTCATGATGATAATCTTGTGGTAGCGCAGCTTGTCCGCGTTGAAC